>JAYZBD010000041.1:0-4707 GCA_036339395.1 Planctomycetota bacterium | reverse complement strand
GACGACGACCTGCGGCAAGTTGGCCGCCTGGTTGAAGCAGCGTGGAAAGAAGACACTCGTGGCAGCGGCCGACCTGCAGCGACCGGCGGCCGTCGAGCAGTTGCGTGTCGTGGTCGAGGGCGTCGAGGCCGACGCCAAGGGCCAGGCTGCCGTGGAGTTTCATGGCGAACCGGAGAAGTGCGGCGAGCATGGCAAGGCCGTTGGCGCAGCGGTCGAGGTCTGCATCAATGCGTTACGAAAGGCACGGGCCGAAAGGCACGACGTATTGATCATCGACACGGCCGGCCGCCTGCATGTTGATGATGAACTCATGGACGAGTTGCACGCGATTCAACGCGCGGTGCAACCCCACCAGGTGCTGCTGGTCGTGGATGCCATGGTCGGCCAGGATGCCGTGCACTCGGCAAAGACCTTCCATGACCGGTTGACGATGGATGGCGTGATTCTCACGAAGCTCGACTCGGATACACGTGGAGGCGCCGCCCTCTCGGTGAAGGAAGTCACGGGCACGCCCATCATGTTCATCGGAACGGGCGAGAAGTTCGATGCATTGGAGCCCTTCCACCCGGAACGCATGGCTGGCCGGATCCTGGGCATGGGCGACGTGGTCTCGCTGGTGGAGAAGGCACAGGACGAGGTGGACGAAGCCGAGGCGGAGGCCCTGGCGGAGAAGATGATGAAGGGCGAGTTCTCGATGAACGACTTCATCAAGCAGATCAAGTCGATCCGCCGCATGGGCTCGATGAAGTCATTGCTTGGCATGTTGCCGGGAGTGGGCAAGGCCATACGGAACATGGACGTGGACGAATCGCAGCTTGATCGCCTCGAGGCGATGGTCGGTTCAATGACCGACGATGAGCGTGAGAATGCCAAGCTCATCAACAAGTCACGCGTGCGGCGGATTTCCAGGGGCTCGGGCACGTCGAATACGGACGTGAACCGGTTGCTCAAGCAGTTCCAGATGATGAAGAAGATGACCAGCCAGATGGCCGGCATGGGGATGCTGGGGAAGATGAAGGCCATGAAGGAGGCCGGGGCGGACCCCGAGTCGGCGATGTCGGGCATGGGCATGCCGGACATGAGCGCCTTGGCCGGGATGGGCCGTGGTGGCAAGAGCACCAAGACCAGCAGCGTGAAGAAGAAGTTCAAGCAGCGGAAGAAACGCAAGTAGCCCACTCTGGAAGCCAAAAACAACATCGGCCGGCTGATGCCGACCGTGATTACGTCAAAGGGTTGAATGTACGGTCAGTTGTTCGACCCGCCACCGATGCAGCCGAGCAACTCGTTGTGGCTGAAGACATCGTGGAAGTCGAAGACGGCATGGAAATCATCCAGCGTGTCGTCATTGCTGCTGCTCATCAGTTCCGCGTCGATCATCGCGAAGACGATGCGACCGAAATCATCCGTCCGCTTGATGTTCCACCGCTCAAGAACGACCGGAGCCATCATGCCGTACTGATCGAGGGCGAAGTTCTTCAGGCCCATGCACAGTTCCTGGCCGCTGACATGGCGATCCATCTCCTGCAATGACGTGGGATCTGCAACATCGAAGACCTGCTTCGAGGTGAAGGTCAGGCCCTCCTGCACGAAATTGAACGCGGGCAGGGGATAGGGCCCTGCTGCGTGAACCATTGCTCGCCAATCGACTTGTTGCGTTGGATGTGCCATGCAGATCTCTTTGCTCCAGCACCATGATATCGGGCAGTGACCCCCGTCAACATTGAATTCCACGAATTCATGCCCTTCATGGACCTGCAATGAACGATTTTCCAGCGACGCACGGAGTCCAACAGGTCGAGCAGGATCAAATGACGATTGGAACAACACGTGCAATCCGCCATGCCCGCCCGAGGTGTTTCAGGATGCTCATTGCCCGGGATCAACGACCCAGCGAGGTGCTCCACGGGTCGACAACACGCCTGCCAGCCCCCCACTTCTTCCCCCCGAGACATCCACGGCAATGACACCTGCAACTGGCCCTGGCGAGAAACTCACCAGGCTCGGATCCAGTTCCAGGGCCCGGGCTCCCTGTACGGTCGCCATGGAGAGCAGGGCCATTGGATCTGCCCCATCACGAACATGCAGGTGACGCATCTCGTCCAGGGTCGAGATGCGCTCGGGCGTGTCCAGGCACTGCAACGAATCGGTCCCCAGGGCGACGCACATGCCCGCGTTGAGCATGTCCATGTATCGATGATCCGGCCTGCCTGCGTGTGGATGCCCGAAGTAGTCACTTGCCCGGGGACAGTAGACCACGCGCGTCCCTGCATCGGCCAGCAACGTAAGGTGCGCTTCCTCGATGTAGTTCAGGTGCACTGCAAGAACAGGTCGCTCCTGGATGATCCCCCGCAGCGCCTCGACCGGGTGACACCCGGGCATGGTGGTTGCATCGTTCCAGGCACCAAGGTGCTCGGCCAACTCGCGGAATGGTCCGCTGGCGTCGGAGAGCACCTGCTCTTCCTCCAGGCTCTCGGCCAGGTGGGTTGCAAGGGGAATCCCAAGTGCAGCACATGCTTCGTAGAGTGCAGGGCCACAGGAATAGGGCGCATGCGGCGAGACACCGATGCGGATGCCATGCTCACCAGGCTGCATGCCTGCAACCCGTTCCTGGATGGTCTCGATGGACTGCTCCTGTGCCAAACCCAGACCCATGCATTCAAGGAAGCACGTCCCTTCCAGTGAACTTGCTTGAAGCAGGCCCACGCCGACATCACTCCCTCGACCAAGGATGTCACCAATGAAAGCCACGCCACCAGCGAAGCTCAGGCTGATCCCGTGAGCGAAGTCCGCTTCCAGTGCAGGTGCATCCTGCTCCATTCGATGGGCACGGATCGCTGCCAGCCAGGTATCAAAGTGGCCATCGAAGGGCCTCGGACCGATCCCGCTGAGATCCAGGTGCGCATGGGCATTGACCAAGGCCGGCAGGAGGACATCGCCTTGACAGTCCTCGACCGTGGCCTCGGAAACGTCCCCTACCTCCGGGGGTGTTCCTGCCGCAATGACCTCGTTGCCACGAACCAGCAGGACCCCCGGCTGGGCTTCGACGCCTGCAGCATCGATGACAGCCCCAGCCTGGAGGAGTCGAAGTTCGGAATCTGTCGGGACTTGGGTCATGTCGGCCTTCGCGTGATTTCGTCCAGGATTTTGTCCACAGGCTTCACATGGGCCAACTGGACGGTACACTGTAAATGACATGCCTCGCGGCACGGAAGCCGCTTGTGCGACAACACGTTACCACCAGAACATCGGGATAACCTCTCATGGCACGCTTCCTTCCCACCACGTGCGCTATGTCTGCTGTCCTCGTACCCCTCCTTGCAGGCGGATGCGTGCAGCAAGACAAGTATGACCAACTCCTTCAAGTCAAGCGATCGCTCCAGGAGCAGCTGCTTGAGGTCACCAATGACCGAAACAGCATGCAAGCCAAGCTCCGCAACCGCGACCAGCAACTTACCGCTGCCGCTGCCGACCTCATGAAGATGCAGGAAGAGTACGAACTGCTCGGCGGAACAGTCGACAACCTGGCCAAGAACAACCGGGACATGGCCCTGATGGTCAGTGAAATGAACATCGGCCCCCTGCCCCAGGACATGCAGATCGCCCTGTCCCAACTGGCAAGCGAGTACCCGGACCAGATTACCTTTGATGCCGATTCGGGCATGCTCCGCTTCGACAGCGATCTCACCTTCAACTCCGGCAAGGATGTCGTGAATCCAGAAGGTTCTGAATCTCTTTCAAGGCTGGCTTCGATTCTCGATTCGGGCTCCGGAACAGGCTTCGAACTCTATGTCCAGGGTCACACCGATGACGTACAGCCCAAGTACTCTCGAAACCAGCACCCGACGAACATGCACCTGTCAGTGCACAGGGCCATTGCTGTTCGAGACGTACTCGTCAATGCAGGCATCGACAGTGATCGCGTGCAGGTTGCAGGCTGGGGCGAGTATCGCCCACTCATAGAAAACCAACCCGGGGGCACGGCGGCCAACCGGCGTGTCGAGATCTATCTCTCGTCGATGACTGACACGATGTCGACGACGGAGGACATGGCGACAACCGAGGCCACGGAGACCGTAGCAAGCGAAACGACCGTCACGGCAACCGTGGACACGGATGAACCGATGAAGTGATCGAGACGGACGGGGTGCATCGATGCTGAAGGTCTACCATGGCACGGCACGCGTCGGCCAGGGGGTATACCTGGGTATCGCCGGCTTCGGCCGTTTCATGATCTTCTCCGCCCTGGCCTTCAACTGGCTGGTCAGCCGGCCCCGCAGCTGGGGTCGTTGGCGACTCCTCAGGCCGCAACTCTACGCAGTGGGCGTCGCCTCCATCCCGGTGGTCGCCATCACCGGCGGTTTCATCGGGATGATCCTCGCCCTGGAGACCTTCAACCAGTTCCAGGCCTTCGGCATGGAAGGTCGCCTCGGGGGCATCATCAACGTCTCGGTCGTGAAGCAGATCGGCCCGGTCCTCGCAGCCGTCATGGTCGCTGGACGGGTCGGTGGTGCTCTGGCCGCCGAACTGGGCACCATGCGGGTCACGGAACAACTCGACGCGATGCGTGCCATGGGCAGTGATCCGGTATTGAACCTGGTGGTGCCACGCGTGGTTGCATGCGTCATCATGACGCCGCTTCTGACGATCTACTCGGACCTGCTTGGTGTCTGGGGCGGCTACCTGATCACCGTCGGCTTCAACGGGGTC
>JAYZBD010000040.1:0-11080 GCA_036339395.1 Planctomycetota bacterium | reverse complement strand
CGAGCAATACCCTCGACGAACCCCTGGATGCTCAGGCCACCCTCGAAACGCCTTGCTCCCTGCGTCCACTCGAGGAATCGGGCACGGTCCAGTTCGCTCCAGTGCGTTGCCAGTCGAAGGGGAAGAGCGTACTGAAGCTGTGCAGCGTGCGAGGACGTGTTGTCGATGGCGTCAAGAGTCAACGGGACCACATCGGGATGATCCATGGCGACCAGGAGTGTTTCACGAAGGCGGTCAAGGTCAAGCATGCCCGTGGGATAGTCCTGCACGATAATCTCGCCAAGTGATTCAAGGGACTCCTGTTGAAACGATTCCCTTCGAGACAGCGCGATCATGGCTGCGCGCAACAGCCCGATTTCCTGCTTGGGCGTCACCGAATCCCCAAGCAGTTCTTCGACACGTTCAATGACACGGGCTCTCTGCAGGTCACTGCCGACCCTCGCCAGTGCAACAAGGAGCTCGATTGCGCGACGGTGTTCACTCTCCTGCAATGCCGATGTTGACCAGGAGTCTGGATCCAGTCGTTCAAGCGCAACTCGTGCTGCAAACCGGATCGAGCGGTCATCATGCCCCAGCGCGACGTACAGGTCATCAAGGCGACCGGGATCGGCATCCCCATGCCACGATTCAAGCATCCGCCTGATCAACCGGGTCCGATCGACGCCTGGAACAACGGCGTCGAGTTCAGTGGATCGATCCCCGGTCCACCTGACGCGGTAGAGAGCGCTGGAGGTTCCACGACCACCGGTGATGCAGTAGAGGTGTCCATCCGGGCCGACATCAAGATCCGTGATATTGAACGGTCGACCCTTGATGAACGGCTCGATGGTCCCCTTCCACCCTGCGCCATCCTGCTGAAGGTGGACAGCAAGAACGCGGCCCCAGGACCAGTCGCCGACGAGGAGGGCGGATCGCCAGGGTTCCGGGAAGGAGGTGTCATGGGCGAAGCGGATGCCTGTCGGCGAACCGACGTCAGTCTCGACCACGGGCGGATTCACATCCGGCCATGCATCGGACCATTTTGCGCTGCCACCTCGCCATCCCGTCTCTCCTCCGGAGACGACGTGCACGATCCGGGGATACCTGTACCAACCCGTCCCGATGTCCCACTCCATGTCGGCGTCGTAGGTGAACAACTCACCATCCTCGTTGAATGCGATGTCATAGGCGTTGCGAAGTCCCCCGGCGATCAACCGGAATGACGTGCCGTCAAGATCAACTTCCATCACGTACCCAGCCGGTGCCATGCGACCTACGGCGTGACCACGTGGATCCCAGAGTCGTTCAAGGAGAATATCCTCGTCCCAATTGCGAAGAGGTGATGTTTCCAGGATGTCTTCGGGCGGTCGTACATGGTTTCCATGTACGAGGTAGAGAGAATCTCCGCTTGGAGAGAGCACGATTGCATGTGCACCATGCTCTCCGCCCCAATCCCATCGTGCGAGTTGTTCGTGGGTTTCAAATGAACCATCCTGGTCAAGATCCCGGAGACGATGGAGGCCACCGCCTTCATCCAGTGGAGCATTTACATTGCAGTACAGGCTGTTGCCGTGGTGGAGAAGGCCCTGTGCGCGTTCAACAGGCGCATCAAAACGTTCTGTTTCCACTTCGTTTCCTGAGAATGTCAACCGAAGCAATCGACCTCGCTCCGGTGCAATGACCAGGCGGCCGCTGGAGTCGAAGTCCATGCATACCCATGACCCATGTTCATCAGCTGCTTCGGTGAGCTGTTCGACGATGAATCCGGGAGGGGCCGTGATGTGATCCACCTGCTGGAGCAGCATGCAGAGAGGAAGCAGTTGAACCAGCACGCCCACCATCACCCGCGATCAGAAAGACGGGGATGCCGATGCGAGACGAGGTGGATCTTGTCAGGGGAGTCCGAGTGGAAGATCAGGTGGATCATGTTTTCCTTGTGATCCACGATTTCCATCTCCATGCCATCGACGTTCATCAACTGGGTGTCTCTCAGCGTGGCGGAAGGATCATTGAGGAACTCGTGTCGGAACAAGTCATCACTCCAGTACCGATCGAATATATCGCTGAATGTGAGCATTCCGGTTGCAGTCATTTCATCTCCTCGCGGATCATGCGGATGCCGGTGTGCTCCATCCTAACCGACCCGCTTGCAGCAGCGGATTGCGATCCTCTTCCCCCCTCCCCAACTGTCGATAGAATGTGTCAACACCCGTACAGCATGGCAGATTCACTCACCATCATGACCGTCGTCGGGGCACGCCCCCAGTTCATAAAGGCTGCCGTCGTGTCGCGGCTTGCAGCAGCTGTTGACGGGGCCAGGGAGATCCTCGTCCACACGGGGCAGCACTACGATGAGAACATGTCCTCCTTGTTCTTCGAGGAGCTTTCGATTCCCGAGCCAGAGCATCACCTCGAGATAGGCTCGGGCCACCATGGAGCGCAGACCGGGGCCATGCTCGAGGCGATCGAGCGGCTCATTCTCGATGACAGGCCCGATTGGGTTCTTGTCTACGGGGACACCAATTCGACGATCGCCGGTGCTCTTGCCGCCGCGAAACTGCACGTCCCCGTTGCGCATGTCGAGGCAGGGATGCGATCATTCAACCGCGCCATGCCGGAAGAACTCAATCGAGTCCTCACGGATCATCTCTCGACCCTGAACCTGACATCCACTGATACGGCCACCAGGAATCTCGGCGTTGAGGGGATTGGTGACTCCCGCATCGTTCAGGTCGGGGATGTCATGTATGACGCGGCCCGTTTCTATTCGAGTCAACTGGCTGATACCGACGCCGTTCTGTCCGAGCTGGGTGTGAAGCCCGGTGGTTTCATCCTTGCAACCCTGCATCGAGCTGAGAATACGGATGTTCCAACACGGCTTGCCGCCCTGGTCGAGGCATTCGAGGTACTCGGGAAGGAGCATCGGATCATTCTGCCACTGCATCCGAGAACCCGGAAGATGCTGGAACGCAGCGGCGATCTTGGTCGACTTGAATCTTCCGTCTCTGTACACGAACCCATGGGCTACCTCGAGATGATCACTCTTGAACGAGAGGCATCGCTGGTCATGACCGATTCGGGCGGGGTTCAGAAGGAAGCATTCTTCCACGGCACGCCCTGTGTGACCCTTCGTGATGAAACCGAGTGGGTAGAACTGGTTGAGTCCGGGTGGAACAGGATTGTCCCACCCCTCGATTCCATGTCGATCATCGAGGGTGTCTCCGCAGCCATCGGGACAAGGGGTGATCCCGTCGAGCCATACGGAGATGGTCATGCAGGAGAACGAATCATGGAAGCGCTTGCAGGTGTGCACGCCCGTGTCCAGGCATGAACTGCTGGTGGGTCAACCACTACGCCTGTTCCCTGGATGAACCAGGTGGAACGAGGCATCACACCCTGGCGAGGTTGCTGGGGGATCATGGAATCGATGTAACGCTCCTTGCATCGAGTTTTCACTACTCGCTCCTGAAGGATCGTCTTGATCCCGGAGAAGACTGGCGGGTCGAGATGCGTGACGGCGTCAGGTACGCCTGGCTCCGCACCCGGGCCTATGCCGAGAATCCAATCGCGAAATTGCGCAACATGCGTTCATTTGCCGCACGCCTGCCAGGCTTCGCCTCGATGGACAAGATTCCAAGCCCCGATGTCATCGTGGGATCATCGCCGCATCTCTATGCTGCCGATGCAGCAAGGCGGCTTGCTGCAGGAATGCAGGTGCCGTTCTGCTGTGAAATCCGGGATATCTGGCCCGAGTCGATCGTCGATGTCGCCGGAGTGTCGAGGTGGAATCCAGCGGTGCTGCACATGGGGATTCTCGAGCGTCGCATCTACCGGGCGGCCTCCTGCATCTTCACGCTCTTGCCCGGTTCGGAACAACACATCGTGGCGAAGGGGGGCCTCAGGGATGCCATTACCTGGATACCCAACGGGATCGACCCTCAGCATGTCCCTGCGCCACATCCTCCCCCAGGGGAGGCGCCGTTTACGGCGATGTACGCCGGGGCTCATGGTCTTGCAAATGGCCTGGAATGCGTAGTTGAAGCAGGGCGGATTCTCCAGGATGACACTGGGGCCGATGCATTTCGTATCCGACTCGTCGGAGATGGTCCCCTGAAGGTATCCCTGCAGAATCATGCGCGAATGAAGGCCATTGAAGTTGTCGAGTTCGATGATCCGGTTCCCAAGAAGGACATCTACGCCACGCTCCAGGAGGCGGATGCGTGCCTTCTTCCCCTGAAGCCTGGCAGAGTCTTCAGGTATGGAATATCACCAAACAAGATGTTCGACTACATGGCAGCAGGTCGCCCCGTTATCACGGCGGTTGACACGCCGGTCAATCCAGTGGTCGACTCTGGTGCCGGAGTTTCCGTCGCAGCGGGAGATCCACAGGCACTGGCAGCAGCTCTTATCGACATGAAAGCACTTGGAAGGGAAGAACGAGTTGCAATGGGCGAGCGGGGCCGAGCCGCAGTTCTCAACCAGTTCAACATGGGTGTTCTTGCAGAACGCGTTGCCGAGGCCCTCCACGGGGCTGCTGCAGGCTGATGTGCAGTGCCGGCATTGCCCGGATATCCTTCCCGCTCCTTCTCCTCATTCGCAGGATTCCAGTTTGAATGTCCATTACTGATCGACCAATACGAATCGCGATTCTCGGCACGGGCCGTATTTCCGGGAAGCACCTGGAGGCGATCGCAGTACACGCCGAAGATTTGGAACTTGTGGGAGCCTGTGACACGAACGAAGCAGCCCTTGCATCAGCCGATCTTCCAGAAGGCACCCCAACTTTCGACTGCCTCGAGACCATGCTCAAGGAGACATCTCCGGACATCGTGACCATCTGCACCCCCAGCGGTCTTCATCCGGATCACGCCATCCGCTGTGCAAAGGCCGGTGTTCATGTCATGTCCGAGAAGCCCATGGCGACGCACTGGCAGGATGGTCTCGACATGGTCAAAGCCTGTGAGGATGGGGGCGTTCGCCTGTTCGTGGTCAAGCAGAATCGCCTGAATGCGACGCTTCAGCTTCTGAAAAGGGCGGTTGATTCGGGACGATTCGGACAGATCTACATGGTGAACATCAATGTCTTCTGGACGAGGCCCCAGGAGTATTATGATGCGGACGACTGGCGAGGCACCCGAGATCTCGATGGGGGTGCTTTCATGAACCAGGCGAGCCATTACATTGATCTGCTTGACTGGCTCATTGGTCCGATCGATGCGATTCACGCGATCACGGCGACACTCGAGCGGAAGATCGAGATGGAGGATACGGGCATCATCAATGTTCGATGGAAGGACGGTGGCCTCGGCAGCGTCAACGTGACCATGCTGACCTACCCAAAGAATCTCGAGGGATCCATCACGATTCTCGGGCAGAACGGTTCGGTTCGAGTTGGCGGCGTAGCTGTCAACGAGATCCAGGAATGGTCATTTGCAGATGAGCACCCCGACGATGCGTCTATTCGGGAGGCGTCGTATGAAACCGGCTCGGTATATGGTTTCGGACACCCTCCCTACTACAGGAATGTCATCGAGGCACTTCGTGGAGAGGCCGAGGCGATGACGGATGGACAGCAGGGTCTCAACAGCCTTGAACTCCTCATAGCAGCCTATAGGTCTGCTGAGACTGGCGAGATGATCCACCTGCCACTGGAACGATGAGGTAGCACGATGGCTGAACCTTTCATTCATGAATCCGCGATCATCGATGATGGAGCAACCATCGGCGAGGATTGTCGCATCTGGCATTTTGTGCATGTGTGTCCAGAAGCCGTCCTGGGCCGCGGGTGCTCATTGGGCCAGAACGTGTTCGTCGGAAACAGGGTTTCAATCGGCGACAACGTGAAGATCCAGAACAACGTTTCTGTCTACGACAACGTGATCCTCGAGGATGACGTCTTCTGTGGCCCGAGCATGGTCTTCACAAACGTGTACAACCCACGCTCGGCCGTGACGAGGAAGGATGAATACCTCGATACCATCGTGAGGCAGGGGGCAACGCTTGGTGCGAATTGCACGATCATCTGTGGGGTCACCATCGGTCGGAACGCCTTCGTCGGGGCGGGGGCGGTGGTCAACAAGGATGTTCCCGATCACGCGCTGGTCGTCGGCGTTCCAGCGAGACAGATTGGCTGGATGAGTGCCTTCGGGGAGCAACTCGATCTTCCCCTGGAGGGTTCCGGTTCATGCAGTTGTGCTCATACGGGGGATGTGTACACCCTTGGGGACGGCGTACTGCATCGGGAACCAGTTTGACGGCTACCGGTTCCCTGTCGACTGCAGGGGTGGCGTGCTCGGACGCATCAACAGGACGGACAGTGACCGTCGGACCCGATTGTCCGATGGTTCGTCGCACCTGAAGAGCCAACCGGCTTCTTGGGCCTGGAGCGGCGGTTTGCCGATACATGAACTGGCGAATCGCGATTTCCAGAGGTGTCCTGGATAGTTGGAGGGATACAATCGCATCCATGTTCAAGAGCATCGACCAGGTCCGCCGGGCCGTGAAGCGATCCATCCTGAAGGGCTGTGCCCGTTTCATGGACGTGGTTGACTGGGCGGTAGGCCATGTCGAGCCCTTCTCGAGATACACGAAGCGTCTCATTTTCGTCGGACTGGACGCCATAACGGTTGCTCTTGCAATCGTCGCTGCATTTACCTTGACGCCCGGAGATCATGGATTGATCCAGGTCTGGTGGGTTCTCCTGATCATCCCGGCGTTCTCGGTGGTGATCTTCAGGTTCCTCAAGTTCTACAGGACGGTTGTCAGGTACATCGGGCCTAAATTCGCCCTGGACCTTGCCGTCGCCGCATCATTCTCAACCGGAATCCTTTTCGCGACCTACTTCTTCATCGAGCTGGGCATCAGCAAGTCCATTCTCCCTGAAAGCCTCAGGCCCGAAAGTGGACAGAATTTCCTTCCAGGGCGGACGCCGATCTACTTCTGGCTCGTGCTTTGCTTGTTCGTGGGTGGAGGCAGGCTGCTTGTTCGCGGCTACTTCCGGTCTCGAAGCGTTGTTCACCGTGACCCAGTCATCATCTACGGGGCCGGGCAGGCGGGAGCACGACTCGTTTCAGCGCTGGTGCATGGTGTCGAGTACCAGCCTGTAGCTCTCATCGATGATGATCGAGAACTGTGGGGAAACACCCTGCGTGACATTCCCATTTCTCCTCCGACCGAACTGTCACGTATCGTTCGTAGGAAGAAGGTATCCAGCATCTTTCTCGCGATGCCTTCGGCCAATCGCCATCGTCGCCTGGAGATCGTCAACCAGCTCAAGACCCTTCCGGTAAAGGTGTTCACCATCCCGGGTCTCGAGGAACTCGTCGCCGGATCGGCACGCTTTGATGAACTCCGCCCGATCCTCATCGAGGATCTGCTCGGTCGTGAACCGGTTGAGCCCGATGCCCACCTGCTTCATGCCTGCGCAACGGGAAAATCGATTCTCGTCAGTGGAGCCGGCGGATCGATCGGTTCGGAACTCTGCCGCCAACTCATCCACCTGCAGCCGACACGGCTGGTCCTTGTCGACCATTCCGAGTTCAACCTCTATGGCATAGAGAAGTCGCTTGCCCAGTTGACCGTGTCGGAGGGACTGGATGTCGAGATCATCGGAAAGCTCGGAGATGTGAAGGACGGAGACCTGATGCGTGAACTCATCAGGGAACACGGCACCCAGACCATCTACCACGCCGCCGCCTACAAGCATGTCCCGATCGTCGAGCACAACATCGTCGAGGGAGCAAGGAACAACGTGCTCGGCACCCTGCATCTTGCAGAAGCAGCCGTTGCAGAGGGAGTGGAGCGATTCGTTCTCATATCGACCGACAAGGCAGTTCGTCCGACCAACATGATGGGAGCTACGAAACGTTTCGCGGAGATGATCCTCCAGGGCATCTCCGAACGTGGTTGTTCAACGAAGTTCTGCATGGTCAGGTTCGGGAATGTTCTTGATTCCTCGGGCTCGGTCGTTCCCCTGTTCAGGGAACAGATCCAGGCCGGGGGGCCCGTGACGGTTACACATCCCGATGTCACCCGGTACTTCATGACCATTCCCGAGGCGGCCCAACTCGTCATCCAGGCCGGATCAATGGGGGAGCAGGGAGGCGTCTTCGTCCTCGACATGGGTCCTTCAATCCAGATTGCCGACCTTGCCAAGACGATGATTCGACTGGCTGGATACGAAGAGCGAACTCCTGAAAATCCCGGGGGCGAGATCGAGATCGAGTACATCGGATTGCGTGCAGGAGAAAAGCTCTACGAGGAACTGATACTCGGAGAGAATACGAGCGCAACCACGCATCCCCAGATTTCACGAGCGGTTGAAGAGGACCTGCCATGGAAGGAAGTCGAGCGGATTCTCGGGAAACTTCGTGACGCCTGTGAGGCCCACGACGGAGCGGGCATCAGGGCCCTGCTCGTGGAATGCGTAAAGGGATATGAACCAACTTCCGGGGGAAACCAGCCGGGCTCGACAGCCGCGTCACCGCACATCGAGTCGATTCCCACGCATGCCACGGGAGGCTCCAGGGTCCAGGACAGGGTGTCCTGAGCCAACAGGGGGCCTGGTGTCACGGCACAGGTTCGCCGTGTAGAATGCCTACTTTCCGGGCACAAAGGAGTTCCACAGTGGCTGAAGGTCCGAATGTTCCTCTTCTTGATCTGAAACCCCAGTACCTGGCCCTGAAGGCCGAGATCGATGCTGCCATCCAGGCCGTGGTTGACAGCCAGTACTTCATTCTTGGTCCCACAGTCAGCGACTTTGAAACCGACTGCAGGGAGTATTGCGAAGTGCCACATGCACTGGGCTGTGCTTCGGGATCCGATGCCCTGCTCCTTGCATTGATGGCACTCCTTCCAGGCGTCCCTCGTATCAGGGGCCAGGTGATCTGTCCGTCCTATACGTTCTTTGCAACCGGTGGCGCGATTTCCCGCATCGGCCTGACCCCTGTATTCGCCGACATCGATCCTGTTACATACAACATGTGCCCAGAGCACACTGCTGCCCTGGCAGAAGAATGTGACAACCTCCTGGCGATCATGCCTGTCCACCTCTACGGCCAGGCCTGCGACATCGATGCAATGCTGGAAATCGGAGAGCGACATGGAGTTCCAGTCATCGAGGATGCTGCGCAGGCACTTGGTACACGCGATGCACACGGAACAATGGTTGGCAGCAGGGGAGCCGTCGGGACGTGGAGCTTCTTCCCGAGCAAGAACCTTGGCGGCTTTGGAGACGGTGGACTCTGTACGACCGCCGACCCGGACATCGCCGAACGAATACGGATTCTCCGGGTCCATGGCATGGAACCGAAGTACTACCACCAGGAAGTAGGGATCAACTCGAGGCTGGACGCACTCCAGGCCGCGGTGTTGAAGGTGAAGCTCAAGCACCTCGAGGAGTGGCACGCTGGCCGCATCGACAATGCATCCTTCTATGACGCGGCATTTGCCGAGGCGGGGGCTTCAACGTCGATGACCCCGCTGTCGGAAGGCGGCTTCCCGCTTCGAACACCGCATGCCAATCCCGCCCCGGCCCGGCACATCTACAACCAGTACGTGATTCGCGTGCCCGGGGAACTCCGGGACGAACTTCGTGCACACCTGTCCGAGCAGGGAATAGGAAGCGAGATCTACTACCCGGTCCCTCTTCATATGCAGGATTGTTTCGCAGACCTGGGGTATGCCCCCGAGGATCTCCCTGAATCGTTCCGCGCTGCGCAGGAAACAATAGCCCTGCCGATCTATCCGGACTTGACAGATGAGCAGCGTTCGCATGTAGCGAGCACCGTGGTCAGTTTCATGAACCAGCATGCCGCGTGCATGCAGCAGTGAGGATCGTTCCGACATGACTACAAGTGATCCAGGACATACCGGAGCCGTGAAGGCAACCCCGGCCCAACTGCTCGAGGATCGATTGAAGACGCAGTCAGCGACGATCGCGGTCGTGGGCATGGGATACGTCGGCATGCCCTTGGCGCATGCGGTGCTCGAAGCTGGATTCAACGTTCTTGGTTTCGATGTCGATGAACGCAAGATTACGAAACTAGAATCGGGCGAAACCTATCTTCATCACCTCGGCGACGAAATGCACGTTGCCTTGTCGGAGTCCGATCGCTTCGCGGCAACCTCGGATCCAACACGTCTTGAAGTTGCTGATGTCATTGTCCTGTGTGTTCCGACTCCGCTGGGTGCTCATAACGAGCCGGATCTGAGCTACGTCCTGGACACAACAAAGCTTGCTGCATCAACCCTTCGCCCCGGCCAACTGGTCGTGCTCGAGTCCACGACCTATCCAGGGACAACGCGGGATGAGATGCTGCCATTGCTTGCTGCATCGGGACTTGCCTGCGGAGAGGATTTCTTCCTGGCATACAGCCCCGAGCGTGAAGATCCAGGTCGAAAGGGAGTCACGACCGCGGCAATACCGAAACTGGTTGGCGGGGTAGACAAGGTCAGTACGGATCTTGCAATGCTGTTGTACGACCAGGTTGTTGCCGAAGCTCACAGGGTCTCCTCGGCCGAAATCGCCGAGTCGGCGAAGATTCTCGAAAATGTCTATCGAGCGGTGAACATCGCACTCGTCAACGAGTTGAAGGTGATCCTGGACCGGATGGACATCGACATCTGGGAAGTCATTAACGCGGCAGCGACCAAGCCTTTCGGATTCCAGGCCTTCTACCCGGGCCCCGGTCTCGGAGGACACTGCATTCCGATCGACCCCTTCTACCTGACCTGGAAAGCCCGTGAACTGGGACACACGACCCGGTTCATCGAACTGGCGGGTGAAGTCAATGCACATATGCCGATCTACGTCGTCAACCGTGTAGCGGAGGCGTTGAACACGGACGGAAAACCACTCCAGGCTTCTAAGATCCTGGTCCTGGGCATCGCTTACAAACCTGATGTGGATGATGTACGTGAATCTCCTGCTGCGACGATCATCGATCTTCTGATCGAGCGTGGAGCTGAAGTGTCGTACCACGACCCACACTGCCCGGAGTTCCCGGAGATGCGTCATCACGACATCGAGATGCGTTCCGTCGATCTTGATGCATCGGTTCTCGGGAATGCAGACTGTGTCCTGATCATCACGGATCATTCC
>JAYZBD010000039.1:0-11532 GCA_036339395.1 Planctomycetota bacterium | reverse complement strand
ATCCCGGCAATCATGTGGCCGGGAAGTGCCTGAAGCCTCTTCAGAGGGGTCCTCAGCGTCTGTCGGGTTGCTGGGGTTCATCCTTTGCGATCGATGATCGCATGGAGGTGTCGGACTGGATGTTGCGAAGTCGCTCGTAGTCCATGATCCCCATGTTCCCGCTTCGGAACGAATCAGCCATGGCTTTCGGGATCTCCGCCTCGGCGAGAATCACGACCGCCCTGTTCTTCTCGACCTCGGCCTTGTACTCGGCTTCCTGGGCCACGGCCATGGCTCGACGCTTCTCGGCCTCGGCCTGGAAGCGTTTTTCATCCGCGGTGGCCTGGTGTACCTGGAGCTTCGCGCCGATGTTCTCGCCTACGTCCATGTCGGCGATGTCAATGGAGAGGATCTCGTAAGCCGTTCCGGCATCAAGACCCTTCTCGAGAACAACTCGGGAGATGTTGTCGGGATTCTCAAGCACCGCGAGGTGACTGGCAGCCGAGCCGATGGTCGACACGATGCCTTCACCGACACGGGCAATGATCGTTTCCTCGGTTGCACCGCCAACAAGCCGGGCGATGTTCGTCCGGACCGTCACGCGGGCACGTGCCTTCAACTGGATGCCGTCCTTGGCGACTGCATCGATGGTCGCACGCCCTTGCGCCTGGTCGGGGCAGTCGATGACCTTCGGATTGACCGAGGTTCGTACCGCTTCGAGAATGTCGCGGCCTGCCAGGTCGATCGCGGCCGAGATATCCCACGGCAGTTCGATGCGCGCCTTGTCGGCGGCAACCATCGAGCGAACGACATTGGTCACGCGGCCACCTGCAAGGTAATGCGCCTCAAGCAGGTCGGTTGGAATGTCCAGCCCGGCCTTCTTTGCCGTAATGCGGTTCTCGACGATGAGACGTGGCTTGACCTTCCGGAATCGCATCATCACGAGACCGAAGAAACTCACCTTGGCTCCCGAGACCCAGGCCTGCAGGTAGAGGCCTACGAACTGGAAGAGGAACAGCAGGACCATCAGGACGACAAGTCCACCGATACTGATGCCGATGATTGAAATCGGGTCCATGGGGGGCTCCGTTGAGCGACGGCATGTCGCGACGTGGCATTCTACCTGATCAGGACGTGGGCCGGACCTTCAGTTGGTTGTCGTAGACCTCGACGACCTCCACCTCGATATTTGCATCAATCACGCCCGATTCCGCGAGCGCCTCGTGCCTGTGCTCGCCGATCCGGACCATGCCCACGGGCCGCAAGGCACCTTCCGTCATGCCCCGGGATCCGATGAACTGATCAAGTTCGTGGGCACGCTCATGTTGCGCAGAGCTGGAGGCGGCATAGGCTTCTTCAGGTGTTCGTCCCGGCAGGTCGTCTTCCGCTCCCAGGATCAGCCGTCGGCCCATCGGTGAAGATTCAAACCACTTGAATCCGAACCACAGGGCGACCGGTCCGATCACGATGTACAGCACCAGCGCGATGAGACCCGTCGTCGGGGAATGTGAGAAGAAGGCGACAAGCGACCCGATGACGGCGACCCCCGAGCAGAGGGCGATGATGCCGCCCGAGGGGACGAAGAGCTCGATGAACAACAGTATCAAGGCGGCGCCGAGCAGGACGAATCCCCAGATCAGCGCGGCATCATTCGTCGTTGCCCCGGTTGTTGCTGCCTGTGCAAGCAGTTCCATCATGTTTCGATGACCTCCACCTCGAGGATCATGTCACTCCGGACAACCCGGACACGTGCGCCGGTCTCGATCCAGCGACCCGAGGATACCGCGTCGACCACAGTATCTCCACATCGAATTCTTCCAGCAGGACGCAGGTCCGTAATGGCAATGCCCTCGGTACCTACCGGCAGGGAACCCGTGCCGGGTGTTATTCCACCGGCTGCGCCCCGCATCGACCCGACGGTGCTTGAAAGTACGAATCGCCGGGCAAATTGACTGGACTCGAAACGCTTGGCGATGGTGGCGGTGATGATCACGGCGGTGACGACGGCTGTGAAGACCACAAGCATGCCACGGAAGATGCCGTCAAGTGCTTCCGTGGAGGACATGTCACCTGAAACGAAGGTGCCGACCAACCCGATGAGCATGCATACGGCTCCAGCTGCGCCCACCAGCAGTGTACCGGGCACGATGAACAGTTCCGCTCCCACCATGAGGAGTCCCAGCAGCACGAGGAGGATGTCCCACCACTGCGCCATGCCTGCAAGCCATGGAGCACCAAGCAGGATGAGCAGCGCAACGGCAGCTCCCACGCCGAAGATGCCCGTGCCCGGCGCAGCCATCTCGATGAAGGAGCCGACGATGAACATCACGATGAGTACCAGTCGGACAGGCCAACTGACAAGAAAGCTGGTCATGGCTTCCGACCAGGATCGATTCCGGGTCGTGATGGTTCGTGCACCGAGAAATCGCTTCATGTCCGCGTCATCCTTGACGAATCCGTCTATGAGTCCGTAGTCCCTGCCTTGTGACGGGGTCAGCGCCAGGAGCCGGTCGTTGGAGACGATCTGCTCGACCAGTTGCCATGCCTCCCTGTCTTCACTTCCCAGTCGTGGTCGTGACGATGGTCGTTGCATCAGTGACGAGAGGTTGCTCGGAGTCGAAATGCCACCCGGCCCGGTGAACTGTTCGAAGAAGGGAGTCATCGCATGCTCGCCGGGCCCCTCCAGTTCACTCGAGGGCGTGATGGAGGGAATCGTCCTGGGTGGTTCTTCTCCGTAGATGGCCTCGTACTCGCCGGCATCGACGCAGATGCGTTCCCCGGTGTCCGTGTTCTGCAGCAGCCACAATTCGACGCCCACGCTGACGAAGGCCTGCACGATGCGTTCATCCCGGTGATTCCTTCGCGCGGAGTCGATCACCTCCGTGAGAATCGGTGACTCCAGCTTGGCCCGCTCGGTCTGTGGAATCGGGCCGAGCGGACTTACCGGGGCGCTGTCACCGAACATTCCACCAGGCTGGATCACGATGGACCTGCAGGCAAGGGCGATGATCGTGCCTGCCGAGAATGCGTGTGGTGCAATCCAGGCCGTCGTATTGCCTGGAGCATCCTCCTTGAGCATCCTGCAGAGTTCCAGGGTGGCCATCAGCTCGCCGCCGGGCGTATCCAGTTGGATGACGATGGCATCCGAACCATCTTCAATCGCATCCAACAACCGTCGACGCACCGATTGCACCGTCATGGAGTCGATCGGTCCGTTGATCGTGATGATCGTTGCGTGGTCGGCTTGCCGGTGCAGGGGAACAACGGGAGCTTCTTCCGGGGCCTGTCCCGCAGCAAGCAGTACTGCGCAGGCAAGCAGCGTCATCATGCGAACCAGTCGTCCTGTTCGACAGTGGGTGTTGAGCATGTACTGAGTATATGCCCCATGCAGAGAATGGCATGGGGATTGCATCTTCGGAGCGTTTTGGTGGTGCAGTCCGTGAAGGATCAGTCGTGCAGCGGTTCGTAGTCGACGTAGAAGGGGTTGCTTTCCTCTACGACGGTGACTTCATTCACGTGCGTGAGGATGATGTCCGAACCCAGGAGCGGGTCAAAGTTGTATTCCGGGAAGGCGGCCTGTGCCTCGTAGAGATTGTCCGCCAGCCAGTCGTTGCTGCCGGGGTCCTGGTACACGCAGGCTTCCGGGTAGAAGTTCTCATGCATACCGGTGTGGTTGTCGCCGTAGATGATGATCCCCCGCCACTGGCCTTCGCGGCCCAGGTAGTTGGCGGTATTCGACTGGTCAGCGCCGGCTTCCTTGGACAGGAGGAACTCGTCTCCATTGGCAGGTCCACGCGTGCCGACGATCGCAAAGTTGGAATCAGCCTGGCGATCCCATTGCTCCTTGCGGCGAACGCCTGCAAGGGGCATGATCGCGTAGGAGTTGTTGCTGCCTGCCCCGATGGACGTGATGTCGTTGTTGAACCCGTCGTCCCAGAAGGTCCCGGGTTCTTGGGGAGTGGTGCCGTACTGGGTGTACAGGTCGTAGTCGTAGTCCCCGTACACGAAGACATTCGGGTTGGGTTCCATGTTCGAAACCGTGTCGGGCGTCGTGAAGTGGTTTTCCATGATGCACAGGGAAAGCATGGCAGCATGGTCGTTCTGGGAGGCGTCCTCGGGGCCGCGGCCAGGAACGAACTTCCCGAGGTCCGGGTCCATCAGCCTTCTCTCGCGACCGGGTATGGGCTTGCGCATCTTGTGGGTCGAAGCCCAGTTGACGAACCCCTCGTGGATGGTCCGCACCCGCTTCTGTTCCTCGACAAGCCTCGCCGCCGCCCTGGCTGAGGCCAGGGACGGCAGGAGGATGCCGACGATAATGCCGATGATCGCGATGACCACCAGCAGTTCTACAAGCGTGAATCCACGACGCGTCATGGTCGCAGCTCCATTCGAGTCATCGAAATGACTCAGTCGTACAGTTCGTCCCACGAGGCGAGCATCATCGGGAAGTCCGGTGTGCCGACCAGGTAGGAGTACGTGAGGTAGTTGTCTCCGGACAACAGGTTGCTGGGATTGCCGTTTGCATCAGGTGCACCGACGAACTCAGCAGAAAAGATGTTGTCCTTCTTCATGCCGTTCTCGTACCCGCTGATTCGCTCCTCGTAGATGGAGTTGGCCGGGTAGAAGTTCTGGATGTTGGTGATTGAGAAATCACCCCAGAGTGCGTTGGCGTGAAATGCGCCCGAGGGGCCCATGAAGTCAAGGACGGGAGACCGTGTGAACTGGCCTTCCTCTATGTCATCATTGACAGCGCCTTCCTCGGTGCCTCGAAGACAATGGACGATGTCCGTGCTCGAGGCAGTGTCATTCCAGGCGATGAGACGGTCACCCATCAGGGACTGGTTCGCGTAGGACGTGTGGCTCTTGCCATCATTCAGGTTCCGCATGTCGGCGCGGAAACCAGGGTCCCAGTACGAGCAGTTGGATGGATCCCACTGGCTGTGGTTATAGGCGACGATGTTGCCGTTCTCGGCGATTTCGCCCTTGACCCCGATGTCCTTGTTGTTCTCGCAGGGCGAGACATGGATTTCGGTCGTGTGGTAGTTCTGCGCGATCATGGCTGAACCCAGGTACCCAGTCGTGTTGTAGGTGGGTTGAGCTTCGCCACGCCCGATCATGCAGACGTTCCCGAGTCCCTCGACAAAGACGGGGGCACGGTTCAGTTCACCGGGTATGCACCACGCACCGTTGTAGTCATTGGCATAGGCGCCGTAGCCCTGGCCAAGTCCACGAAGGTTCGCGGAGTCCTTCTTGGCACGAGCAGTCGCCATTGCCGAGGAAAGGGCCGGCAGCAGCAGGCCCATCAGCAGGGCGATGATCGAAACCACGACCATCAGTTCTACGAGGGTAAATCCTCTCTTGGTCTTCATGTTCGTCTCCGTTTGTTTCTTATGAAGCATGGATGAATACGTTTGGGACCGTACGCCGGTTCCTCTTCTACGAACGTCTCGGCTGGTTTCAACAGCACGGGACGGAATCGTCCTGTTCCACTTGGCGTCGCAGGAACCTGCCCCGATGCATGCAGCATACGATCCAACAGGACCAAACCATGCAGGCGAGGGCGAAAAAGCACCCGCTACGTCAACTGACTGAATTGTCGATCAGGAGCGGCGGGAATGAACAGGCCGGGGGTACCGGCAAAGAAGAACAGTTGATCACGGTATGATTGCCGCACCGGATCCGAAGCCACGGTGGCTTCGTAGGAATGTAATCCACTCTTAAGGGTACCCGGGACGTGGTGCCGGTCAAGTGGAATGGCCGGCAGCCCCGATTTTTAGCAAGGAAATGACTGATGGGCCGAATTCTCGATCGTCTTGGGGACCTGGGACTCAGTCTTCCGGAGGCACCAAGGCCTGTTGCCGCCTATGTGCCTGCTGTCCAGTCGGGATCACTCGTATTCATCAGTGGACAGGTTCCACTCTCCGAGGGAACACTGCTGGCCAGCGGCACCGTTCCTGGCAGTGTGACCCTCGAACAGGCTGCAGCGGCAGCTCGTCAATGTGGAATCAATGCCCTGGCCGTCCTCTCGGATCATCTCGATGGCGACCTGGATCGAGTCGAGCAGGTTGTTCGCCTGGGTGTCTTCGTTGCATCGGACCCCGGGTTCACGGACCAACCGAAGGTTGCCAATGGCGCCAGTGAACTCATGGAGGAGGTCTTCGGGGAAAATGGGCGGCACGCGCGTGCAGCGGTGGGCTCCGTGAGTCTTCCGATCGGGGCAGCCGTTGAAGTTGAGATGATCGTGCGAGTCAGCGACTGAGTCGACCGTGTCAGGCGAGCTGGTTGCTCGGCTTCTTCATCGCGGCCCAGTCGGCCAGGAATTGCTCCAGGCCGCTGTCGGTCAGCGGGTGATGCATCATCTGCTTGATGACCTTGAATGGAACCGTTGCGACATCCGCCCCGAGCATCGCGCACTGCACGAGGTGCAGTGGATGACGGATGGATGCCGCGAGGATCTTCGTTTCATAGCCGTAGTTGTCGTAGATCGTCCGGATCTGCTGGATGAGTTCCATGCCATCCTGCCCGATGTCATCGAGACGACCGAGGAAGGGGCTGACAAGGAATGCACCGGCCTTGGCAACAAGCAACGCCTGCAGGGGTTGGAAGCAGAGCGTCAGGTTCGTCCTGATTCCCTTGTCCGACAAGGCTCGACAGGCCCGAAGTCCGTCCACGGTTGACGGCAGCTTGATCACGATGTTGCTCGCGATCTCGGTCAGGGCCATCGCTTCGTCGAGCATGGCTTCATGCTCGGTCGCGATGACTTCCGCGCTCACCGGTCCCGGAACCGCCTGGCAGATCTCGCCGAGGCGTTCATGGAAATCCACGCCCTCCTTTGCAACCAGGCTGGGGTTGGTCGTGACTCCGTCGAGGACGCCCATCGAGGCGGCTTCGCGAATTTCGTCGATGCTTGCGGTGTCGATGTAGAGCTGCATGGGGGCATGATATCGCCCCGGCGCTTCAGGAGTTGAAGTTGATCAGGATGAGCACGATGACGATGATCACCAGGACCACGTTGACCGTGATCGAGATCGCCGTCACGGGTGAGTTTCCGCTGTTTCCCTCGCGTACATGGCCCTCTCCAGGCTTGGCCTGGCCGAGTTTGACGGTCAGCTTCGACAAGTCGACCTTCGGCCTGGCGTAGTGGGGGGTCTCGTTCTTGCGGACGAGTTCGAGGTCTTCAAGGAGGTCAGAGGCAGTCTGGTACCTGTCTTCCCTCTTCTTGGCCATCATCATCTCGATCACCTGTGAGAAGCCGGCCGAGAGTGAAGGATTCAGGTGATCGGGAGGTGTCAATTCGGACTTCAGGTGCTTGTGCATGACCTGCGACGGGTTCTTTCCGGAGAAAGGGACGCGTCCAGTCACCATGTGGTAGCAGGTTGCACCGAGGCCGTAGATGTCGGCCTGGGGTCCGATGTCGACTTCGCCACGGATCTGCTCGGGACTGATGTAGTAGGGGGTGCCGTAGGCACGGCCCGCTTCGGCCTTGGCCGCGGCTTCGTCGTCGACCGCCCGGGCAAGTCCCAGGTCAGCAAGTTTCACATTGTTCCGACCGGTGATCATGATGTTCTTGGGCTTGATGTCGCGGTGGATCAGTCCACGTTCGTGTGCGTGCTGCAGTGCGCGGGCAACCTGCATGACGACGTCGATCGCGTCGGCCTCGTGCAGCCGCTTCTCCGCCTTCGTCCGGTCGTAGACCGTTTCGCCTTCGACGTATTCCATGACGAAGTAGTGATGATCACCAGCCTGGCCCACGTCATAGGCCTGGACGATGTTCGCGTGGTTCAACTGGGCAGCGGACCGTCCCTCCTTGTAGAACCGGTTGATGAAGTTCGCGTCACTTGAGAACTTCTTGGGAAGCACCTTGATCGCCACGAGCCTGTCGAGACTCAACTGCTTCGCAAGGAATACGGTCGCCATGGCGCCCGACCCGAGTTTCTTGAGGATCCGGTATCCGGGGATTCTCTGGGAAGACTTCTTCGCATCGAACTCCTTCTGTATCCGGTCCAGCTGGTGACGAGTGACGTAGTCGTGTTCAAGCAGGAACTCGGAGAGGGTTCGCAGGTCCTCCGGGTTTTCGATCGACTTGGATTCCTCGAGGCACTGTTCGAGTTCGTCCGAGGTCACGAGCCCCGACTCGACGACGATCTTGCCCAGGACGGTATCGAAGCCGGCCGTGGTGTTTCCCGGTGAGGGCATGTCATCAGACCCGGAGGGGCTCTCAACCTGTTCTCCTTCAGATGCCTTGCCAGGCCGCTCCGGTTCCGGGGCCGGATCCGGGGCATTTGAATCCATCAATGCGGGGATGTCGTCACTGGCCTCGGACGGGTCGGGTTGGGAATGGTCGTGGGTCATGGGTTCCCGGGGGTGCTTTCTGCGCGAAGGATACATGGTACGCCCGCTGGCGGTGCAATCCTGCTTCCAGCAGTGAGCTTCCGGTCCGCAGGGGTATCATGCACTCCGGAGCCGCGGATGCCAGTTTCGATTACCCCACAACGGATTCTCCTGATCCGTCCCAGCGCGCTTGGGGACGTCTGTCGCACCGTGCCCGTTCTTTCAAGCCTGAAGCAGGCATTCCCGGACGCTCTCATCGACTGGGTGGTCAATGACACCTTCATGGATGCAGTCCGTGCACATCCCGACCTCAACAGGGCCATTGCCTTTCATCGGCAACGCCTTGCCCGGTGGTGGTGCCATCCGGGAGTCGCTCTTGAACTTCGTCGCTTCCTGCAAGGCCTCAAGCGAACACGCTACGACCTGGTGCTCGATTGCCAGGGTCTTGGCCGCAGCGGCTTCATTACCTGGATGACCAGGGCTCCATATCGAATCGGCGATGCCGACGCACGTGAAGGGGCCGGGCTTGGATACACGGAGAAGGTCGATACGTCGGCGATTTCACATGATGTGGACAGGATGCTCGCCCTGCTGCCTGCCTGCGGGGCGGGGATCCATCACGACATGCAACTGCATGTTCCGGAGGATGCTCGCTCCACCTGGAAGGAAGGCTCGGTCTGCAATGCCGTGTCGGGTTCCCCCTTCGCGGTTCTTGCGCCTGCCAGTCGCTGGCACACGAAGGCGTGGCCGACGTCGCGATGGGCACAGCTGGTGGACCGGCTGCTCCAGGACAGGTGTGAACATGTCCTCATCGTCGGATCTGCGGATGAACGTGATGAGGCTGCAGCTGTTCGAAGCGCGGTCACATCCGACCTCGGGCGCGTGCATGATGTCTCGGGTAGTTCAAGCATCGGCGTGCTCATGGCGATGATCGAGGAAGCCGCCATCACGGTTTCGAACGACTCGGCCCCGTTGCACATGGCGGTCGGCCTTGGTGGTCGTTGCGTCGGTCTCTACGGGCCGACCGATCCGTCGAAGGTCGGTCCCTATGGACTCGATGACCGAGTCGTCCAGGTGGAACTGGACGCACCAGTGCATTACCGGGATCGGTCGCTTGGTGATTCCATCATGCGACGGATCACCGTCGACCAGGTAGTGGAACGCGTGGACCACGTTCTTGCGGAAACCGCGAAAGCCCGTTGATGCATTGGAACATGCCCCTCATCCTTGCAAGCACGTCGCCTCGCCGGCAGTCCCTCCTGGAGGAAAGCACGTGGCAGGTCGAGGTCATGCCACCATCGATCGATGATGGCTGCCTGTCCCCTGGGCAGGCATCTCCGGAGGAATGGGTCGAAGCCCTGGCGTGGCTGAAGGCCAGGTCGGTACTCGATCTCCTGCAGGAATCACGTCATCCGAAGGAGGCCTGCACGGTGCTTGGTGCAGACACGATCTGCCTTGACGGGGGCCGACTGCTTGGTCAGCCAGTCGATGAAGCAGATGCCAGGGCAATGCTGCAGGGATTCATGGACGGGTCGCATGATGTCCTGACGGGTGCCTGCCTGGTCGCGTTTCCGGAGGGGCATCGCCTGATCTTCCATGACCGTGCTTCGGTCCGATGGGGGACCGTGCCCGGGGAGAACGTCGACGAGTACATTGCCTCGGGATCCTGGCAGGGAAAGGCGGGTGGATACAACCTCATCGAGCGCATCGATGCCGGATGGCCGATTGAATGCGAGGGCGACCCGGCGACAGTCATGGGACTGCCGATGCGCCGCCTTCAAGAGATGCTTGGAACAGGTGTACAGGCATGAGTGGCCCCCTGCCTTCCATCCTCAGCCCGGTGACGGTACCCGCATCATGGGTCTACCGCATCGCGATCAATCGTCGCAATCGCCGCTTCGATCATGGCACCGGTGTCGTCCAGGTCGGAGTTCCAGTCATTTCCGTCGGGAACCTCACGACGGGAGGGACGGGCAAGACGCCGATGGTGCAGTGGATCGTCGAGCGACTCCTTGATGCAGGTCGCTCGCCGGCGATCTGTCTTCGTGGGTACGGCGCACGTGATGGACAGCCCGGGGATGAACAACTCATCTACGAGGGTGCATTGCCGGGCACGCCGGTCCTTGTCGGCCCTGACCGAGTGCAGGTGCTTTCATCCCATCTTGCCGACGTACCGACCACGGATTGCGCAGTGCTCGATGATGGTTTCCAGCATCGCTGGATTGATCGTGATCTCGACCTGGTGCTCATCGATGCTTCCAGGCCACTGCCGAACCAGAGGCTCCTGCCTGCTGGACATCTGCGTGAACCCCTTTCGTCACTTTCAAGAGCCGGCGGCGTGATCATGACGCATGCTTCCGAGGTCGACGACGAGCTTGCAGCCATGGTCGAGCACTGGCATGGCTCCCGGCCGATCGCCTGGACGGACCACCAGTGGACGACCGTGCAGGTCCACGCTGAAGGCAACCAGGTTGCCCAGCGCGTCAACTGGCTCTCGGGCAAGCGCGTCGTGACGAGGCTGGGTGTTGGTCACGCCGACGCGGTACACGCACAGATTCGTGCAGCGGGTGCGACTGTTGCCGCCGACATGCCCGCGGGAGACCACGCGCCCTTCGGTCGTTCCGAACTTTCTTCGCTCGCGGCGATGGCCGAAGGTACGGATGGGATTCTCATGACTCAGAAGGACTGGGTGAAGGCTCGATCCATGGCGGAACTGCTCGGCGATCATCCTGTCATCGTTCCCGACCTTCGGCTGCGTTTCGTGCAGGGCCAGGCCGAGTTGCTGGAGCGAATCGAGGCCATCACGTCGCACCTTGGCGGGAATGGGTAGGCTGGTACCTCGATGACTACGCTGTTGAACCAGATTGCCGGATTCAAGTCGTGCACGGCACTGGTCGTGGGCGACTTCATGGTTGATGAGTTCATCTATGGGGATGCCCAGCGACTCAGTCCTGATGCGCCCGTGCCGGTGCTTCGAAGCGAACGAACAGAGCGATCGGCCGGTGGTGCCGCAAACGTGGCCACCTGCCTCCAGGGGTTCGGGGCGACGGTGACCTGTTGCGGAGTCGTTGGCGATGACGAGGCCGGGACGTGGCTGCAGGCTGCACTTGGCGAGTCCGGCAATGAAGTAGAGGGGCTTGTCGTCGATTCGCAGCGACCTACGACCGTCAAGAGAAGCCTGGTCGGGCTGGCGCAGCATCGACATCCACAGAAGATGTTCCG
>JAYZBD010000038.1:0-4265 GCA_036339395.1 Planctomycetota bacterium | reverse complement strand
GGTGGTGCATCATCGGTTGCGCCAAGCCACCAGAGCATGGCGCTGGACAGTTCCAGGACAACTGCTTCCGCGTCCTTCGCCTCCTGGAGCCTTGGCAGGAGGCTGCCGCCGATGTTCCCGCCAAGCACCGATGGAACATTGCACGAGGTGAGTACGTGGTGGACCATTGCAGCCGTCGTGGACTTGCCGGCGGACCCGGTGATCCCGATGACTCGATTACGATCCAACTGGTCGATCAGCAGCGTGATTTCCGTCGTCACATGGACGCCTGCATCCCAGGCTGCACGCAGGTACGGGTTGGTCCAGGGCATCGGGACCGCCGGGTTGGCAATGACCAGGTCCGTGTTGCAGAAGTCATCTGCCCGGTGTTCACCCAGCCGCCATTCCAGTTGGTCACCGGCAGTGAGTGCTTCAAGGGGAGCAACCGCATCACCGAGTTCTTCACCTGTTCGCAGGTCCGTCACCAGGACGCGAGCGCCCTGGTCAAGCCACCAGCGAGCAGCCCCGGCCCCTCCACCGAACCTGCCCAGTCCCATGATGGTGACATGCTTGGCCGATGTTCCTGTTCCCTGCGGTGGCATGACGCTCATGGTATTCAGATCGGCACACGGGGTAGAATGACTTCCAACGAATGCCCGATCCAACAGGTGAACCTGCGAAGAAAGCCGCTGGTCGAGTTCCCACGATCTCCACCCTGGCGATCGTGGCAACCGTGCTCGCCTTCATTCCACTCTGTCCGCCGGTGAATGCCCTTGGGGCCGTGCTGGGAATCATGGCATGGCGTCGGATCAGGGAATCGGGTGGACTTCTCACGGGGTCGAGGCTCTGCATCGTTGCGATCATCGGGGGGCTGCTCCTGAGCATTGCCACCCTGTGGGCGGCACAGGCCTTCGCCAGTTGGCAGCAGAAGATCCAGGATCGAGACATGGCCCTGGTCCTCGACGGCTTCCTTCGCAACGCCACGTCCGGAGACCAGGAGCGTGCGATCGCCGGTTGGTCGATGGATGACGCGCCCCTTACCGAGGATGATATTCGTCGATTCGGCGAGGAACTCACTGGAGCGTTCGGGGATTTCGAATCGGTCCGCATTGGAACATCGGAACCGGTGTCCGGACCCAGCCTTCTTGAACTTCGTGTCAATTGCTGGATCATCGTCCGATTCGAGGATGGAGAACACAACGGCTCGGCTCTCTTTGCCATGAAGACGATGATGAACCAGTTCACGCTCACGCCACTGCTCATCGATGTGCGGATCGAAGCAGGTGCCGACGTCGAGTTCGCCTTGCCGGCAGTTGAGGAAGAAACCGATGAGGATGACTCCGAGTGACTGATGCACCAATGCCCGTGACAGTTCGCCGAACGGGTGTAAGCCCATGGGCGATCCTGTCGCTGTTGTTTTCATTCGGTGTCTGTCCGTTCGTCACGATTCTTGCCCTGCCGCTTGGTGTGCTGGGGCTTCGTGATGTCCGCCGCACCGGACGTCGTGGTCGACGCGCGGCCTGGTTGGGCATCATCATCAGCCTGTTCGTCACGCCACTCACCGGCTGGGCGATGGCCTGGTACAACACGAGTGTTCGACAGCCCATGCTGCATGGCCCACGAGACGGAATCATCGCCGGGATGCAGGGCGATGCATCGGCATTCAACGCGGCGTTCCTTCCATCCGACGAGGGCACGCCGGGGGAAATCTCCGACTTCGCAGCGATGCTCAGGTCACGGTGGGGGATGCTCCAGGCGGTTGATATCGACACGTCACGCGTCTCGCCCGCGAACTCCTTGTTCGAACCGATTCGAGTACCCTACGTCTTCCGATTCGAGGCTGAATCGGTTGCTGGTGAGGCAGAGTTCATCGTCTTCGAGAGGACCGACTCCGGAACCAGGCTCGTAGGCCGTTTCGCATGGGTCATTCTCGGGACGGGACAGGGTGATGTGTCCCCGGTGTCATGGCCTGCAGGTGCGTCGCTGGTCGAACGCCCGCCACTGGACTCGTCGGAAGAAGAGGAAAGCGTGACGGAGCCTTGATGAGTGACGACAGGACCAACATGATCGAGATCGAGGGGCTCGTGAAGCGATTCGGGGACCAGACGGTGCTCGATGGCATCAACCTCCAGGTTCACCCAGGTGAGACCATGGTCATCATGGGAGGTTCGGGATCCGGCAAGTCCACGCTGCTTCGTCACATGATCGGCACGTACATTCCAGACGAGGGCACCGTGAAGCTGCTTGGACAGGATCTTGCAGAGCAGGACGAGGAAGGCCTGAACGCGATTCGGAAGCAGTTCGGGATTCTCTTCCAGTCCGGCGCGCTCTTCCAGTCACTGACAGTTGCCGAGAATGTCGCGCTTCCTCTCGAGGAACATACCGATCTTGACGCGAACATCATCGACTTCATGGTGAAGATCAAGCTTGAACTCGTCGGATTGCGGGAAGCATCACACAAGTACCCATCACAGATCAGTGGCGGGATGAAGAAGCGGGCGGGGCTTGCAAGGGCCCTGTCACTTGACCCGAAGATCCTGTTCTACGACGAGCCAAGCGCCGGACTTGATCCGGTCACCTCGGCGTCGATTGATCAACTCATGATCGACCTGACTCGCAAGCTTGGCGTAGCCAGCGTCGTGGTCACCCACGAGATGGACTCCGCATTTGTCATTGCTGATCGGATGGCCATGCTGAACAAGGGCAAGATGATCATGGTTGATCGGCGGGAAGCCTACGAAGTGCTCCGTGACCATCCTGGAGACCGGCTCGACGAGCTCAATTCGGATCAGCAGTTGATACGCCAGTTTCTCAGGGGTGACCCCGAGGGGCCGATGAGCGAGACCCATACGGAGAACAGTTACGAAGCAGACCTGCTCGGTCCTGACCTGGGAAAACTCCATGGTGGCCGATCCATCCAGACGACGCGTCGCATCAAGTAGGATGCCCGGGCAGAAGCCCGAACGGAGACTTTCACCATGTCGACTTCTTCCACGAAATCCCAGAACAACATCAAGGCAGGGATCTTCGTCACGATCTCGATTCTCGTCGGCATGTCCGTCATCTTCGTTCTTGGTGATTTCAAGGCCATGTTCGGTCCCCGGTCGAACGAGTTCATCGTCACCTACCCGGTCACGAGTGGCGTCGGAGGACTTGGCAGTGGTTCGTTCGTGGACATCGGCGGTATCCAGGTCGGCCAGGTCAGCAGTGTTGAACTCGATGTCCAGCCTTCCGGGCCGGTGACCATGATCGAAGTGGAGTTCTTCATTCCAGCCACGATCACGATCCGGGAAGATGCAGTCGTGTCGGTTCGAAGCGGGCTCCTGAGCAGCGACAGTTGGTTGAGTTTCACGTCCATGGGCACGGATGGCAGGGTTCTTGAGCCCGGGGATGTGCTGGTAGGCTCTTCCATGAGCATGCTTGACACGCTTCTTGGTGCAGAGTCGGCTGACAATCTATCCGCGACACTTGAGAGCATGAGTGTCATTGCCAACAAGCTCGAACGTGAAGGGGCCCTCATCGAATGGGTCCTGGGAGAAGAATCAGCGGACACCTTCCGTGGCGCCATCGATGAAGGCAATGAACTGCTCGCCCTGCTCAACCAGGACTGGCAGGAATGGTCCGGTGAGATCGACAAGGTCATGGCCCAGGCCGACGCATTCGCCCAGGCGATGGAGAATGTCTCCGAGTTGATCAATGACAACTCGGGAACCTTCCAGGACGTCGTTGAGAACATCGACGAGGCGATTGCCTCCGCAGCAGCCTGCGTCAAGGAGTTCCGTGAGACTTCATGGCCACAGGTCGAGGACTTCATCGATCGGGCCCAGGTGACGATCTCGGAAGTCCAGGATGTCGTTGGAGACGTCAAGATCCGTTCCGGGGCATGGCTCAGTGACATCGACTCGACGTTTGCAAACCTGACCATCGCCTCACAGCAGCTCAACCAGTTGCTGACCGAGGTCAAGGCCAGTCCATGGCGACTGCTGTACCGCCCGACTGACAGGCAGCTTGGACAGGAACTTGTCTACGAGGCCTCTCGCAACTTCGTCTTCGGCGCTGCGGATCTGAAGGCTGCGGCCGATTCGATGCAGCGCCTCATCGATGCTCGTGGAGCCGCCCTTGCTCCGGATGATCCCCAGTTGCGGGTCATCCGCGAGAACCTGCTTCGCAGCGTCGAACGGTACCAGCAGGCACAGGAACAGTTGATGGATGTGCTTCGTGGGCCTGTCGAGGACAGCGGGTCGAAGTGAATGGACCCCACCTGGTAACGGACCCGACCGATCCCA
>JAYZBD010000037.1:0-13867 GCA_036339395.1 Planctomycetota bacterium | reverse complement strand
TCACCTGACAGGTTTCCCTCGCCCGCGCAGATGCAATACGGAGCAGGGACACATGGCCTGCCCCTCAACGAACGAACTTCACTCTCTCCTGCATGCCTGGCCCGGGACGTTCCCGGGCCGGGCTTTCTTTTGGGCTACCTGGAGTCGGCGCCATTGAATGCCAACTGCCCTCGCTTGAGCAGGAGCCAGGCCAGGATGAGGGCCGTACACCCCGAGCAGACGAAGAAGATCTGCTGCGGGCCGAGCCCCAGGTGAATCAAGGCGATATAGACCAGGGCCGCAACAGTCATCATCACGTAGCAGAGTGCATTTGCTGTTGCCAGGTATCTCCCCCGCTGTTCAGGTGGCGCAAGACGCTGCTGCATGGCCTGCAACGGCACGATGAAGAAGCCCGCGGAAAGTCCCCCCAGCAACAAGAGGCCGAAGACCGTCACGAAATCCAGGGGAAGCAGGCCAAGAAGGAACCAGGCAGCTGCCAGGCCTGCAGCGCCCCATGGCACCATCCCGACTCGAATGGAACTGCCCGAGCAGAGCCCGGCCGTTCCACACCCGATGCCGATGCCCAGCGCGGTTGCCGCAAGCAGGAGCGACGTATCTTCCGTAGTTCCTCCCATCGGTTCCTGCAGTTCGGGAATGATGGAAATGATGATGATCGAAATGAAGTAGAAGAGTGACCATGCCCAGACCGCCGGGTACAGGGGCCCACCTCGCATGGCGCACAGGTCGGACCAGTAGCGACCAAGCGGATTCCATTCCCATTTGCGGCCGGGGTCGGCTGCTTCAAGCCGTGGAATCAGGAGTGCACCCAGCACACCGATGATGGCAACCGGAATCATGACCAGGCCAATCAGCCATCCACTGCTTCCCCCCTCGACAAGGAAACCGCTGATCCCCGAAGCACCAATGATCGCCACGATCGTGCAGAGCACGATCAGGCCGTTGGCATTGCTCAAACGGTGTGTCCCCGATACCTCGCGGATCATGCCGTACTTGGGGGGATTGAAGAAGGCGCTCTGTGATGCAATCAGGAGGAAGCCCGTGAACGTCAACCAGAAGGATCCGTACCAGAATCCAAGGACGATCAACAGGACGATGGGAAGTTCAGTGAGGCGAACCCAGACGACCATGGTGCGCTTCGAGTACCGGTCGGCCAGTTGCCCGGCATAGCCGAGAAAGAGGATGAAAGGCAACGTCAAGGCGAAACTGACCCAACCCGTACCCGCTGGGCCAAGGACATCCGCCCAGAGGTTCGGGGCGACGACAAGAATCAGCAACGCGCCCTTGAGGAGGTTGTCATTCGTCGCCCCGGCAAACTGCGAGATCATCAGGCCCGTGTAGCCACGCGTCCAGAGACGAGTCGGTTCAGTGGCAACCGGGGATGTCCTTGTGCTTGGCATGGAGGTGATGTCGGTCCGAGGAGGGTCAGGCCATCAGTTCATCGACGACACGGCCATGGACATCCGTCAGGCGATAGTCACGACCCTGGTGTCGATAGACGAGTTTCTCGTGATCTACACCCATCAGCGCCAGGACCGTGGCATTCAAATCGTGCACGTGCACGGGATCCTTGACGATGTTGTAGGAGAACTCGTCCGTGGTTCCATGGACATACCCGCCTCGAACACCACCGCCAGCCATCCACATGGTGAAGCAGCGAGGATGATGGTCACGACCATAGTTCTCCTTGGTCAACGGTCCCTGGCAGTAGACCGTACGACCAAACTCTCCACCCCAGATCACGAGGGTGTCATCGAGCAGACCACGCTGTTTCAGGTCGGTCAGGAGCGCAGCACAGGGCTGGTCGATGTCATGGCAGTTGTTGGGAAGATCCTTGGGCAGGTTTGCATGCTGATCCCAGCCGCGATGGTAGATCTGGATGAAGCGGACATCTCGCTCGGCCAGTCGACGGGCGAGAATGCAGTTGGCGGCGAAGGTCCCAGGCTTCCTCGCATCCGGTCCATAGAGCTCGAAGGTTGAATCAGGCTCGCCCTCCAGGGCCATCAACTCGGGAACCGAGGCCTGCATCCGGTAGGCCATTTCATACTGCTCGATCCGGGCATTCGTCTCAGGATCACCGATTGCCTGGGACTGCATGTGGTTCAGTTCCGCGAGTCGATCCAGCATCTGGCGACGGCGTGCATCACTCACCCCGGGGGGGTTGTTCAGGAAGAGCACCGGGTCGCCACTGGATCTCAGGGACACACCCTGGTACTCCGATGGCAGGAAGCCCGTCCCCCAGAGCCTGTTGAAGAGTGCCTGCGCCTCCGGTCGACCGGTCCAGGTTGAATGCAGCACGATGAATGCAGGCAGGTCGCTGTTCTCGGTTCCAAGACCGTAGCTGAGCCACGCCCCCATGCTTGGTCGACCCGGTTGCTCGTGGCCGGTCTGCATGAAGGTGATCGCAGGATCATGGTTGATGGCATCCGTGTGCATGCTGCGAACGATGCACAGGTCATCAACGACACCGGCTGTATGGGGCAGCAGTTCACTGATCCATGTTCCATTTGCTCCATGCTGGCTGAATGCGTATTTCGAGCCGACCATCGGGAACCGATCCTGCCCGGATGTCATGGTCGTCAGCCGCTGACCCTTCTGAATTGACTCGGGCAGGTCGACATCGAAGTAGTCCTTGAGACCCGGCTTGTAATCGAAGGTCTCGAACTGCGAGGGAGCACCTGACATGAAGAGGTAGATGATGCGCTTGGCCCTTGGAGCAAAATGAGGTGCTCCAAGCAGGCCCAGGGAAGCTGCTCCTCCAGTGTCACTGCCTGTCGCGGCCGCCACGGCCTGGGCGACGGCTGGTGGCAGGAGGGTATGCAGCCCTGCAAGACCGACGCATCCACCGACCGTCTGGCAACAGCGTGAGAAGAACTGTCTTCTCGTCTGCAGCAGCATGTACTCGGTGCGTGGGTCCACGAAGTCAGCCTTTCGAAATGGTTTCATCTAGGTTGAGAATGAGATTGGCCACCATGCTCCAGGCCGCATGCGACGCCTGGTCGAGGTCCTCGTTCCGGGGAGCGGTGCCGACCGAGAGCAGTTCTGTCGCAGCAGCAGGATCCTCCTGGAATGCAGCCCGTTGTTCCTCGTAGAGCGAGAGCAGCAACGCCTGTTCCTCAAGCGATGGAGTTCGACCCGTCACGAGGCGGAAGGCCCAGGATGCCCGATCTTCGTCGGACGCTCCACCTTCCACCATGACGCGCTGCCCAAGGGCGCGCGCTGCTTCGACGAACTGGACATCATTGAGCAGCAGCAGTGCTGCAAGCGGTGTGTTCGTCCGCTCGCGACGAACCGTGCAGTATTCACGACTGGGCGCATCCATGAGGGTCATGGCCGGGGGCGGGCTGGTTCGTTTCCAGAAGGTGTAGAGACTTCGGCGCCACAACGCATCACCGTCATCACGCTCGAACTGGACCGTATTGCTCCTGGAGTACCCCACGGCCATCCACAGGCCATCAGGCTGGTAGGGCTTTACGCTTGGTCCCCCCTGCTGCTCAACGAGCAGACCGGAAACAGCCAGTGCCTGGTCGCGGACGATCTCGGCATCAAGTCGATGGCGAGGGAACCGTGCAAGCAGGCTGTTCCCGGGATCAACTTCCTGCAATGTCGGGGTCATGCGGGAGGACTGCTGGTAGGTGTCGCTGGTCACGATGAGCCGGTGCAGGGCCTTCATGTCCCATCCCTGGTTGACGAACCATGTTGCCAACCAGTCAAGGAGTTCCGGGTGCGAGGGCTGGTCACCCTGGATACCGAAATCCTCGCTGGTAATGACAAGGCCCTGGCCGAAGTACTGCTGCCAGATTCGGTTGACGGTGACACGTGCCGTGAGGGGGTGGTCTTCGTGAACCAGCCACCTGGCGAACCCAAGTCGATTTCGAGGCGCATCTTCCGCCATTGGAGGAAGGATGGAGGGCGTACCGGCGGTTACCTCTTCACCCGGCTGGTCGTACTGGCCACGAATGAGGATGTGCGCCGTGCGGGGAGTGTCCATCTCCTTGCTGACGTAGGTCGTAGGTACGGTGGCATTGACCTTGGCCAATTCCTTGTCGGCCGCCTCGAGCCTGCCCGCCGCTTCCTGTCCAGGTGGCCACTTCGTACGCAACCAGTTGTGTTTCAACTTCTCCTGCTGCTCCTCTGTCCTGGATGCAGGATCCATGGCAAGAAGGCGACTCATCTCCGGCGTCATGCTCCCGGAGCCTTCCTGGATCGGACGGTAATAGAAACCGCAGGCACCCCCGTAATTGTCGATCCGGAGCATCAACTCGTTTGCGCCGGCATCCAGGAGCAGATCAACCGTGTCCTGGTCCGGTGCCGCCCCACGGGGCGTGTTGTTCTCATGCACCCTGTTTCCGTTGAGGATGACATCAAGGCCGTCATCGGAACCAAGTGATACGGTCAGGGTCCGTTCGGTCGGAGCGTGAATCGTGCGACGTACGTAGTGCGCAGCGGGCGCCTCCTGCTCAAATGCATGTACCTTGCCATCGACGTACTCGGGCTTCAGGGACCACGACGGCTGGGCTTCAAGGGACTCCTCCTCGGGCTGGAAACGAGCAGTGTGCAGCGCCTCGACACTCTCGGCAGTGAAGGCCCCGGCATATTCCCAGTCATCGGCCCGGGTTGGTGCATCCTTCGGGTCACTGGAGAAGGCCAGGCGAAGACGCCCGATGGAATGGTTCTTCCACTTGGACACGAAGTGCAACCGGATGCGGAGCACTGCGCCGTCTTCAAACTCGATCGGCTGCTCCAACTGGAAGATCGCCATGCGATCACCCGGCTTGCCACCCTTGAGAATCGCCCAGCCGTTGACCTCCCCGAACTTCCCGTCGATCGTGGTCGAAATGTCGTAGTTGGGCTGGGAATGGTCTGCCGTGGCCCGTGCCAACGTCACACGTGCCGATTCCTCAGGGCCCAGCAGCCCCGTTGTTGCCGGGAAGGCATCGACCTGGAACTCGCTGAGAACAATGTTGCCATTGTCAGGATTCCGGCCCGGACCACCACCTGGAAGCTGCGTGTCCCGCATTGCTTCAAGACGGATTGCATGTACCGGTTCCGAGCCGAGAGGAATGACCACCTCGTAGATATCGTCGCCTGGAGGTGGGCCGGACACGATGTAGGAACCATCATCCTGCCTGGCAAAGGTCGAATCGGATGCCGTGGTGATGCTCATCGGGGTCGCCACGTACCAGCGACGTCGTTCTTCCTCCGACTCATGGGCAATGTCGATGGCCATGGCCTCCAGGGCCATCACGTCGGGCGTATCCAGGACGCCCTGTGCCTCGGCGCGTCTCGCATTGATCCCCTCGATGATGGATGCCTGCTCCAGGTCTGGAACGGCGAGCACGGGAGGATGCTCCTTGGCATTTCCATCCATGACCTCCTCGGTCGTTGAGTTGAAGAAGGCGAAGAGTTCATAGAACTCCTTCTGCGATATGGGATCGAACTTGTGATCATGACAGGCAGCGCACCCCGTGGTCAGTCCCATCCAGATCGTCGAGGTCGCCTCGACTCGATCCACGACGTACTTGACCAGGTACTCGGCCTTGATCGCCCCACCCTCGCTCGTCGTGGAATGGCAGCGATTGAACCCTGAAGCCACGCGCTGATCGACCGTCGTGTCTTCAAGCAGGTCACCGGCAAGTTGCTCGACCGTGAACTGGTCGAAGGGCATGTTGCCGTTGAAGGCATCGATGACCCAGTCGCGGTACTTCCACATCGTCCGCTCGTTGTCCAGGTGGTAGCCGTGCGTGTCTGCATAGCGAGCCGCATCAAGCCAGTACCTGCCCTGGTGTTCACCGTACCGAGGTGAAGCCAGGAGTCGATCAATGTTCGCTTCCCATTCCTGAACCGAATTATCCTGGAGGAAGGCATCCTGTTCAGCAGGCGTGGCCGGCAACCCCGTGAGATCAAGCGTCAGGCGACGGAGTCGTGTTGCCGGTGTCGCGGGAGGCGAAGGCTCAAGCGTCTCCTTGTCGAGCCGATCGCGGATGAAGGCATCGATGGGGTGTGAAACACCGGCAACCTCGGGAGGGTCGATGCGTTGTGGTTGCACGAATGCCCAGTGTGCTTCCCAGGAAGCACCTTCATTGATCCATTGTCGAATGATGGCCTGTTCGGCACTGGTCAAGGCCTCGCCGGCATCGACTGGCGGCATGCGATCTGCAAGGTCTGGATGCGTGATGCGCTGCATCAGCAGGGACGCGTCGGCCTCGCCTGGAATGACTACCTGTGGATCCTGTCCCAGCAGCCCTTCCGGGGTATCAAATCGCAACCCCGCCTTGCGGGCATTCGAATCCATGCCATGGCACTTGAAACAATGCTCGGAGAGGATCGGCCTGACATGCCGGGCGAAGGAAATCGGGCCCTGTCGCGATGAAGTGTCCGCCTCGACCACTCCTGGCAGGAGCAGAACCGTGGTAACCAGGATGCCATGCAACGGTGCGATGATGATGCCTCCAGGCAGTCAGACTCGTTCCCATCCATCATCCGGGGGTTGTACTGCTTCATCAACCATTACTTCGAACACTTTGGGCAGATCTCCCCCTTGGCACGTGCCTCGACGCAGCAAGGATGGTCGCATTCCCCACCCGCATCGCTGGCCGTCTTGCAACATGCCGGCAACTGCGCCTCCCCGTCGGGAGGAGCAACTGGTTCTGGAGCCGCTTCTGGAGGTGGCTCCGGTGCCGGTTCCGGTGCTGATTCCGGCTCCGGCTGGGAAGTTGGAGTTTCCTCCGCTGCCGCTGGCGGGGCAAGCGACTCGAGCCCATCCCCCGTATCCACCACGATCGATGGACGTGCAACCCGGAGCGTATCCGCTCCCAGTTTCGTCACCTTTGAATCCCAGAGATAGACATGCGTCAGCGCCGGGAGTTTTTCAAGGACATCGATGCACCCATCTCCTGCCTGGGTTCCGAAGATGTTCAGCCGCTGAAGGTGCTTCATGTCGGCGACATGCTCGATGCCGGCATCACCGATGCCGGTCCGGTCAAGGAAGAGGATTCGAAGATTCCTGCACGCGGCAACGCTGTTCATTCCTTCATCCGTGATTCCGCTTCGGCCGAGGTTCAACCTCCAGATGTTCAAGGCAACCGGTTCCAGCAGCGACATGTCGGCATCCGTCCACGGCGGCTTGGCGATCGAGGCGTTGACTTCAAACCAGTCGGAGCCCTCGTGCAGTGCAGTGACCACGGCTCCTCGATCTGCAATTGCCGCGAGACCTGCATCGAATGTTGTCCGATCCGTGATGGATGGAGCCTCATCGGACCCAACTGCACTTCCATCCGCATCACTGCTCGAACCATGGTGTGCACCCTCTGCAATCCACTCCCGGATCGTGCTGACCTGTTCCTCCGTCAGGGGTTCTCCCTTCGGCGGCATGTGATCATCGTGATCAACAGGGAGCGTGATCCGTTCAACGAGTTCACTGCCCTCCGCATCACCCGGGGCGATCACGTGGTGTTCTTCCTCGGTTTCAGCGAAGGCCGCCGCAAGTGGCACAAGTTGCAGCCCCCCCTTCTGTTTCGTTGGACCGTGACACTCCTCGCAACGAGCGGCAAATATGGCTGCAACCTCTGCTTCCAGTGGCGAGACACTCGTTTCCTCGGTCTCGACAGGCTGGGTCTCATCGAACAGAGGTTCTGTCAACCAACCCTCGCCCCAGACCATTTCGCCACCGAACATGCTCGTGACGACCATGAGAATCGCAGCCACCCAGAGGCCGACTCGATAGGACTGGAAGGACCAGTTCGATCGGCTCGCACGCTCGATGCACCAGCTGATGACGACCCAGATGAGAATGGCCGTGGTGGCAACTCCGAACCAGCGATGGAGTTCAAGGGTCGTACCCGACCCATGCTCCTCTCCAAGTGCCCATCCACACCACGTCGCCAGGCAGGCGACGATGGTTCCGAACCAAGTACAGAACCCTGCAATTCGGGAAGGACGAGGATTGGCACGAACGATCTGAACGACTTCAACGGCTGCCGCTGCCAGAATCATCGCGATCGGGAAGTGGATCAGCAACGGATGGAGCCTTCCGAGAAAGACCCAGGTGGCGCTGTCACCAGCTGTTGCAATCAGTTGTCCATTGAGAACTGCAATCTCTTCAAACATTGGTGCTCTGCTCCACGTTACTTGGCTGGTTGTCTACCGGGTATCTCGTGCAATTCCGCCCACGCGCAGATCCAGTTCGGACTCTCCGGGCACATCGGTATAGATCTTGACATAGCCACGAATCGACTGCTCGGTCCTGGCGGGAGTGCCTGTCAGGACGATGCTGTACCCACCACCATTTTCGGGTGCAATCGGAATCGCCTTCACCGCCATGTCAGGAACGGTACTTCCGGAAAGCGTGGTCGAGAGTACCTGGAAGGGCTTCCCATCAGGGCGCGTGAGCCTGATGATGTTCGTGAACGTCTCACCTGGGCGAACGATGCCAACACGGAACATCGTTGAATCTGCCTCCAAGGTACCGACGACCTTGGCGCTGATCGTCACCTTGCCAGTGTGCGTAAGAGGATCGGTGTCGGGCAACGGGCGACCTGTAGCCACGATGTTGAGCGTGGCATAATGTGATCCCCAGGGAGTTTCCGGCAGCAGGTTGATGTTGATTCTTCGAGATGAACCCCGCTCGCCCTCCGCAGTAGGCACGATGCCTGCACTGAAATACCTCGCTGCAAGTCCAGTGACGTATACGCGATCGATGGTGGCGTCGGGATCCAGCGGGATCAACATGAGTTCCTGCTGAGCTGCCTCCCCCGTCCTGATGCCATCGAATCGAACCAGGCTCGGTTCCGTCGGCAGGAACTGGGTCACGTCGGCTTCGATCGTGAGAATAACAATCGGTTGATCGGGGTCATTGCTGAATATGGTGATCCGCTTGGCCTGCCGACCCGAGCCCTTGGGCTTGAAACTGACCTCGATCTGAGATGCCTCACCCGGGTTGAATACCTTCTTCGGAAGTGCCAGCGTCGTACACCCGCAACTGGCCTTGACTTCCTGGATCGTCAATGTGCCATCACCTGTATTCATGAAGGGGAATGTCGTGGTGTAGGTGTTCGCATCCAGCACGCCCCCGAAGTCATGCGTGATCGAGGAGAACGTGATATTCGCAGTTGTTGGTCGAGGTTGTTCCTGGGCGTGAACATCTACAACGGAAATCGGGGCGGAAACAGCGATTGCCACGATTGCCAGGATGCATGTCAACGCACTTGGGACAGGTAAAATCATGGCACCAGCATATCAATCAATGGGTAGCCTGCTGCTCAGTTCAAGCCCTTCAAGGCCCTTGGAACGGTCAATAGCATCGATCCAGGCACGATGAAGGGTGAAACTTGTACTGAACATGCCAAGACCCGCTTGTACACGCACTGGGGGGAGGTAGGTTGAGGTGGAGAAAAGACATTCCCCCCTCAAGGAGAGTATCCAGTGATCTCAATTTCGAAACAGGGCCTTGCGCTCATGACCGGAATCTTGTTCTCCATTTCCCAACCTGTACTCGCACAAAGCACGGTTTCGAGCAAGGGAGCCTCCGACGATCAACTCGATCAACACACGCTCAACTGGCCTGTTGGAGAGTTTGAGGAGCGCCGGATTGCAAGTGGTCCACTGCACAACCCTGCTGGCGAACCACAGGTCGTCTTCAGCCAGGACATCGAGGTTCGTGGTGCAGGATGGTTGCGCATCTACTTTGATGCTGTGCAACTGGAGGATGGCGGCTTTGTTCGAATGACATCGCTCGAGGATGGCGAGGTCCAGGAATTGGACGCTGCAGGCCTCCTGCTTTGGCGCAACAGCAGTGCCTACTTCAATGGTGATACCGTGCGAGTCGAACTCATCGCGGCTCCGGCTACATTCAACAACTCCTTGATCATCGGCAACGTCGCCATGGAAATGGTTCCCGCAGGACACAATCGTGGAGGCTGTGGTATCTGCGGACCTGACGATCGTGTGCCCTCCAGCGAGGATTGGACCGCTCGGATGATGCCGGTAGGCTGTACCGGGACCATCTACAACACGTCCAACTGCTTCGTTACGGCCGGCCACTGCCTTGATAGCGCGGACACGCTTCAGTTCAACGTTCCCGCCTCGAACTCCAACTGTACGCTGAACAATCCACCTGTTGCCGACCAGTTTCCCGTCATCGACCTCGACGGAGTCAATGGTGGCGTGGGCAATGACTATGGCGCCATGGTGGCCGGCACGAACAACATCGGCCAGACGCCCTACGATCGATACGGCGTCTATGTCCCCCTGGCAAACAATGTTCCCGGTTCAGGAGCAGCCAGCGTCAACGGCTATGGCGTCGACGAGGAATGCGTCAGGACCCAGACACAGCAGTACCACGACGGCTCCATTACCGGGACCAACTCCGACACGATCTTCTTCGAGATCGATATCACCTTCGGCAACTCCGGGTCTGCACTCATCCGAAATGGCGAGATCATCGGTGTCGTAACACACTGCAGTGGCAGTTGTGAAAACTATGGAACACGGATCGACCTGAATGCCTTTGAAAACCTCCGCGAGGAGATCTGCGCCATTTCCACGGGCGGATGCTGCATCGGGACATCCTGCGCCATCCTGACCCAGGATGACTGCACGAGTGGTGGTGGCACCTATCTTGGTGACGGCTCCAATTGCAATGGAAATCCATGCGCACCAACCGGTGGCTGCTGTGTCGGCACCAGTTGCTCGATCACGTCCGAAGCGGATTGCAACGGAACCTACCTGGGTGATGGAAGCAACTGCAACGGGAATCCATGCGACCCCACCGGGGCCTGCTGCGTCGGAACAGACTGCTCGAATACGACGCAGGCCGACTGCGGTGGTACGTGGCTTGGTGCAGGGACCGGCTGTGGACCTTCCACGTGCAGTGAGTTCCAGTTCCAGGGCTTGACCCATCGCATCGTCGGTACCGACCTGGTCGATGACGGTGAGTTCACGTGGACCGTGAACGTCTATGCGATCCTGAATCCCGGTGAACGGCTTGATGCCGTCGCCGGTGATGCCCACCAGCAGAAGACGATCACCACGTCGACGTCCTTCTACCAGAACCCGTTCGGTGGACCGACCTCGCAGTCGATCAACCCGGCCTTGTTCGACACGTTCCCCGACCTCCGGTACGACAGTTACGTGACAATCGGCTGCCTGGACAGTTCAGGCGATCCGTTCCCGGAGAATGCCCTGTCCGACATCGGCATTGACTGGAACGAGTTCGAGTCAGGTGGAAACCTGAATACGGGTGACGGATCCTGGTACATCACTCCCGACGATGTCCAGGGAGAGGCCCAGGCATTCACGAACCAGGACTGCAACGAACTCCATGGTGTTCTTGTTGCCCGACTGACTGTTCGAGGGACCAGCGCAAATGTGTACATGGAAGCCCTCTTCCAGGGCAAGGATGGCAATGGAGATACATGGCAGGAAAACGCTGCCTTTGATTTCAGCTACGACGGGTCACTCGATTGCAACGGCAATGGCGTGCCTGATGACTGTGACATCTCAAATGGATCCAGCAGTGATGACAACAACAACGGCATTCCAGACGAGTGTGAAAACACCTGCGACGGTGATTACAACGGCGATGGAACAACCGATGTCGGTGACCTGCTGATCGTGATCGCCGACTGGGGCAGTCCGTACGATGTCAACGACCTGCTGATCGTGATTGCAGACTGGGGTTGCGGAGCACCCTGATACCTGCATCCAATGTGATACCCAACCCGGTCGGGTGCCCTGGCACCGGACCGGGTTGTCATTTCATGATGACAGTTCCCCGCGATACTCGACCTGGAGTGCATTATTGAACCAGTTGAGCATGTTGATGTAACCCACGAGGAAGGTGAGTTCGACGATCTCTGGATCCGAGTAATGCTCTCGAAGTGATTCGAACTGGGCATCACTGATGCGATTGGAGTCGGTTCGAACGGCAGCGGTGTAGTCAAGAGCGACACGAAAGGCCGGTGGCAACTGCTCCGGATTCTCAAGCAGCGTGACCGGTTCCTCTCCCATGCCAAGTCCCCGCGCAATGTCGATGTGGCTCTTCGTGCAGAACTGGCAGGCATTGGCAACCGAAGACTGGAGGAGCACCAGTTCCTTCAACTCCCGTGGCAGGCTGCCACCCGGGTAGATACCCTCACCCATCGCCTCCATCGCCCTGAGCACGGGCGGGTAGGCCGCCATCGCCCGGACCATGTCGTGGGGACTGGCGCCCTCGGCAAGCAACTTGAGGGTTTCCTGGAAGGCCGCGTTCGATTCCAGCATGTCGAAGGCGGCACGCATTTCATCGTTGGAAGTCTTGATTCGCATGGTCAGTCGGCGTCCTTGTCACGTGCACCATACCGATCATAGAAGCGATTCTGGAAGCGATCGCCTGGATCGTAGTGACGCTTCCTTTCAAAGAACTCCTCGCCCATCGGGTAGGCACGATGGAATTGGTCCCTCGTGGCATGAAGCCTGTAGGGAAGGTAGTAGCGGCCATCGACCGCCAGGGCAGCCTCGATCAATTCGCGGGTCATTGCCAGCATCACCTCCTCACCTTCGGCAGTTCGAGGTTGCTGGAAGAGCATGACGAAGGCGAACATCTGCCGATCGGCGTAGCGGAGGAACGTGTCCTTGTCCGTATCGACGCTGCGAACGGTCACATTCAGCAGGTTGCCATCGTGCAGGGGGACGATCCGGCGCAACTCGTCCAGGAACGTGTCTATGCCCATCCGGGGAACGAAGTACTCGTGCAGGATGTCCGTCGACGACGCGGAACGGTTCTGGAATGTCTCCACGCCCTCATTGAGGAGTTGGTTCCTGGAAAAGACTGCCGGCGAGAGGAGTGGCTGGAGTTCCGTTTCCGCCGACCATCGAAGTTCCTTGCCATAGTCACTCTCGGCGGATCCACGGAACAGGGCACGCCGCAACGCAATCATGTCCGGGTCGGTCAATGCTGGAATCGCACCTTCCTGGGTACGGAAGATGGACACGATGGCCTCGCTGAGGAACTCGTCGGGAATGATGTTCAGTCGAGCGTAGACCATGCTCGCACCAGGATGCGCATCGATGGACTGCTCGAACTGCACCAGGGCATTCGCGATGGGAACCACGAACTGCTCCAACTGCAGCCGCTCATTCGGAACAACATCGAGTCGGACGTCGAGGATGATGCCCAAGAGCCCGTAGCCTCCCAGGACCAGCGAGAACAGTTCCGTGTTCTCCTCTCGACTGCAGGTGACGATGGAACCATCGGCACGCATCAGGCGGAAGGACCTGACTGTCGAGGCGATGGGTGGCCGGCCGTACTGCCAGCCATGGCAGTTCACGCTCAGTGAACCACCGACACTGAAGGAATTGTTGGACTGCATGACACCGACCGACATGCCGTGTCGATCGAGATACTCGATGATCTCCTTCCAGGTCGCACCTGCTTGGACATGAAGGATGTTCGACTCCTCGTCCAACTCCATGTCATCGAAGGGGAGCATGTTGATGACAAGACCGTCCGGGGCGATGACATGCCCCCCCATGGAGTGACGTGCGCCGGCGATCGAGACAGGGAGGCTCTGTGCATCGGCGCGTCGAAGCAGTTCTGCCAGTTGATGTTCCGCCTCATCCCGTGCCCCCGGGACTGCCCATATCTCCTTGACCGAGGTTGCATTCATCCGGCTCGCATCATCTATGATTCCAGCAGGCAGTTCCTCAAGTTCATCACGGTCGGACAACCATGTTCGCGCAAGGTGCATGGCGGGTGGGCCGACCAGGATGACGACGACCAGCAGGGCAACACCCGCACCTGCCAGGATCCACCGTTGCCATCTTCCTGTTCCACGCATCGTTTCGGCTCATCATGTACAGGAACACCCTGGGCTGTTCCCGGCTCGCTGCC
>JAYZBD010000036.1:0-21321 GCA_036339395.1 Planctomycetota bacterium | reverse complement strand
CCACCACTGCTTGAGCCGGTAAAGGTGGAACCTGGCAACTGGTGCAGATCGGGGTGGTTCTGCTGGGCCCCATCATCAAGAATAACGACGACGACATCTTCGCTTCCAATCGTCACGTCCCATGCTTCCGGCCCGTTCATGTCGACGTCAGTTGACTGGTTCAATGCCCACTGCTGGGGAAAGAGGGGGTCATTGGGAACATGGAAGTGGCGATGAATCGTGATTGCATCAGGCTGCGCGTAGACAATGGGGCCTCTTCCACTGAGACGATTCACGAGTTCCACAACGTCGATCGCCGAGGAGTATGGAGTCTGGATGATGAACGTGTTGGACAGTCCGCCCGGCTCGATATCGATGATCGTTCCCGGGACAAGGCTGTCAGCCATGCGGGCCGCATCAACAGGGTCCAGTTCCGGGTCCAGGGCGATGATGACATCACGGGTCGGTATCCAGGGCAGGCGAAGATCGCCGGCCAGGTAGACGGGTGACACCATGTCGAACCTGTCAAGACGAAGAAGGTCATCCAGGCAATCGAGCAATGGACGGTCCACGAAGAATGCAGACGAGGACACGTCCACGTAGAACCAGCCGGGAACGGAACTTGGCTGGATATCCGATTCCTGAACCCCGAGATCATCAACCAGGATCACTGCCGCAGCTGGTGAACCCAGGCCATCGACAAAGATGGCCAGTTTCTCCCCATCGACCTCCAGTGGAAGTCGCTGGGCGAAGAAGGGAGCTGCGTGCTCGATTGCATCAACCTCCATGGTCCCGGCCTGGAGCATGCCTGGAGCCATCGTCAAGGTGGCGAGGAGTGATATCACTGGTTTGATGGGGGGCATGGAAGGCCTCATTTTGAATGGTGTGCACAGTTGCTCTGAACCATCCTTGATACAGCGACATCCACTCCCAAGTCAAGGATTTCAACATGATAATGCCGTATTGAGGTGCTCAGAGTCAGAGAAACTCGTTGAAGATCGATTCCAGCATTTCCTGCCGCCCGGAAGTGAGTACCGGGGACCCCTGTTCCCGAGCCAGTCGCTCCAACTCGGGGAATGACAGTTCCCCCGCCTCGATCCGCCTTCCAAGCTCGGAGTCCCAGGACGCATACCGGGATTGGAGGAACTCCGCGATCCGGCCATCCCGGCGGATCTCGTCTGCAGCCTTCAGCCCTCTTGCGAAGGTTTCCATGCCACCGATGTGTGCATGGAAGAGATCGACCGGCTCGAACGACTCTCTCCGTCGCTTTGCATCGAAATTGAGCCCGCCGGTCGTGAAGCCACCCTGCTCGAGAACGATCAACATGATCTTCGCCGCTTCTGCAATGTTCATGGGGAACTGGTCGGTATCCCATCCCAACTGGGCATGTCCAACATTCGCATCAATGGAACCGAGTTTTCCAGCACCTGCAGCAACCATGAGTTCATGCTCCATGCTGTGACCTGCCAGGGTTGCATGATTCGTCTCGATGTTCAGCTGGAATGCATCCAACAGGTCGTATTCACGCAGAAAGTTCAGGCAGGAGGCGGCGTCGGAGTCGTACTGGTGGGCCATCGGTTCCATCGGCTTGGGCTCGATGTAGAAGGCTCCCTCGAACCCGATGGCATTGCGGTGTTCGACGGCCATGTGAAGGAATCGAGCAAGATGATCCCGCTCCCGTTGCATGTCCGTATTCAGGAGGGACGTATACCCCTCCCTGCCACCCCAGAAGACGAATCCAAGACCCCCAAGTTCATGCGTTGCTTCGAGTGCACGCCGAACCTGCGCCGAAGCCCATGCAAAGACTTCGATGGAGCAGGATGTGGCTGCCCCATGTGCATAGCAGGGATGATCGAACAGGCATGCTGTGCCCCAGAGCAGTTTCTTCCCTGATTGCCCCTGGTGAGCCGCCAGGTGCTTGACAACCTGCCCAAGCATGTCCGAGGAAGCATCGATGTCTGCCCCCTCTGGAGCAACATCACGATCATGGAAGCAGTAGTAGTCGATGCCGATCTTGTCGAGGAACTCGAAGAACGCATCGATGCGATTCATTGCATTCGGTAGAGACTCCGACCCGTCATCCCATGGCACATGAGCCGTTCCACGACCAAATGGGTCAGCAAGGGGATTCCGCATCGTGTGCCAGAATGCACTTGCAAAGCGAAGGTGTTCCCGCATCGGCTTTCCTGCAATGATCGAATCGGCCTCGTAGTGTTTGAACGCAAGAGGATTCGTGGACCCTGGACCCTCGAATGGGATCCTCGGAATACCTGGAAAGGCTTCTTGTGCCATGCCACCTCCTCGGGTCAATACGCGTACATCGAGGATACACGATCGGGTAGAATGACCGACCGTTCCTGCGAGGCTTCCAACATGCGCATTTGCATCACATTCCTGCTGGCCCTCCTCCTGGGAGTTTCCACCGGATGCCATGTCAATCGAGCCAGGCCGGTGAAAGAAGCCGAGGCTACGACGAAGACCCCGTTCGATGAAGTTACGATCACGGGTTCCTATTCGATCGGGGAAGATGGATCCGTGGCCTACAACCTCAAGCCGAGGCCTGATGGCGATCTGCTGGGCAAGAAAACCACCCAGGGCATGGAACTGGAACACGTCGATGGGTGGATCAGGTCGACAACCAGCAGGGCTGGTGGGTCGATCGCCCGCATCACCAGCGTCACGGGCCCCTACAGGGAGGACCCAGATGACCTCGAGGACCCCCTTCTCTACGACATCACCATCGAGGTCTGGGCAGGCCGCTGAAGTGCCGGTCGGTCCGGGAACTGGTCCTAGAATTTCTCAAGCATGAACGTGGGATTTCGACGGCCGGGATTCTTCCATCGCACCATGAAGTCGAAGGGCTCAAGACCGAGCGTCCTGATGTTCCATGGGCGGGATCCAAGCGGAGCGTTCTCCAGGTAGGGACGGCCACGATCATCTGCAAGGACAAGTCGCGGCTTCGCACCGGCACCTTCGAGTGGAAGTTCGAAGAGGCCGGGGTATGCCTCTGACAGGATCGTCGTTTCACCGAAGAGGTGTGATTCGTACTCGTACCTGTTCGACTTCAACTGGCTGCGAAGGAGTTGCAGCGTATTGGGATGTATCCCGGCGCCGTGCAATGCGTGCATGCCTGTCGCAAGGTATTCCAGTTCATGGATGATGGCACGATGATTCGTCGCCCTGGCATGATCAAGCCAACGAACATACTCATCCTGGATCTCCGAATAGTCCGTCGTCTTGAAGACCGTCGAGAACGCCTGCTGCCAGTCCATCCCCTTGTTGAGCAGTGCGAGAAACTGGAGGAAGTCATTCTGCCACTTTGCATTCTCTGCATACAGGAAGAAGTGCACCAATGACCAGGCCTGCATGTAGTTCAGAGAAGCGGCACCATCCTTCAACCCATCGCTCCAGGCTTTACTGTCAATAAGAAAGAATGAATCAAAGGGAAGAAGCGTGTTCTCACCACGCGCTCTCTGCAACTGCAGGAGAGTGCCTCGTGGAATTGCACCGACATGAAACTCGTCGATTTCACCGTCGATGACAACTCCCTTCTCGAAGAGTTCCGCGAACCCCTCGTTCGCCCAGAGCGGAATGCCGGGAAAGAGAATCGCTGCAAACTGGTGAAAGCCTTCGTGCTGAAGGACTTCACGTACCCGGGCCAGGCCCTGACCACCTTCGAAGACAACCAGGGCACCATCGTTACCTCGTTGTATGAACATGCCACCAGACCCCGTGCCATCCATGCCGAACTTCTTCATGAGAAACTCGAGGTATGTCGACTGTTCACGGAATATGTACGCGTCAAGGCGCTTCGTTGGGTGACCTTGGAATCGCTCGAACATCTTCCTGTACGCTTCGAAGACCACGTCCATGTGAACGCCAAGTTTCCTGGCGGAGTCTTCGTCCAGGTCCGTAGTGAGTTCGTAGAAACGAGTCTGCAACGTCTGCATGCCCGCTGGCTGAGAGCATGCCTGTTCACCCTGCAAGAACATGGACAGGAGCAGTACAACGATGAGATGGAGTGGTATGAGCTGTCGTCCGGGCATGAACGACTAGGGTATGGGCATGTGCAGGAAACGGATCCCCACCCCCGTTCTGGGTAGCACCGGGGCAGCAATGGTCTTGTTATTCAATTGTGGATAACTAAGCCTGCCTGCTGTACAGCGGTACGGATGTTGAATTCTCAGCCCATATGCATGAATTCACGAAGCGTCGTATGACGATTCGAGCTGGAATCACCCTTGCTGACTGTGGATGAGCCAGTAGCATGGGGACTTGCTGACGGCATGGGGGGAGTACGTACTTCCGCCGTTTCAGTGGTGGGCCTCTCGCAGGAGAGGTGAATGGTGGAGTGGGGAGAGAACCAGATTCTCAAACTTCTTCTACGCTGCTTCCGATGCCCCCTGGGTTTCGAAGGTAGTACATCCATGCACTGCAACACCATCCTGAAGCAATACCAGGCAGCCATGCACATGTGCACGGCCTGCCTGGCGTCCCTCTTATATCCGGGGGGACTGCAAATCGGAATGCCGCCGCTCTCATCGCTTCGCAGACGGCGGCATTCTGTTTTTCCACTCCTCGCAGTTGCCTTGATCCAATCGTGGGCTACCGCAGTTCCCCAGGTGGTCGATGGACAATTCAATGACTGGCCGGAAGCAGATGAGGCGGGGAATCGAATCCAGGTCGATGGCACGCGCGTGTGGATCGACATGCATCACACGGGAACACCTGTAAACCTCCAGCATCTCGATGCACCGCTTGAACTTGTGTTCAAGGTTGAAGGACAGGCACTGTTCGAATCAACACTGACCTTCAGCCCGGTTGACCGGGGCATGGGCGTTGCTCTTGCAACTCGCGATCAAGATGGCCAGGTGATCAATGAATCACCGTATGAGCTTGACGTCGTGTTCGCACCGACAACCGCCTCGAATCGATTTGAACTTGTCATCGACTTTTCCAGCCTTGTCACGAAACCTGCTCGTTGCAAGCTCGTGGGCCTTGCAGATGAAGTCCTCTCGTTCGACCTGGTGCCACGCGAAGAAGATGGTCCAGGAACAGCACAGGTGATCTCGATACCACGCTGCCCTGCGGACGCGTTTCGAGTGATGTCTTGGAATGTCCGGTTCGGAGGCCTGCTTGAACAGGCAGAACGGGCGGGGAGAATTCTCAAGGCACTGCAACCTGACATCATTCTTCTCCAGGAACTCGTCGATGAACAATCCGCCGGTGCCGTCGCATCGTTTCTTGATGAAACACTGGGAACCCGTGGCGGGGCCTGGCAGGTTGCTGCAAGCCCCATTGGATCAAGGCTTCGTTCCATGGTCGCAGCCCGGGGCAAGGCTCCGCCTGTCATGGTGAACATGATCCGGATGCAGACGGATGAATCCCGCTTCGTTCGAGCTGCGGCGATGAAGGTCGACCTGGGGGATGAACGCAGGTTGCTTGCCTGCTCGATTCACCTTCGTTGCTGTGGCAGTGCCGGCGGGAAGGAAGATCTCCAGCGAGTCGAGGAAGCGAGCATGATTCAACACTCGCTTGAGCAAGTCCTTGAGGAATGGGGATGCCAGGACATCGTCATCGGTGGTGATCTGAACCTCGTCGGTTCCCGCCTGCCCCTCCAGGTGCTCGCAACCGGGCTGGATCCCTCCGGTGCAGATCTGGCTGTTGCACACCCGCTTCAACTCGATGGTGACAGCCTCGCGACCTGGGCGGACCCTTCCGGAAACGCTGCGTCGGCCTTTACACCTGGACGTCTGGACTGGCTGCTCTACGGCGGATCGAGCCTTGAATCCGTACAGGCATTCATTCTCGATACCTCCGACCTGTCCATGCAGGCCCTGGACGAGCATCAACTCGAAGCCGAGGACGCTCCACTGCTCTCCGACCATTTTCCAGTGATTCTCGACGCCAGGAAACGGATCCCGGAGCCTTGATCCGGCATCTGCTCATACCAGTTGGGTCACCATGGTGAAGAGATCCTGGATCGGTTTCGAGAGGTACTTCCATGCCGCAATGAAGAGGACGGAGATGAACACAATCCGAATCCACTTCACCGGCAGCAGGTGGGTAAGGCGGGCACCCATCCAGGCCCCGAGCATCGCCATCGGGAAGAGCCACAACGCAATTTGCAGCGCGTCGAGCAGTTGAAGCGACTTCCCGGAGGAATCGTGTATCGAGGTGATGGTCACATCCTTTGCGATTGCACCGATCACAGAGGTAAAGCACATCAGACCTGAAGACACCGCAATTGCATGCGGGAGCGTCAGGCGGCACAACTTCTGTGAAAGTGGGACCGTGATGAGCCCGCCCCCGACTCCGAGCAGCCCACCACCAAACCCGGCTGCAGAACCGACCATCCCTCCCCGTGAAAGACTGATGACCGTAGAACCACTCTCCGGTTCCAAGCGCGGGGTACACAGCCTCAGAATATTCATCAAGATCACATAGAGGAGGAATGCCCCGAAAAAGATGCCCATCAACTCGGGTGATGTCATGTTGTTCACCAGAACACCGAAAATGATTCCTGCCACTCCGAATGGCACGACGTATCGGAGGAGCCCGATTTCGAGTTCTCCCTGTTTCCAATGCCGTATCGAGGCTGGAATCGCAACGAAGGCAACCACGTTCATCGAGGCAGCCTGGGCAAGGTGGATGTCCCGACCGAACAGGAATGTCAGCGCGGGAATCGTGATCACTCCGCCACCGATTCCAATAAGCCCGCCAAGCATGCCCGCGCAGAAACCCAACCCAAGCAACGCGAGTACTTCCCAAACCGGTAACATGCTGCAAGTGTACCCCTCCACCGGCTCCCTGTGACATGAGACAACGACATGACTGGGCGAATCAAAGCAGAAGGTCTTCACCTGGCAGCCGCGATCATCTGAGGCGGTGGGTTCATTGCCAATAAGATCGGAGTGGATGACCTCAGACCCGTTCGCCGCCCATCCGGGTCGATGATGTCGAGGGACAGCCCTTACCAGACTTGAACCGACCCCAGCATGACCAGAACAACAGACCCCTGCCTTGCAGAACATGATGTGGACCCGCTCCGCGGATTCCTGCCGAGCAAAGACCCACTCCAGCGACTGCCCGACAAGTACATCCCATGGGAACAGGTTGCGTTTGATCTTCCAGGCCTGGTCTCGACGCACCTGGTCCGTGATGCCGTTGACGCACTCCCGCTCATTGATACAAAGGCACTGAAGACGGAAGCCCAGCTTCGACGCGCGATGCTGCTGCTCTCCGTGCTTGGTGGGGCATGTGCCTGGAGTCGCACCCCCCCGCCTGCGCAGCTTCCAAGGGCGCTCTGCATTCCATGGAGCGAGGTTGCAGAACGTCTTGATCGTCCGATGATCATTTCCCACGCATCGATCGTCCTGCACAACTGGAAACGCGTGAACATGGACGAGGAGATCAAGGCAACAAACCTACGCACGCTCCAGTGCTTTCGGGGTGGACCCGATGAAGAGTGGTTCTACCTGGTCACAGTCGAGATCGAGGCAAGCGGGGCAAGAGCACTTCCTGCACTTCTCGTCGCCCGCGAAGCGGCTGCGGAAGGTGACATGGGCAGGCTCGTCGAATCACTCGCGGTGATCTCGGGTGTCATCAACGACATGATCATCGTGCTCGAGCAGATGGAGTCACGATGCAGGCACGACGTGTTCTACCACCGGGTCCGGCCATTCCTCTCTGGATGGCCGGATCCTGGAATGATCTATGAAGGAGTAACCACGGAACCGATTCAACTCCATGGAGGCAGCGCAGCCCAGTCATCACTGATCCAGTCGATTGATGCGGGACTGGATGTACCACACCCACATCCTGGAACACAGCCGTTTCTCGCGGCAATGCGGCACTACATGCCCCCGAGACATCGAGCATTCGTGGAGATGCTAGAGCAGGGACCCTCCCTTCGAGAGGCGTCCGCTGGATCACCTGGAGCGGCGGATGCCTACGATGCCTGCATTGATTCACTCGATGGGTTCAGGAAGACACACATGGGAATTACCACCAGGTACATCACCCAGCAGGCCCCGTCGCGGGCATCTGCGGTCGGAACAGGTGGAACCGAATACGCCGATTTCCTCCGCCGAACTCGAACCGAGACGAATGATCGCCGGATCGGCAACTAGGATGCGGACATGAAGAAACTCCTGTTCCCCAGCGTTGCGATGACGCTCCTCTCGTGCCAGGTCGCACTGGCGCAGTTCACGTTGGTACGTGATGAGGCATCGGGAACAGCCCTGGTTTCAGAGGGCGATGATCCTGTTCTCGTCTACAACTACGGTGATCAATTGGCCGAGGGCGTCGCCGCGGATCGGACTCGTTCCTGCTACGTCCATCCCCTCTTCGGACTCGACGGGGAAATCATCACGGACGACTTCCCGCGTGACCACCTTCACCACAGGGGTGTCTCCATGATGTGGCCCCGGATGCGTGTTGGTGACCAGCAGGTCGACCATTGGCATCTCGACGGGATTCGTACACTGAACAAGAACCTGACCCTCGTCGAACTGGCCGATGGTGCACAACTCGTGGCAGACAACACGTGGACACTCGATTCGGGTTCAACCGCAGCAACCGAGCAGACGAAATGGCACATCCATACGGCAGGTGTCCGTGGCCGAATCATCGATGTCCAATCCACCATCACTGCTGGCAATGAACCCATCACCCTCCAGGGCGCAGTCCTTCCCAAGGGGTACGGGGGGCACATGATCCGTTTGGCCCCACGGACCGGCGAACGCATCACCACGGATCGTGGCGATCACACCCGGGACAGTGATCGGCTGCCCTTCCGCTGGGCGGACTACTCGGCAACATTCCAGGGAGCTGATTCGGTCTCCGGTGTAGCGATGTTCCCACACCCGGATTACCCGGATTATGCGCCCAGCTGGCAACTTCGACCCTATGGAATCCTCTCGATCTCCTGGCCGGGATCCTGGCCCTACGTGATCATGCCCGGCGAGTCACTCGAACTCTCGTACAGGATGTGGGTTCATCGTGGCAATGCGGAAACTGGAGGCGTATCCGAGGCATGGATGGAGTACATGGGCACGCCGGGCCTCGATCGCATGACTCCAACCACCAATCGCATGGAACTGTTCAAGGATGAAACCATCGATTGGACGCTCGTCGGCACCGCGACGTATGCCAGGACACAGGGTCAATTGCACGGGCACGGTGATGAACCCCGCAACTCCTTCCTCGTCGGTCCGGAGATCTTCGACTTCGAACTTGAAACGGAGATCCTCGCTGAACCCGGGAGCAACTCGGGAATACAGGTGCGGAGCCGGGTCACCACTGATGGCAAGGCCGTACGCGGATACCAGGTTGAAATCGACACCTCGGAGCGTTCCTGGACAGGAGGGCTCTACGACGAACTCCGTCGCGGCTGGCTGGAATCACTGGACGGAAACGAGGTGGCTCGAGGAGCATGGATGCCCGGGAAGTGGAACCACATGCGAATCATCGCGGAGGGGACGCACTTCCAGACGTGGGTGAATGGCATTCCATGCATTGATGCCCATGACGCGATGGATCTTGGCGGCATCCTCGCCTTCCAGGTGCATGGCGGACAGTGTGATGTCCGCTGGAAGAATACGACCCTGACCCACCTCGGGCGACATGCGTGGAAGCCTCTCTTCAATGGCAGGACGCTCGAAGGATGGCGACGAGCCGGTGGCGGCGACTGGACCGTCGAGAATGGCATTCTCACTGGCCGCATACAAGCAGACGAACCGAGGCATGGGCATCTCTTCACCGCGGGATCACATGACGATTTCACGATTCGCCTGGAGTTCATGTCACCACGAGGAAACAGCGGCGTCTACTTTCGCGCCCAGGAAACTGGCCAGCACGGGATCAAGGGGTTCCAGGCAGAGGTCGATGGACGATCCGGCAAGACCGGCGGGTTGTACGAGACCGGGGGCCGGCAATGGGTCGTGCCATCGCCCGAGAACACTGCTTCGTTCGAAGATGCCTACCGTCCTGGAGAATGGAACTGGATGACCATCACCGCACGAGGGCCCCGGATCGTGGTTCATGTCAATGGAAGGAAGACCGCCGACATCGTCGACCCCGAGGGGCGTCGAGAAGGACCGCTTGCATTGCAACTTCATGGAAACCAGGACATGGAAGTCCGGTTCCGAACGATCGAGTTGCTCGAGTCCGCCCCAGGCACGGTTTCCGCCAACGGGGTTGCTTCCGGGCACGCGGACTGAAGAGTCAGCCTTCCTCTTCGCGAAGTTTCTCGATGATGCCTCGTATCTGCTTCGCGAGGCGCATCTTTGCATGCCGCACGGCATCGGGCGTCATGCCTGTTTCTTCGCAGACGGCATCAACCGCCGTACCACGCAGGCCATAGAGTTCGAAGGCCTTCCATGTTCGTTCCTCGACCGTGGCCCGGGCTTCCGCCATGGCCCTGAAGAGGAGCTGCTCGGTCCACTGCCGGTCCCACATGACGTCTGCATCCGCATCAAGATCAGGCGGCTCCCAGCTTCCATCGAAATTCTGGCTCGGTCGCTTCCGACGATACCGGGCACGGATGGCATTGAGAGTCACACGCTTGAGGTAGCCTCGAAATCGTCCCTTGTTCGGATCGTATTCAAAGTCGGAGGAAACCCGGAAGAAACCCATCAACACATCCTGGAGGATGTCGTCCGCATCCTGCGCCTTGAGACCGGCGTTTCGAGCGAAGCCGGCGATGACCGACGAGTACTTCTCGGCAAACTCGTTCCAACCAAACTCCCGATCCAGGGTGCCGTCAGCACGAAGGCGGACGAAGATACTGGCCCGTGTCGCATACATGGGATCCTTCCGGGATTCATCTACCGGTGCCGACTCGACGGGCTCGGGCTTGTCGGTTTCATCAAGGCCAGGCTCCTTCGGTTCTTCCTCCTCGAGCCGAACAAGAAATTTCCATGGACCGATTCCAACAAGATCCCTGTTGCAGAGCGGCTCTGTTCGGTTGGCTTCCAGGCGAACAAGGTTGAGGTAGACCCCCCCACGGCTGTCCTTGTCCTGCAACTGCACCTGTCCCTCGGAATGATCGAGTACAGCATGGACCCGTGACACGCCTGGATCCGAGAGGACAACATCACAATCACTTGACCGACCAATTGTCTTTGGACCGTCCACAGTGAGTCGAACGGGGTCCCTCCTCGGACCATCAGCAACGACCAACTCGATTTCCGGGGCCTTGAAGCCTTCAGCTGGTGCGTCCACGTTCATGGCTGTCTTGTACCAGATTCGCCTCCCATGGGCTACCAGAAGGGTTTTTGAGGAGAACTGGGAGAAATTCATCCTTCAGGTCTCATGGGGCTTCTCCAAGCCCATAGGTGGATGTGAAGGCGGACCTCAGACCGCCTGGCCCCTTACGAACGGCTGGAGAAGCCCATGAAGACCTTCAAGACACCCCTGACAGTTCTGCTGGCCGCAACGGCTTTCGCACTCGGCACAGGCTGTGCTCCCCAGAAGACACAGGCTCCGAGAACATCGACGCACGTCGCCCTCTCAGCCATGGACGATTCCGGATCCAACCCGCTCATCATTGCTTCCGGTGACACGCTGGGCGTTGAACTCCACCTGGCGGTTTCCGAATAGAACAACGAAGGCTTCTCACTATCACCATTGCAAGGCAGAAAGCGCCCCGGTCCCACGCCCGGGGTGCTTTCGTCTGCGCATGCTTCCAACCAGGTGAACTTCCGAATTTGATCTCACACAGTCACATCCAGCTTCACGGACCGCATAGTTGGTGTTGCAGGGCCATGGACTTGCCCTGTTCAAAGGAGATAACCAAGATGAACAAGACAACATTGAACCTCTGCACATTCCGTCGTATTGCAGACCAGCTTCATGCCGACATCGAGACTCCCTCCATCGATGAAGAGAGCGCTGAAGTCCTTCTCTCTGCAATCCTGGATCGATTGAACACTCCTGGAATGGAATGCAATCACCTGTTTCTCGACTTCACGATAGTTGAACAGGCTGGCAGTCGGTGCCTGAGTCTCTGCCTCGAACTTCACCACCTCATGAAGATTCGTGCCGGCTCGATGACCATTACCGGTCTCAACAGGCATGTCACCTGGCTGTTTGAATCCATGCATCTGCAGAAGGTGTTGAACGTAGCCTGATCCTTTCAACGTTGACGCCCGGTGGCCCGAACCGACCCAGACCCAGCTCGACCCAAGACCTTGCTTGAGCTTCCTTCAAAGGCCACCGGGCGTCGTGATGCGAAAGGCACAGGCTGTCGCCGGGTTCCGGCAGGCCATCGATCGATATACTTCACGCATGGATACCAAGTGGGACAACCGTTTCCTCGATCTCGCCGGCCGGATTGCTCTCTGGAGCAAGGACCCCAGCCGCGGAGTCGGCTGTATCATCGTCACCCCGGATCGACGCATCTGCTCCACCGGCTTCAATGGCCTGCCGGCTGGAATCGAGGACCTGCCTGAGCGCCTCGTACGACCAACCAAGTACGACCTCATCTGCCATGCCGAGCAGAATGCCGTCATCCAGTGTGCAAGGAATGGCATCAGTCCCGAGGGCTGCACCCTGTATGCCACTTTCTTTCCCTGCATTTCATGTGCCCTGACAATCGTCCAGGCCGGCATCACCAGGGTTGTCTCCTGGGGACTCGCTCCTGGAGATGAGCACTGGATGGAGAGCATCGAGAAGTCGATGGCTGTCTTCAAGGAAGCCGGTGTCTCCTATGAGCTCTGTGCTCGACCCGAGAATCCTGTTGCAGAGACCATTCACGAGTGAAGTGGATCTCCAGCGAATGTACAATGGTCCATTCACTGGCAACTTCTCCATCAGTCGTCGATTCAGCAGGACAGGTAAGACATGGTACGCAAGGTCCTCCACAGCAAGATCCACCAGGCAGTTGTCACAGTGGCCGATCCCGAGTACCAGGGATCCTTGACGATCGATTCTGAACTGCTCGATGCATGCGGTATGCGCCCCAGCGATGCGATTCTTGTCGCGAATTGCGAAACCGGGGCACGTTTCGAAACCTACGTATTCAGTGGATCACCCGGGTCCGGGGTCATCGGCGTCAATGGTGCCGCGGCTCACCTGGCCAGGCCTGGGGAGCGGATCATCATCATCCACTGGGCACACATGAGCGACGAGGAATACTCGCAGCATCTGCCCAGGGTCCTCCTGATGAACGAGGACAACTCGATCAGGGAAATCATTGAATACGATCCCTGCCCCGCCATGAGTTGATCGACCGGCAACAAGAAACTCCGGCCGACTCTTGCGAGTCGGCCGGAGTTGTTCAATCATCCATGTGAAATGTTCCGCGGGTCAACAGCCTCCCCAGGCGGAGATGACTGCAAGCAGGTCACCCACGTCCACGGAACCGTTGCCATCGATGTCCTCCGGGCCCCCGGCATTGCCCCAGGCACCGATGACTGCCAGCAGGTCGGTCACATCGACGGAACCATTGCCATCGATGTCGCCCGGGCAATCAGGATTCTCGCAATCGATCGTCGAGATCACGATCGCATCGACTCCCGCTTCAACGACTGATCCTGAACCAGTGTCACTTGCAGTGAAGCGGATCTGGAACTGTGAATTCGGCGTGAAACCGGGAACATCAGCAAGTGCAAACTCGACGTGGTACCAGCCACCGCTGACCTCGTCGCCGGCCGGGCCCACTGTCTCCAGCGGGGTCCAACTGGAACCACTGTCATCCGAAATCTCGACTTCAAAGACATCTTCGTAGGGAGAGGCACCGAACGAGTTGTCGAACCACCGGGCATAGGACAGTGTGGGTGAATCAATCGAAGCATCCAGCACTGGAGATGTCAGGATCGTAGATCCACCATCGACATCACTGTTGCCATCCACGTTGTCCGTCAAGTGGCATCCGCCACTGCCATCGTAGTCGGCTGGGGGATCGCCCCGATCGCCGCCTCCGACAGGCACGGTTGCGACCGTCCACTGTCCGTCGGTTGCATCGCCACTGACGGACCAGCCCAGGTCGACATCTCCATTGTCCTCGAATGCCGTGACACCCAGAGCAACTGTTGACTCATAGGTTTCAAGGGGGGCATTCTCAGGCAACCTGTAGTTGTCTCCCCCGATGGATGTTGCCTGGATGTACCAGGAAACCTCTGCAAAGCAGTCCAACGGAGGGAAGATCGCGGCGAAATCGCTGCCCGACTCCTCAAGCGGAGTCGTAACGTCCCCCGCCCCGGCGTCGTAGACGAGCACCAGACCATTGGGGTCGAAGGTGCCTGGAACCAGTTCGGTGATCTGGACACCGACTGAATCTCCATCAGGATCGAGCAGGGACGGCGGATCGCCAATGAGCTCGATGGCAATTTCGGGCGGGCAGTCCTCGAAGGATTCACACTCGTCGGGAATGCCATTGGTGTTGCAGTCGGCACTTGTACCCTCGGAAATGTCCTCGTCATCCGCAACACCATTCTCGTTGCAGTCCACAAACTGGACCTTGCCCGTTGGCACGGTCGTGTCTCCGTGGGCCTCCATCGAGATTGAATCACCAATGGCGGGACGGAACACGCCCATCGTGGCGGTACCTGCCTGGGGAACGACGTTTGTTCGGAATCGGAAGTTGTAGGCAGTTCCCCAGCGTATGGCGTTGGCCCACTCGTTCTCTTCATAGGTCTCCGTGCACTCCCACGTGACATAGCCACCGGAAAGGCTGCCAGTCCAGTCGATGCCATTGATAGGTGAGCCGCTGTGGTAATCCACATCGTGGAAACCGATCTCCGAAACCTGTGCACCACTGGTAATCGGCACTGAGAACGAACTGATCGATCGGTGGGAGTTGAAGTTCTGCACGGCGTACTCGTACTCGTACAGGCCCCCGCCGAGATCGGTCACCAGGCAACCAATCTTCAGGAGGCCCTCGTTCTCGACATGGAACTCGGAAACCGAGGCCCCGCTGAAGATTTCCCAGGCGTCGATGGCCATGGACTCACGCTGGGTCTCGTGCACATCGATGTTCATGTTCCAGCTTGTTCCACCACCAGATACATCAGCCAGGACCCAGGAACCGTTGTTTTCCCCGTTGTCGGCTGCTGAATCGTCAGGAGTCACGTACTGTCCCTCGACGATGTAGATTCCACCACCATCCTGGGACGGATCGAGGTCGCTGATGTCCACCTGCACCCGCTTGTAGATTCCATCACCAGTGTTGTTGCCGTTGGTCGGAGGATAGGGGTAGTAGCCTGTGAAGGCATTGACCTCGAACTTCGGACCCATGTTGCTCTGCTGGCCGTTGAGGCCCGAGGAATAGAGGTCGGAACAACCCACGCCGAGGACAGTGCCATCGGTGCCCGCACAACCACAACCACAGAAGTTGTTGGAGAGGGCGTAGAAGCCATGCTTCAACCATCCTTGTCCAAGTTGTTCAAAACGGCCGTCCTTGATCCTGTAGACCGACTGACCGATGACCGGCTTCTGGTTCGTACCGGAATACCACCACAACTCCTCATCACCGATGTTGCAGGACTCGGTACCGAAGGCAAATGCCTCGATTCCTCCGACTGCAGAGTAGTTCGACGTGCCACGGATATCACCGACAATCACGTCGGGGCCACCCGGCTGGTCGCAGATGGTGCCATTGTTCCCACCTGCGTTCAAGTTGTCACTGGCCATTAACACCAAGGCGCCGCAAAGGAAGCCACCGCTCAAGACTGTCTTCAACATGATGATCCTCTCTCCTCAAGGTTCCAAGAAGCCCCGGATGCCCCCTTCCATCGGGCATGTAATCGTACTGCTCGAATGGCCGATTGTCGCCTAAAAACAGAACCTGGCACTGATTCCAAGGCCAGTAACACGTATCCGTGGCCTCAAACGCCCCAGGAACTGCAACGGCGGTCCATTTCCTGGCAAGGGCCCTTATCAGACGCTGATCCCACGGATCAGCAGGATCCCCACTCTGCAATGATGATCAGGAGATCTGACACGTCGACGACTCCATCGTCGTTGAGATCCGCGGCAGCGTCATCGGTTCCCCATGCGCCGATGATCGCAAGAAGATCCTCGACTGCAACCTGGCCATCTTCATCGATGTCACCAAGGCAGGGTGCGAAGCAGGTATCCCATTCGCAGAACGTCCAGTCACCAAGGAAGTCGCCCGAATCAGCCAGGCAGTCCTTCTCGTTCAGAACGGTGCACTCCTCACCGATGCAGCAGCCTCCGGTCGGTGCAGAAGTACCCATTGGAGCACGGATAAATGCGTCAACCCCCATGGAGACACTGTCTCCTGCAGGCGGCTTGAATACACCAAAGACCGATTTGGTTGTCTGGGGACCGACATCCGCTGTGAAACGGAAGTTGTAGGTTGTTCCCCATCGAATGGCATTGGCCCACTCGTTCTGCTCATACGTCTGCGTGCATTCCCACTTGATGGATGTCTCGTTGACCGTGATATCCCAATCCGTTCCATCGATTGGTGAGCCACTGTGATATTCAACATCGTGGAATCCAACGTCCCAGACGTTTGCTCCTGCAACCAGCGGCAACTCGAACGAGGAGATGCTTCGATCGGAGTTGTTGTTCTGCAGGGCGTACTCGTACTGCCAGGTACCATCAGGATTTCCCGTCACCTTGCTGCCAAGCAGCAGGAGACCTTCGTTCTCGACATAGAGATCAAGCAGTTCGACGTCAGGCTCAAGGAAGGGCCAGAACCTGAGTGCCTGCTTCTCACGAGCGGTTTGGGCGAATTGCAGGTTGATGTTCCATGAACTACCAGACCCGCTGACCGTGGCAAGCCTGCTGGATGTATTGTTGAAGTGATTCCCCGCAGCTGCATCATCTGGTGATACGTACTGGGCTTCGACGAAGTAGAAACCACCACCGTCCTGGGCCGGGTCGAGATCAGCGATGGCAACCTGCACTCGCTTGTATGTCCCGTTGCCCGTGTTGTTCAGGTCCGTCGCCGGGTAGGGGTAGTAGCCCGTGAATGCATTGACCTCGAACTTGGGACCCATGTTGCTCTGCTGGCCGTTGAGACCGGAGGAATAGAGATCAGAGCAACCGATTCCAAGAACCGTACCGTTGGTAGCTTCACATCCACACCCGCACCAGTTGTCTGAAAGAGCAAAGAAACCGTGCTTCAGCCACCCTTGGCCAATCTGCTCAAAACGCCCATCCTTGAGGCGATAGACAGACTGCCCGATGACCGGCTTCTGGTTGGTGTCTGAATACCACAGGAGCTGCTCGTCACCGATGTTGCAGGACTCCGTTCCAAAAGCGAAGGATTCGATCCCATTGACAGAGCTGTAGTTCGAGGTTCCACGAATATCACCAACAATCACGTCGGGGCCGACCGATATGTTGCAATTCGTGCCGTGATTGCCCCCTGCTGGAGCATCTTCCTGGAGTGCAAGAACCAGGCCCGCAGCGGTGATACCGCCCACCAAAACTGTCTTGAACATCGATTTCCTCTCCCTACTCGTGGACTGACAATGCTTTATCACCCATAACAGGAGACAAGGTGCTGTCACCACAATGTACTCGTTCCTACACGCATCAACACCATGTCACTTGGCAAATTACACCATGAATTACGTGTTTCTGTCGTGTGAAGAGTGAAAAATGAACCCAGCCCGCCTTATCGGCGGGCTGGGAGAGGGCTTCCAAGAGTACCCGGGGATCAACAGGGGCCCCAGGCCCCGATGATCGTCAGCAGATCAGTCACGCCGACTACGCCGTCGCCATTGATATCCGACTCGCAGTCGCCGGTGCAACCCCAATCCCCGATGACCATCAGGAGATCGTTCACGCCGACGGTGCCATCCATGTTGAGGTCACCTTCGCAGGACGGTGATCCGCACGTATCCGGTTCACAGGGAACATCATCACCAAGGTAGTCCCCTTCGAAGAGTGCACACTCTTCCGCGGTGAAGATCACGCATTGCGTATCGATGCAGCAGGCGCCGGTTCCATCACCACCACCGCCGTCACCGTCATGTACCAGGTAGATTTCTCCACCCGTCCATGTACCGTCCGTTTCGCCGGGGAAGTCATCATAGGTTTCAAAGAACTCGACCTCGATGACCCCATCGGCATCGGAGAAATTCCAATCGGCCGTGAGATCGACGAAATCGGTAGACGGTCCGTAGTCTCCCGGTGCATTCTCTCCATCGAAAATGAGAATGTAACCAGCGAAGGGCTTCCCATCGTTCTCCCAGTGGAACATGATCCCGGCCTCGGATCCCCATGAGGGGCTGTAGGCTGAGAACGTCACGTTCTCCCAGCCAAGACCGGTGATATTCGCGCCTGCGGGTATGTTCATGGAAGCAATCACGTTCACTCCCGACTCGTAGGCATCGTTGCTGTTCATGCCTGCGATATTCAGCGTGGAATCTCCGCCGCCGCCACCGCAGTTGACGCTTTCACAATCCGTGTCATCGCCCTGGTACAGGCCGCCGAAGCCCCCACACTCTTCGGACGTCAGCCCATCAGTGCATGACTCACCGATGCAGCAGGCACCGGTGCCTCCACCACCGCCACCGCAGGATTCGGGCGGACAATCACCGCCGTCGCAGTCGAACTCATCGCAGTTGAGGTAGATGGGGATCCCGTTCCAGCTGTAGGTCCCGTCATCACAGTAGCCGTCACCGACCCAGAAGTCTGGGCAGCAGTTTCCGAAGCAGTCCTCGATTTCGCCTGACGGGCATCCGCCACCTACCCCACAGGACTCGGGCGGACAGTCGCCGCCGTCACAGTCGAACTCATCGCAGTTGAGATAGATGGGGATACCGTTCCAGCTGTAGGACCCGTCATCGCAGTAGCCGTCACCGACCCAGTAGTCGGGGCAGCAGTTGCCGAAGCAGTCCTCGATTTCGCCGGCGGGACACTCACCTGGAGGTGGTCCCTCCCCGTCGCAGGCCTCGGCTCGAGCGGATATGAACCCGGACGTATCGATCCGCGTTCCGTAATTCTCACACGAGTAACTGCAGTGCGTTACCACGGCGATGATCGTGTTGTTGTAGAGAATGGATGATCCGGAGTTGCCATAGGTCACATCAATGTCGTAGACCACCGTCGTCGAATCCGTGTAACTGATCGGACCCGAGTGGTATTGCTCGGTCTGCGAACGCGTACACTCGTCATCCACTCCATAGCCGGTCACGCTCGCGGTTCCACTGCCTGGGACGGAGGTGGCCAAGGGCACGAATGTCCCGTACCGATCGTATGGAGTCTCTCCACTCGAGTTGGTACCGGCAAGCATGGCCCCATAGTCGTTCCCGACGCCTCCATTGACTCCTGACTCGGTCAGGACGGGGAACTGGTCGGCGACGGGTGGATTGTTCGTGGAGCAGTTGCTGTTCGATGCGGGAACATTGAATTGAACCACGGGTGAGCCGTAGAACAGGCAGTGGCCGGCCGTGACCATGCAACTGTCCTCGTTGTATACGGTTGCGCTGCAACCTACCGGCATCAGCCGTGCAAACCGGTTGTCGCTCTCTGGCGTCCTGTCATCATTGCCACAGATGCCGCACCCGTCTCCACGATCATGACCGGAGATGTCGAAGAAACCGACATAGTCGATCTCCATGATGTTGTCCGTGCTCACCGGGGCTGCTTCGACCACGACACGGACTGCGCTCCCGTTGAAGTAGGCAGTCGTATTGTTCCACGCTGAAAGCGTCTCCTCGTCGAGGATCATGGTCTCGTCGTCAAGAAGCGACGTCACACGGATCAGGCTGCCCTTCTCAAGAACGACATCACCGAAGTACAGGCGAAGCCAGCCGGATTGTTCAACGCGGATGATCTCGTCGTATACGACATGCCTCTGTGGAAGCGGATTGACAAGGAGGCCGGTTGAGACATCGACTCGAACGACGTCACCCGTCGGCCACGAAAGAACCTCGGACTCGATGTCGGGATGGTGGCTTGAACCAACTCCCGCGGGAGCCGCCAGGACCGATGAAGCCTGGAACCCAAGAACAAGCATGGCGCACACGAACAAGCGGCCCATGGCAACAGCGATACCATCGTTCAGGTTGATCACGTCTTTCTCCAATTCTGCTCCCCACCGCCCGCATGACGGTGTGCCCTTCTCGGGACACGTTGATTCGACCATGAGAGGACAGGCAAGTCAATCCCATTGACTTGAACAATGGCCAATGTTCTTGCGTTTTTCCATACCAGTCCCCCATTGCAAAGGCCGTGAGCGACATGCTGAGCGTTAGACTGGGTGCCCCGAACCATGCGATCACACACGCTCAGCCTGCTTGCTGTCCTGATTCTCTCCCCGCTGGTGGGAGTTGCGATCGGCTGGGGTGCGTGGTGGTATGCGGAAATGATGACCCGGGAACGCATCAACTCCTCCGCATCGATGCACGACATCAAAGCCCCTGGAACAAGCAACGGTTTTCAAACGCGGGCACCGGCAACATCCGCTCGAGCCTTGTTCAGCGCCTACTGCGCACAATGCCATGGAGAAACCGGGGATGGCAAGGGTACACAGGTACTCGATCGGCCCGCCCGTTCATTCCGCGACGGAGGATTCTCGTTCGGGAATACACGGGATGCGATCTTCAGGACGATCTCCAGCGGCATTGGCGGGACACCCATGCCTGGTTTTTCCGATTCGCTGTCGATCGAGGAACGGCGTGCATTGGCGGCGCATGTCCAGACACTGGGCCCCCCTGTACTGGATGTTTCGATTGAAGACATGGTGCTGGAAGTTCGAGATACACCCCTCGTCGTACGCGGACACCTTCCCTCGCTTGGAGATGGACTTCCCGAGCATCCACGAGGACTGTTGATCGGAGGCATCGATGGCCTGACCACCGAGTACCGTGTCGATGATGTTCGCCTGCTGGCCGTTCGCCAGGGAAGATTCGTGGAGCGAACCGACTGGTCAGGCCGAGGAGGAACACCACTCAAACCACTCGGCCCCGTCATCCACCTCATCGACGGCGGTGATCCTGCACCGACCTTTGAACTTGATCAACCACTGGAGGCACGGCTTCTGCAGACAACCATCAAGGATGGACGAGCGTCCGTGATCTACGTGCTCGACTACAAGGGGATCCGGGTTCTCGTCGAAGAATGGATCGAGGCGTTCACGCACCCTGCAGGCCCGGGGTATATACGGAATTTCCACATTCTCTATCTCGATGAAGATCGGATGCCGACACTCCGCCTTCCAGGAAGCGGCCATCGCATCCTTGAACGAATCGAGGGACCGGCTCGATCCTGGATCGTTCGGGAGGGAGCCGATGGTCGGATTGAAATCCATGGATTCGATTCGAACAGCGCGCGTGTCATCGAAGGCGAGGGGGACATACTTCGACTCCAGTTGCCGAGCGGCACGGAAGCCACGCTGTCCCTGGTCACGCTTCT
>JAYZBD010000035.1:0-5172 GCA_036339395.1 Planctomycetota bacterium | reverse complement strand
ACATGGTTGTTGCCACGGCCGCGGAGGCCGATGACGGCGCATCGAATCTCCTTGTTGGCGGCCATGGGCCTTGGACGGGGGAGGGGCGAGGTGGATGCGGGGGGCGTCGTGGCATTTGCAATCGTGGAACCCAGACCCGGGAGGGAGGCGACGAGGCCGGTGGCCGCGGTGGTCTGGATGAATTCTCGGCGAGTCGTCATGGGACCGTCCTTCCAGGAGCGATTCTAGCTCCAGCGCCTGGGGGATGAGTCAAGGAGTGGTGGATCGCGTAGGATGGCCCGTTCCTCGAGAGAAGGAGCCATCCATGCTGCGTTGCATCGCGTTTCTGTGCTTTTGCTGGCTGTTCACGTCTACCGCGTGGGCGCACGACATCCACGGGAGGCATCCAGGAGACATTCACGACCCCAAGACACCATGGATGCAGCCGGAGAAGAATGCGGACCCGGATCGCTTTCGCCAGCTTGATGAGTTGCTGCCAACGCCCGGGCGTGTCCGGAGTGCAAGCGGTGCTCCAGGCCCCGACTACTGGCAGCAGAAGGTCGATTACGACATCGAGGTCACGCTTGATGCCGACCTGCATCGCTTGATCGGTTCCGAGTCGATCACCTACTACAACAACAGCCCGGATACGCTCGAGTACCTCTGGGTGCAAATGGATCAGAATCGATTCCGCGAGGACAGTACCGGGCGACTTCGAGAGCCTGCCCCGAACCTGGATGGCAACCAGTCGATTCGGTGGCTGCAGTCGATCAAGGATCGCAAGGAGTTCCAGGGTGGAGTCGAGGTGAAGCGCGTCGAGGATTCCAGGGAGCGGCCGCTGCCGCACGTCATCGTCGACACCATGATGCGCATCGACCTGGAACAGCCGCTGAAACCCGGAGAGAGCTACACCTTCGAGATCGACTGGGAAGCGAACATCGTCCCCCACACGATCGGCGGGCGTGGCTCCTATGAATGGTTTCCCGACACGAAGAATGCGATCTATGAAATAGCCCGGTGGTTCCCTCGGCTCTGCGCCTACACCGATTACGCAGGCTGGCAGAACAAGCAGTTTCTCGGTCGTGGTGAGTTCACCCTCGAGTTCGGTGACTACGAGGTGGACATCACCGTTCCCGATACGTTTGTCGTGGCTTCAACAGGTGAGTTGCAGTACCCGGCGCGGGTCCTGACGAGCCAGCAGCAGTTCCGGCTTCGGGAGGCACGCACGTCGGATGAGCCGATCCTCGTGATCACGCCGGAAGAGGCGCTGGCCAATGAATCGCTCGAGGCCACCGGCGAGAAGACCTGGAGTTTCAAGGCCGTGAACGTGCGTGATTTCGCATGGGCGGCTTCACCGAAGTTCGCCTGGGATGCATGGGGAGTCCCTGTTCCAGGAAGCGAGAACGTCACGATGGCCATGTCGTTCTTCCCCAACGAGGGTGAGCCCCTGTGGTCCCGGTATTCGACGCATGCCGTCGCCCAGACCGTCGAGGTCTATTCGGAAGTTGCATTCCCGTATCCATACCCGGTCGCCATCTCCGTCAATGGACCCGTGGGTGGGATGGAATACCCGATGATCTGTTTCAACGGACCGCGGCCCGAGGAGGATGGAACCTATACGGAACGCACGAAGTACGGACTCATCTCGGTGATCATCCACGAGGTCGGTCACAACTGGTTCCCGATGATGATCAACTCAGATGAGCGGCAGTGGACCTGGATGGACGAGGGCCTGAACACCTTCTGCCAGTTTCTCACGCAGGAACGATGGGAAGAGGACTACCCGTCTCGCCGTGGAGAACCGGATCGCATCACCGGGTACATGAGATCCTTCGGCCAGGTGCCGATCATGACGAACAGCGAGTCCATTCTCCAGTTCGGCAACAACGCCTATGCAAAGCCCGCGACGGCCATGAACCTGCTTCGCGAGACGGTCCTGGGACGTGAACTCTTTGACCACGCTTTCAGCCTCTACGCATCAAGGTGGAGTTTCAAGCGACCTGAGCCGGCAGACCTGTTCCGCACCATGGAGGATGCAAGCGGGATCGACCTGGACTGGTTCTGGCGAGGCTGGTTCTACACGACGGACCATGTCGACATCGCCGTCGAGCGTATCGAGCGATTCACCCCCCGGACGATGGATCCCGACGTCGATCAGCCGCTTGACCTGGCGGAACGTGACGAGGAACCCGAGAGCCTGACGAAGCAGCGGAACGAGGGAATCACCCGGCGAACCGATCTCTACCCGCAACTGCTGGACTTCTACAACGAGTTCGATGAACTTGAAGTCACGCCTGGTGATCGTCGTCGGTACCAGTCCTTCCTCGAGGACCTGGAACACGACGAGGACCAGTTGCTCGAACTCCCCTGGACGTTCAACATCGTGACGTTCCGGAACGTCGGTGGATTGCCGATGCCCTTGCCGTTGGAGTTGACCTACGACGATGATTCGACCGAGTTGATCACGATACCTGCAGAGATCTGGTCCCAGAACAAGGACAAGGTCAGCAAGATGTTCGTGCGTGAGCGACCGATCGTCCAGGTCAAGCTCGATCCACATCTCCAGATCGCGGACGCGTACGCGTCGAACAACATGTACCCGCAGGACATCGAGGATCGCCGTTTCGGCATCACCAAATCGACGCGAGGCAGGAACCCGATGCAGCGTTCAAAGGGAGAGACGTCTCGAGATCAGGCGGATGAAGTCGTGCAGGCTGTCGCCGGTTCGCTGCCGGCACGATGGCTCATCAAGGAATCGGGTTCACCGGTTGATCATGCAGATGCCTTGATGAACGATGCAGCCGTATCGGATCTTGCGGATCCATGGGGTGCACCGATGACGATCGAGTTCTCCGCAGTAGCGACTCGTGAGGACGAACAGGGCACAACCGAGTTCTGTCGTGTCAGGAGCATCGGGCCGGATGGTGAACCAGGGACCGATGACGATCTCCTGTGGGTGATCTATCTTGATGGGACCGTGGCAGGCAAGGATTGAGGTCGATTGCGAACGCTACGAGGTCGCCAGCGAGAGCAGTGACTCCTCGAGTTCGCTGATCAGGATCGGCTTGCGAAGCAGCGTTCTGTTTTCGAACTCGCTGCCGGTGATCGTCAACTCGTTGTAGCCGGTAATGAAGAGGAACGGGATATCCTTGCCGTGCAATGTGCCGGCGATGGGGTAGGAATCCTCATGGCCAAGATTGATGTCGAGCACGGCAGCGTCGACCTGTTCACGTTCGATCAGTTCATGGGCCTTCTGGACACTTGCTGCCGGGCCGATGACATGGTGACCGAGCGATTCAATGTCCTTCTTCAACTGAACCCCGATGAGGAAGGTGTCCTCGACGACAAGGATATTCAAAGATTGGTTTGGATCGGCAGCATCGTTCATGGGGCTGACAGCATACCTGCATCCACCAGGGTCGGCTTGGAGATGCTCCATCGGCTAGACTGGTCCGTCCACGGCCAGGAGGTCGTGAATGGACACGAGAAAGAGCAGGAGCAAGACATGGCTATTCGACTTGGCGACATCGCCCCCGATTTCACGCAGGAATCCACAGAAGGCACCATCAATTTCCATGAATGGGCTGGTGACAGCTGGGTCATCCTGTTCTCCCATCCCAAGGACTACACGCCCGTCTGCACGACGGAACTCGGCACGGTTGCGAAACTGAAGGATGAGTTTGACCGTCGTAACGTCAAGTGCATCGGCTTGAGTGTCGATCCAATCCAGGATCACCACGGCTGGGCCGGTGATATCGAGGAGACGCAGGGCATTGCCCTGAACTTCCCCTTGCTGGCTGACGCGGACCGCTCGGTGTCGGATCTCTATGACATGATCCACCCGAATGCCAATGACACCCTTACGGTTCGCAGTGTCTTCATCATCGACAGCAACCGGAAAGTCCGACTGACGCTGACCTACCCCGCCAGCACGGGTCGCAACTTCGACGAACTGCTCAGGGTCATTGATTCACTGCAACTCACGGATACGCACAAGTTGGCGACACCAGCCAACTGGCAGCATGGAGATGACTGCATCATCGTGCCCTCGGTGACGAACGAGGAAGCACAGGAGTTGTTCCCAGCAGGCTTTACGGAAATCAAGCCCTACCTTCGAACAACGCCACAGCCATCGGCCTGACCATGGATACGTCGGCACGATCGCTTTCGGACATGGGACCCGAGGAGATCCGTGATGCGGTCTTCGATCGCTACGGCTGCGTTGCCGAATCGCCCGGGGAGTCGCACGGATTTCCTGTCGGGCGGGAGTTCGCCGAGGCAGTCGGGTATGACCCGGCCGAACTCGATGCGCTTCCAGCGGCATGTGCTGCGTCGTTCACTGGCGCAGGAAATCCACAGGCTGCGGTCGACCTGGGGCCGAAGGAAAAACTCCTGGACATTGGTTGTGGGGCCGGACTTGACCTGTGCCTCTATGCCAGGCGCTTTGGAACTCCCGAACGCCTGGCCGGCCTTGATGGCTCCCGGTCCATGGTTGCCACGGCAACCGAGAACCTGGCCGAGGCGGGCTTCGAGGGGACCGAGGTCTTCTGCACGCGAGCTGAGACGATTCCCCTTCCCGCGGAACATCTCGACGTGGTGACGGCAAACGGCATCTTCAATCTCTCCCCTGACGAGCATGCCGTCATGGCCGAGATAGCGAGGGTGCTCAAGCCGGGCGGTCGACTCTGCTTCGCCGAAATCGTCCTGGCCGAACCAATCGAGGCGGAGGTGCGGACGAGCATCGACGACTGGTTCCGCTGCATCGGTGGAGCCATGCTCCAGGATGAGCTTGTCTCGAATCTGCAGGAGCACGGATTCCAGCAGGTCGAGATCATCTCGACTGGACGAAATGCCAGGACAGGACACGCAGCATCGCGGTGTGCAGTCGTTCGCGCAGTACGGGGAGCCTGAGACGCGATGGAATGCGGAATCATCGGAATGCAGGGGGTGGGGAAGACCACGCTGTTCACGGCGCTGACGGCGCATACCGTTCCGGTGCAGGTCGGATCGATGACCCCGAACGTGGGAATGGCCAGTATTCCAGACATGCGCCTGGAGAAGATCGCCGAGTTCATCCCGCCGGAGAAGATCGTGTCGGCACGGGTACAGGTTGTTGACATTCCAGGTGTCGCCGTCGGTGGAGGTGGTGGGCAGCTCAACCAGGTGCTTGCGAGCATCCGCGAGGTTGATGCC
>JAYZBD010000034.1:0-15635 GCA_036339395.1 Planctomycetota bacterium | reverse complement strand
CGCACCGATCGAGAGGTTGAACTGCGAGCCGTCGAGTTGAACGAGTGATGCGGCGAGCCCGTTCTGCTCATCCAGCCAACGGTTCCGCTCCTTCTTCGTAATCGGCTTGTCGTCATCGGTCGCCTCGTGCAGCGATGCCCACCCGCTTTCCAACTCCGCGCGTTTCGCCGGATCGATCGCGAAGAAGCCTTCGACCTTCCATTCCTCGTCGGGAACGTGGGCACGGATCAGGTTTTCGCGTTCGACGATCATCCGAACGGCCACGGATTGCACCCGGCCTGCACTGAGTCCACCTGCCACACGTTTCCAGAGCAGTGGGGATACCTGGTATCCAACGATGCGATCGACGATTCGTCGTGTCTGCTGCGCATTGACACGGTCCATGTCGATTGCATGGGGGTTGGCGAAGGCCTGCTCGATCTGCGCCTTCGTGATCGCGTTGAACACGACACGCTTGGCTGTTGCTGGATCGATCTTCAACTCCTCGGCCAGGTGCCAGGCGATTGCTTCACCCTCTCGGTCGAGGTCCGTTGCGAACCAGACTTCATCAGCGTTCTTAGCGAGCTTCTTCAGGTTCGCTATCACTTTCTTACTGCCAGGTGACACGACATAGGAGGGCGTGAAATCCTTCTCGATGTCGACGCCTGGAATGGGCTGCCCCTTGGCACTCTTGGGCAGGTCGCGTACGTGACCCACGGAGGCCTCGACCACGTATTCCGGCCCGAGGTACCGGTTGATGGTCTTGGCTTTCGCCGGTGATTCCACGATGACGAGTTGCTTGCCCATGTTCCTTGCAGGTTCCTGTCTGCTTGCACCAGGGTGACCGGTGGGGTTCTGCCCAGCATGAACCCGGTCATTGAAGTGATTCACTGCCTGCTGATCGGCGTGTTTGTATCGACCTTGAGGAGGCTGTCAAGGAAAAATCATGTGATCATGCTCTCCAGGCGTCTCGATTGCAGGGTCAAGAAGGGGGTGCGGCATGGTGGGAGTCGATGAACGCAAGTGCTTCATTGGCAATGGTTTCAGTGGGTTTTTCGGCTGCATCTATCCAGTGCCCCTCCCAGAAATATTGGAATCTTCGCAGCCAGGTCCTCTGCTGCTTGGCAAATCGCCGAGTCAGGATCTTCATCTGTTCAACTGCCTCCTCGAGGCTGCATCGGCCCTCGATGCACTCAAGCAACTGCTTGTAGCCAAGTGCTTCGCGGGATTGAATTCCAAAGGAGCCCGCCTCGTGGAGGCGTTGAACCTCGTCGAGAAAGCCCGATTCCATCATTCGTCCGACACGTGCGTTGATCCTCCTGTTGATGACATCCACCGGCCAGTTGAGGCCGATGATCAGGACGTCCGCGTTCGCATCGGCACTGGCCCATTGCACCTGCATCTCGCTGATGGTCCGCCCTGTAAGTCGAAAGACCTCGATGGCCCGCACGGTGCGTCGGCGATCATTCGGGTGAATGCGTTCAGCTGCAGCTGGATCGATTCGCTCCAGTTCCCTGCGGAGTTCTCCAGGGTCGACTTCAGCAAGGTCTGCACGAAGCGACTCGTCCGGCTCGGGCCCCTCCATGAAACCGCCGAGGTAGGCCTGGATGTAGAGGTTGGTTCCGCCAACGAGAATCGGCCAGCTGTTTCCTTCCTTGATGTTGTCGACGCAGGGTCGCGCGTGGCTGAGCCAGTCATCGACGGAGAACGAGGCGCCTGGATCGACAAGGTCGATCAGGTGGTGGGGTGCAGCGGCCTGTTCCCTGGAATTGGGCTTTGCAGTTCCGATGTCCATGCCCCTGTAGACCTGCATTGAATCGGCGCAGCAGCATGCTCCTCCACCGGGGAGGCGGTGGGCGAGCTCGATGGAAAGTTCGGTCTTTCCGCCTGCCGTTGGTCCAAGGACGAATATGGTGGGTCGGGGAGTCGTGGTCATCGTGTCGTGGGTACGATACCCCCGATGTCGAGGCAATCCATTGATCAGATCGAGGTCGAGGGTCGACGGGTCCTTGTTCGAGTGGACTTCAATGTTCCACTTGACGGCAACGGGGCGATTCTCGATGACCGCCGCATCCGCATGGCGATCCCGACGCTCAGGTCCGTCCTTGATCGGGGCGGCAGCCTCGTTCTCATGAGCCACCTGGGCCGCCCTGCAGGAACGGGATATCAACCGGAGTTCAGCCTGCAACCGATTGCAGAGAGGCTGGCCGAACTGCTGGAGGATGTGCAGGTCGACCTGCCGGGAACTGATTGCACCGATGCCGATTCCGCTGCCGCAGTCGACTCGCTTCAACCCGGGGAGGTACTTGTCCTGGAGAATCTTCGATTCCACGAGGGTGAGAAGACCGGCGACCCCGTGTTTGCAGCACGGCTTGCTTCCTATGGAGACATCTATGTCAACGATGCGTTCGGAACTGCGCACCGCGACCACGCGTCGATGGTTGCAGTACCCGAGGCCATGTCCGGGCGTCCACGTGTTGCAGGTCTGCTGCTCCTGAAGGAGCTGCACTTTCTCTCGGAAGTGATTGAACAGGCGAGAACTCCGTTCATCGCGGTTCTTGGAGGGGCGAAGGTGTCAGACAAGCTTGGCGCCATACGCAACCTGCTCCCCCGCGTCGACACGGTCATCATCGGAGGCGGCATGGCGTATACCTTCCTTCATGCCCAGGGAATAGAGATCGGCACCAGTCTTCTTGAAGAGGACATGGTTCCCGAGGCACTCGCCGTGCTTGATGAGGCACGTGACTCGGGCACGACAATCCTGCTGCCGGTGGACCATGCATGCGCCGCGGAGCTGGACGATGCAGAAGGCATGTCCATCCAGACCGGGAACATCCCTCCAGGACTGATGGGCATGGACCTTGGGCCCGTTTCGACCTCTGCCGCGGTTGCACTTCTTGCTGAAGCGGGGACGATCGTCTGGAATGGTCCGATGGGCGTCTTCGAGGTTCCGCCATTCGATGTCGGTAGCAGGGCGGTTGCCCTTGCTGCCGCCGAGGCGACAGATGCAGGGGCAACATCGGTCATCGGTGGGGGAGAAACGGCTGCGGCGGTCGAGCTCTTTGGCCTGGCTTCACGCGTGAGCCATGTTTCAACGGGGGGTGGGGCGAGCCTGAGAATGCTCGAGGGTCGCTCATTCCGCTCGGTCGAACTGCTCGATCAATCCTGATTCGGGAACAATTACCCCCATTGAGAGTCAAAGGGGGGGTGTTCAACTCCATTTCTGGCTCCGAACACGCCCCGGCAGGGGTATGATGCCTGCTTCAAGCCCTACGGCGATCGCTTCTTCGCGTTCTCCATCGAGAGGAATACGACATGACTATCCGGATTGGACTACTGACCGCTGCCCTGCTCTGCCTCTTCTGCGCACCTGCCCATGCACAGCGTGGACAATCGCTGAAGGTTGGAGACGCTGCGCCCGGGCTATCCATTGCAGAATGGGTCAAGCATGCCAAGGGACATCCGGAAGGCGATATCAACTTTGAAAAGGGAACGACCTACGTCGTCGAGTTCTGGGCGACCTGGTGCCCGCCGTGTCGCAAGTCGATTCCCCACCTGACGGATATTCAGAACAAGTACGACGCGGACGAACTTCGAATCATCGGTGTTACAACCGAGGAACCCGATGTCGTGAAGGGGTTCGTGAAGAAGCAGGGCCGCCGCATGAATTACTCTGTCGCCATCGACAAGCGCAATGGTACGAGTCGTGCGTGGAGTCGTGCTGCCGGCCAGAGTGGCATTCCGCATGCCTTCATCGTCGACAACGAGGGGAAGATCCAGTTTATTGGACACCCGCTCTCGGAGGACTTCGAGGATACTCTCACGGAGGTCATGAAAGGGCGATACAACAGGAAACTGATGTTGCAGGCTCAGTCTGTCATCGATGCAATCGAGGATGCACGCGATCTGAAGAACTGGTCCCAGTACGAACTGATGACCCAGAAATTGATCGAGCGTGATCCGAGGATCTTCTACACGTACATCCTCGATCGATTCGAAGTCTTCCTGCTCAAGCAGGAAGATGCCCCCAAGGCCTACGCCTACGCGGAGGAAGTCATCGAGACGTATCCAGACGACCCCGAACTGCTCGGCTGGCTTGCTGAGAAGATTGCTGCTGCACCGAACATCCCTGATGCCAAGCGGGACCTCGACATCGCGCTCATGGCGGCGAAGACCGCACGTACGAACTCGGATCCTGACGATCCCCGGTTTCTTGCGTTCGAAGCATCCGTTCGGTTCCGTCGTGGTGAGGTGACCGAGGCGGTTGATCTGCAGGAACGAGCCTTCTTCATGGCATCGCCTCGAAAAAAGGCTGACTACGAACCAATGCTGCGTGAGTACAGGAGCAAGAGCGACGAGTTGGCAGCAGCCAACGGCGGCTGACTCCATGTAGTACGAAGAACAGTGCACGGAGGCACGTTGAACCATGTCGATGACCGCTTTACGCTCCATCACCGGGCCACTGACGAAACCGCTTGTCGCCCCCTCGATTCTTTCCGCTGATTTTGCTGCGCTTGGTGACGAATGCCAGGCCGTAGTTGATGCCGGGGCGGACCTGCTTCACCTTGATGTCATGGACGGGCATTTCGTTCCGAACCTGACCATGGGGCCGGCGCTCTGTGCCAGTCTCAGGGAACGACTCCCGGATACGCTGCTTGATGTTCACCTGATGGTGACCAATCCCCTTGGCTGCGTTGATTCTTTTGCTGGTGCCGGAGCCGACCACATCACGTTTCACGTGGAGGCGGATGATGACCCGGAAACGGTCATCAACGCGATTCATTCTGCCGGGATGACGGCGGGGATCGCAATCAACCCACCAACGGAGTGGACTGCGCTCGAACCATGGCTTGATTCGGTTGAACTGGCCCTCGTGATGAGTGTCAATCCCGGCTTTTCCGGGCAGTCTTTCATCGAAGACGTGCTCGTGAAGACAGCCGCCATACGTGATCAATTGAATGATGACCAGCGACTCCAGATGGATGGGGGAGTCAATCTCCAGACGGCAGGACCCTGCCGGCAGGCGGGGTGTGACCTCCTGGTCGCTGCTTCGGCCATCTTCGGTGCAGCGGAATATGCTTCCGTAATCTGTTCCTTGCGGGGTTCCTGAAACTCCATTTGAATGTTTGCAGGCCCTTACGCCCCCGCAAACACGGTTGACATGTCTTTCCACGGAAAAGAGGCTGGACTCGACCGTGTTGTTGGGTCACCATGCCGCCCGTCTTCGAGAGCGGCCTGTTTTTCAGGCCGCCCCGGTAGCTCGGTCGATTGCAAGGAGATCAGGCATGGCTGAGGCGAAAGCACGATCCTGGACTGATGTAGATGCTGGTCACCCCACCGGCAGGAAGCCTGTTCCGGAAGGACTCTGGGTTCGCTGCCCCTCGTGCAGTGCAATTCTCTTCCGTCGATCACTGGAAAACAACCTCAATGTCTGTGCCGAATGCGATCACCATTTCCGGATTTCAGCCGGTGTTCGCGTGACACAACTGGTCGACCCTGGAACGTTCGTTCCGATGCACGAGGAACTCTGTTCATCCGATCCACTTGAGTTCGTGGACGTGAAGCCATACCCCGACCGCATAGCTGAGGCACGAAAGAAGACCGGGCACAATGATGCGATCCTGTGTGGCACGGCATTCATCAAGGGTCGAAAAGTGATTCTTGCATGCATGGACTTCACCTTCCTGGGTGGGTCCATGGGTTCGGTTGTCGGTGAGAAGATCGCCCGGGCGACTGAAGCCGCTGCAGAAGAGGATCTTCCCTTGATCATCGTCTCAGCATCCGGCGGCGCACGGATGATGGAGTCGGGCCTTTCGCTCATGCAGATGGCGAAGACGTCCGCAGCCCTGGCTCGCTTCGACGAGATGGGCGGACTCTTCATTTCCGTGTTGACTGATCCGACAACCGGCGGAGTGACAGCGAGTTTCTCGATGCTGGGTGATGTCATTCTTGCGGAGCGGGGTGCATTGATCGGATTTGCTGGACCGCGTGTCATCGAGCAGACCATCCGCCAGGAACTCCCGGAAGGATTCCAGAGAGCGGAGTTCCTCCAGAAGTGCGGTTTCGTCGATCGCGTCATTCATCGCAAGGACCTCCGCAGCGAGGTGTCGAGCATCATCGACTATGCAGGCAAGTAAATCGACTGCACCTGCCTGGGGTCTTGCAGCTGCTTCTGCATGTTGTGCCTGGGCGGCCCTGCCACCACTGGATCTCTGGCCACTGTCCTTCGTAAGCGTGTTCCTGCTCGTCCTGGCTGCTCGTCGGGCAGGCTCAAGACGAACGGCCATCCTCTCCACGTTCACGTCCTATTTCCTTGCATGGCTCTGGATCAACCATTGGATCATTGATGTGACGTTGGCAGGCTGGCCGGTGCTTTCAGCCTATGTTGCGCTCTATCCAGCAATGGCGGCCTGGTTGCTCCGGGGAATCGGCAGCGACAGGAACCTGGGGAGATGGCCCTCGGCTGTCACGGTCCCGCTCGTATTCATCGGTCTCGAGTGTGCCAGGGGCCTGATCATCTTCGACGGATACCCCTGGTACTTCATCGGGCAACCGCTCATTGAAGCACCGATCCTTGCTCAACCTGCAGACATCATCGGCGCCTGGTGGGGAAGCCTGTTTGTTGGAGCCGTCGCCGGGCTCTGTATCGACGTGGTTCGACCGGTACATCGACGAAGCACCGGCAGCAGTATCGTTGTCGGAGTCCTGCTCGTCCTGGCTGTTCCCTATGGAGCATGGCGTCTTGCACAGGATGACGTATTCAGTTCAGGGCCAAGCATCCTCGCGATCCAGACGAACCTGCCGCAGGACAACAAGATCGGATGGAGCGTCCAGGCCCAGTTTGAAGACGTCCCCTCCTTCATCGAGTTGACACTGGATGCCGTCGAAGCAACGGGTGGTGCCGACCTGGTCGCATGGCCCGAAACGATGGTTCCCGGGCTCGGGTTCGATCGAGGTACCCGCGCCTTTTTGGAAGCAGCTGGTCCAGGGTTTGCACACCTTCATCACTGGCCTGGCCGGATCGAACAGTTGTCGAGTGTTCTTGGTCGTCCATTGCTCGTCGGTTCTCCAACCTGGTTGGATCTGTCCCAGAGCGTTGATGAACGGGGCACATGGATTGAAAGTCGGACTCGCTACAACAGCGCCGTGCTTGTTGAACCGGGAGGCAGGTTGCAGCGGTACGACAAGGTTGTCCTGACACCATTCGGTGAACGGATGCCCTACCTGGAGCACTGGCCATGGCTGGAGAAGCAACTCCTGGTTTTCGGTGCCGGGGGCATGGAGTTCAATCTCGAGGCCAGTGACAGGGTGCAGGTGCTTTCCCTGGAATACCCAGGCGGCACCTGTGGAATTGGAACACCGATCTGCTTTGAAGACACGGTTCCCGGGTTGTGCCGGGACCTGGTGTACTTCGAGGGAGAGAAACGCGCCATGCTCCTGATGAACCTCAGTAATGATGGCTGGTTTGGGGGGGATGATGCAGCCCGGCGGACACATGTACAGGTTGCTCGATGGAGATGCATCGAGAACCGGGTTCCAATGATCCGGGTCGTGAATACGGGTGAAACAAGTTGTACGGATTCACTCGGCCGGGTCCAGGCAACGACCCAGCCACGTGTACCCAGTTGGCTGCTGTGTGAACCACAAGTCGATTCGCGGCGTACCATGTTCGGTACGCTCTTCGGCAACCTCGTCGCCTGGCTCTGTTTCACCACGTTGTGCGGTCTTGTTGCCTGGCGATGCACCCTGGGGCGATCGAGCCGGGACGAGGGAGTTTCAGATGCAGTTGTGTAGACAACCAGTATTCCAGTTGCTCCTTGTGATGCACTTGCTGTTGCCGGCGTGCAACAGCGGCAAGGATGATTCCAGGTGGAGCACTCGACAGGATTCGGTCATCGAGGCTGATTCGACGCTTGCTCAAACCAAGCAGCCGACCTTCCAGGTCCTGGACAGAAACCTGCACAATTCAGCCGAGTCGCTGCTTCTTGAAGCATCGACTTCCGATGATCCGCTGTTGCGAGCAAATGCCATCGAGGGCCTCCAGCCATCGGAGAAACACCTCGACGAGGTTGTTCGAAGTGGACTGGTTGACGAGAACGAGGGTGTACGCTTTGTTGCGACGATGACGATCGGGCTTGAGAAGCTCTGCTCACTCTCACACCTGGTTCGTCCAATGCTTTCCGATCCCAGCAGTTCCGTTCAGGCTGCTGCAATCTTCAGCCTCACCAGTTGCGGTGAGGAAACCGACCTGAACCCACTGGCTTCGATGGTGCTTGGTACCGACCCCACAGCGAAGGCGAATGCCTCCTTCATCCTGGGGGAACTTGGGAACTCTTCCGCGATACCTCTCATTCGAAACGGTGTCGGGAGACACGAGGCGTCGATCGAAGCCCCCCGAGCCCAGGCGATCGACCTGATCATGGCGGAGGCCATGGTCAAGCTGGGAGACGAGGAGGAACGCCAGGTCATCCAGGCAGCCTTGTTTGCTCCCCCGGAGCGAGCTGAACTCACTGCGCTGGCGTGCCAGATGATCGGGAGGATGAGGGACCAATCGATGGCGATGAACCTGGAAACAATGGCCTTGGCAGAGGGCCCGAGGAAGCCTGGACCTGAAATTCAACTTCTTGCGGCGGATGCCCTTGCCAAGATCGACCCGGACAGGGTTCCCGTGGAGATCGTTGTGGGCTTCATATCCCATGAACGGCCGGAAATCCGCTCTCAAGCGGCCATGGTGCTCGGTAGCCTTGGTTCAAGCTCATTTTCACCCCAACTTTCAACCCTGCTCCACGACCAGGATCCTCGCGTTCAGGTAGCTGCAGCCGCTGCAATACTGCGTTTAGGAGACTCATCGGTTGCAAGAAGCCCTGATGAGGTATATTGACACGCCTGCTTGAAGGGCTATAACGATCGTTTCGCTGATTGGCAGTGAACGTCCCCAGGTTCGGGGGGTCAGGAAGAGTTCAGACCGAACGCAATCAGGCATCCTGCAATACGAGGCTGGATCGTGCATATTCTCACGAAGATCTTCATCGTCCTGGTCACAATGCTGGCCATTTTCATGGTTCCCCTGGTCGTGGTTTCCGCGAAGAACCAGGAGTATTGGAAGACCCGATCCATCGATCTTGATGCTTCCCATCGACTTGTTGCTTCACAGTTGCAGGACGAGCGACAGTCTCACCAGGGTGAGCAGGCTCGACTGAACCAGGAGTTGCAGGCCTACAGCCAGCGACTGTCCGAGTTGCAGTCGAATGTCGCTGCCTGCGAGAAGATGCGTCTCGAGATCGAGTCGCAACTTCTGACTGCCAACCTCGCTATTTCCGAGCACGGTGCAACCAGCCGAACCATGCTCAAGAGCCTCCAGACGAACAGCGATCTCAATCGTGTACTCGTCGAGGATCTTCAGAAACTGCGAGGACGAGCCATTTCTGCCGAGCGTGAGAAACTTGAACTTGACGATGCGCTCCGCGAACGTGACAGCCAGTTGCAGGTTGCACTTGCAGCTCGCCGAAAGCTCGAAGAGGAACTCAAGGAAGTACGTGACCAGCAGATGACCGCGATGCAGAGGATTTCCGAATACGTGGCTCGCTTCGGTGCGCTTGATGACACGGGCATGACGCTGGACGAGGGACTTGCTCCTGACCGCAATCTCGAGTCGACGATTCTCGATATCAGCCGCAGTGAAGACCAGACCCTCGTCGAAATCGATGCGGGTACACGTGATGGTGTCAAGGAGGGTTGGATCCTGACCATCGGCCAGGATGGCACCTTCATCGGGAAACTCCGAATCATCAGTGTCGATATCAATCGCTCGACTGGAATTCTCACCCTGGAGAACCCCGAGCGAGGACTCGCCCGGGTGGGTCATCGTGCCTATGCCCTCATGGGGCAGGATTGAGCCATGAGCCGATTCAACTCACCAGCCGTTCGTGAGGGTGGAGGCCTGAATGTCTATACAGGGCTCTCCGGGGTCGCCGCCCTGCTTCTCCTTGCAGGTTGCCTCTTCATGGTCTTCCACAACATCGAGTTCTCCGCAGAGGGGCAGAATGCCGCCGGAGAGATGTTCAAGATCCTCGGCTCCAACTGATCCACATCGAATTGATTTCTTTCGGAGGTGTCGACACCGCCGTGTTGGTTGTCGTATGATGACTGCACGCCTGAACGAGGCGCCAGGAGGGCGAACCGCGTGTTCCTCGACACTATTCTCGGTTGGTTCAGCGTCGACATGGGCATTGACCTGGGTACCTGCAATACCTTGGTCAGCGTTCGTGGCGAGGGAATCATTCTCAACGAACCATCCGTTGTTGCCGTCAAGCGCGGCACGAATCGGGTCCTCAACAACGGCAATGCCGTTGGCTGGGAAGCCAAGGAGATGCTTGGAAAGACTCCGGGTTCGATCAGCGCGATTCGTCCATTGAAGGACGGAGTGATTTCAGACTTCGAAATCACCGAGGCGATGCTGAGTTACTTCATCCGAAAGGCAACAGGCCGTTCACGGCTCATCAGCCCCCGGGTCGTCATTGCCGTTCCATCGGGTATTACGACCGTGGAGAAGAGGGCGGTTCTTGATTCCGCGGAGCGAGCCGGTGCACGTCGCGTGTACCTCGTCGAGGAACCGATGGCTGCAGGAATCGGTGCAGGCATGCCGATCGTCGAGCCAACGGCTTCGATGGTGGTTGATATCGGTGGAGGGACGACCGAGGTGGCGATCATGTCACTTGCCGATATTGCAACATGTGAATCGGTTCGTGTTGCAGGGGATGACTTCGATGAAGCCATCATTCAGCACATGAAGAAGACCTACAACCTCACGATCGGCGAGCAGACGGCGGAGCGAATCAAGATCGAGATCGGATCCGCCGCGAAGGTGGGTGATGATGTCAAGCACGATGTTCGTGGTCGTGACAATACGACCGGCCTTCCTCGCAAGCTCGAGGTCACAAGCAAGGAAATCAGGGGTGCGCTCCAGGGGCCCGTGAAATCCATCGTTGCAGCGGTCAAACGGACCCTCGAACGGGCTGAACCCGAGTTGGCAGCCGACCTGGTGGACAACGGGATCACGCTCGTTGGCGGGGGGGCGCTGCTTCGCGGCCTCGACGTCGTCATCAAGCAGGATACCGGTCTCGATGTCGAGATCGCAGATGACCCACTGACGTGTGTTGCGCGCGGTACGAGCATCTATCTCGACAACCTCGAGGAATGGAAGGCGACCATGGATTCAGACATGGACGATCTCTGATTCATCGAGTCCGTCCAGACCCCTTTCGGGCACTGGGAAGGGAGCGTGCATGTTCCGCGTCACGGAACGCTCCAATTCGTTCTTTTCAATCGTATTGATCCTGACGGGGGTCTTGGCGATCCTGCCAACGAACTGGTTGGCATGGACACGCGATCTGTCTGATATCGTCAGGCTTCCGATCACGCCGGTTGCTCATGCAGGCAATCGCCTTGCCGGTTGGCTTCGTCCAGTCGATGCTGTTGATGGGATGAACGAATCGGATCTCAGGGAACGGATGATCGTTCTTGAGGATGAGCGAGACCGGTTCAAGCGACTGTACCATGCACTGCAACTTCGAACCCAGGACTTGTCAGCCCAACTGGGACTGCTGCAGGGACTTCCAGACAGGATGTTGCAGGGTCCGCGGCCACCCCTGATTCTTCCAACGGATGTAACAGCTCGTGACCCGGGCGATGTCGTCTCGCCTGTCGAGGTGGAAGTAACACCACAGATCGATGAGCGTGTCAATGTCGGAGATGTAGCCATCTGGCGACATGAATACCTCGTCGGCCGTGTTGCCAGCCGTTCCTCCTTCAGGGTGACCATCCTGCCACTGGCCCATCTCGATACCGGCCCGTTCCAGGTTGCAGTGCTCATTCCCGGACAGGAGGAAGCCGGACTTGCCCCTCCCAGGATGCTTCTGAATCCCCTTGGTGACGGCAGCTTCGCTGGAGAGGTTGACCATCGCCATGGAACATTGCCCGGTTCCCAGGTCGTACTTGCCGACTCGGAGTGGCCCCCTTGGGCCCAGGCGCTGGGAGTCGGGGTCATCGAGTCCGTCGAGCAGATCGACGAAGCTCCCTTGCGTGATCTCGTGATCGTTCGCCCGAGGATCCAGTTGCACCAGTTGCCTGAAATCATTCTTCTGGCGAGTGATGAGGACCCGATGACCTTGACCGGGGAGTTGAAGCCATGAGGTGGCTGGTCTTCATGATCGCGGCATTGCTGGCAACGGCCCTTGACCTCGGGCTTGCAAGTGCGATGACACTGCGAACGCTCGACTTTCTTACGCCGAGCTTTGCGGCAGTACTCGTTGCCTACACGGCCCTCCATGGTCGTGCGGATCACGTGCTCTGGGGTGCCTGGGTCATCGGGGTTCTGGCGGATCTTTCTCCGGGTTCCGCCGAAGGTGCCGAGGCGATCTACATCATCGGTCCCCATGCGCTTGGATACGTATTCGGCGCCTCGGTCATCCTGACGATCCGATCCATGGTCTTCCGGCATCGAGTGCTCACCCTGAGTGCCTGTACGTTCGCCTGTGTCCTGAGTACAGGCCTTGCAACGGTTCTCACGGGCATCATCCGTTTCTGGCTTCCATTCACGGGTGGGGCTGTTGTCCCATTCGGCCTTGGTGAACTGGGTCATTCATTCGGTGACGCGCTCTATTCCGGACTGCTTGCGATTCCAGCAGGATGGGTCCTGTTCCAGACGATGCCACTGTGGCGTTTCGATTATGGTGTCGGCCGCCGAACAGCCTGAAGGGCCTACCATTGGTACGAGCGTGACACTGATGACAGATTTCATCATCTTTGACGACAACCTTGGCCTGTTCGGTCCACTGACGGACCTCAGGCCGCCATCACGGTTGCGAACCGGTGCCCAACTCACCAGCCAGAGGCAATCTCGCCGCCTTGGTGGAGATGCTGTTGCCCAGTGGGTCCATGAGGCACTTGCAGATGTCCTGAGGGAACACGAGGCCATCCCGGTCAATGAACTTCCAGCGGGGGAATCACACCTCTGTGTCAACGGAAGGTGGTCCGCCCTGGAGGAGCTGCCCGTGCCGGGACCGGGGGAAGCACTCCTTGACCAGTCGACAGGCGCCGTCGTCATGGCGCACATGCATGCCGCCGACACCGAGTCCTTCCTCGAATCGGGCACGCTGCCCGATTCCACGGTGACGAGCAGTGTCGAGACAACCCTCTACAACGCTCCATGGGACATCCTCGATCATCTCGAGGCCGCCCTGGCGGATGATCTGCCTTCACTTGGCATTCCAACCATGTCGGAGGACCAGGTGAGTGTCCATGGTGCCCATGGCGTTCATCTTCATCCCGGTGCTACGGTTCTTCCCGGTGTCGCGGCCGATACCTCGGCCGGGCCCGTTGTCATCAACGATGGCGCAACGATCCGGTGCAATGCCGTGCTCTGCGGCCCCTGCTACGTCGGTCTTGACAGCACGATCATGGATGGAGCGGTCTTGAAACCACGAACGGTGATTGGACCCGGGTGCAGGGTTGGTGGTGAGGTGGGGGGCTCGATCTTCCAGGGATATTCGAACAAGGCACACGAGGGACACCTTGGCGACAGCATCCTTGGCCGATGGGTCAATCTCGGGGCAGGCACGAACAACTCGAACCTGCTCAATACCTACTCGGAAGTGATCATGCGCCTTGCGCCCGAGGGCCAGTCTTCACGCACGGGGCGGATATTCATGGGCTGCATCATCGGCGACCATGTCAAGACAGCGATCGGGACACGCATCATGACGGGCAGCGTACTCGGCACGGGCAGCATGGTCGCCTCGACATCGCCCCCCCCGACGACCGTGGATGCATTCAGCTGGTTGACGGACCGGGGGACATCCACGTTTCGAACCGACAAGTTCCTCGACGTTGCCCGAACCGTGATGGCTCGTCGTGAGTGCACGCTTGGTCCCGGTGAGGAAGCTGCACTCGTTCGTCTTGCCGAGGCTGCAACAAGCCGGCGATCAGGCTGAGGGATTGCCATGGGATCCAATCGGACGCTGTACCTGATCGACGGCTACGCCCAGTTCTTCAGGGCCTACCACGCGATCCGTACGGAGATGAACTCGCCGGTGACCAGGGAGCCGACGAATCTCGTCTACGGATTCACGGCCATGATGATCAAGCTTCTTCGTGACTACGATCCCGACTACATCGCGGTCGCTCTCGATGTCAGTGGTGATCGCGGGACCTTCCGAAGCGAACTCTATCCCGACTACAAGGCCAATCGTGACAAGACGCCCGAGGACCTGCCGCCGCAGGTGACGCGCTGCCTTGAACTCCTCGACCTGATGAACGTACCCGTGCTGGGCGTGGAGCGAATGGAGGCCGACGACGTGATCGCCTCACTCGTCAAGCGGCTGGAGGTGGAGTCACCCGATGTCCAGGTTCGAATCCTGTCACGTGACAAGGACCTGACGCAGGTCCTGCGGGCTGGCGTGGAACTCTTTGATATCCACAAGGACACCTCCGTGACAGCAGAAGATGTGTTCAAGACGGAGGGTGTCGAGCCTTCACACGTGGTCGACATCCTCTCCCTGATGGGTGACAGCTCGGACAACATCCCCGGGGTCCCGGGAATCGGCCCCAAGACCGCCGCGAAACTGGTACTCGAGTATGGCAGCATTGATGGCATCTACGCCCAGATCGACCAGATCAAGGGAAAGCGGCACGAGAACCTCGTCGGGGCGCAGGATCGGATGCCCTTGAACAGGGAACTGGTCCAGTTGCGAAGTGACATCGAGCTGGACTTCTCCCTTGAGCAGGCCTCGGTCGATACCGCCGGGTTTCCCATCGATCGCATGGCGGCCTTCTTCCAGGAACTTGGATTCAACCGGTTTCAATCCGATGTACGTGACCTTGTTGACGGGCAGGAGGACCAGGACCTGCCTCCTCTTGAAGGGGGGCTCTTCGGAGCAGAACCCGAGACACTGCAGCCGGGTGATCCGGGTGCGATCTACCACTGCGTCCGCACGGAGGAGGAGCTTGCCAGGGTGGTTGATCGACTTCGCGAATCAGGTGCCTTCGCATTCGATACGGAAACAACCGGTTTGGATCCGAGGCAGGTCGACCTCTGTGGCGTTTCGCTTGCCTGCACGGAGGGGGAGGCTTGGTATGTCCCTGTGCTCTCCCCGGAACCCGGATCGCACCTGGACAGGGATTCCGCGTTGGCACTGATCGGTCCACTGCTGGAAGACGAAGGCATTCTGAAGGTGGCGCAGAACCTGAAGTTCGACATGAACATCATGCGACAGGCCGGTGTTGCAGTGCAGGGTCCCTGCTTCGACACCATGATCGCGAGTTTCATCACGGATTCCTCCCGGTCAAGTCACGGCATGGACGCATTGGCATCCTCCCTGCTCGACATTCAGTGCATTCCACTTTCCTCGTTGCTGGGAAGGGGGAAGAAACGCAGGACGTTCGACACGTTGGCATTGGATGATGCCACGATCTACGCCGCGGAGGATGCGGACATCACGTGGCGACTGTACGAGCGTTTGAAGGTCGATCTCCAGGAAGGCGATCTCCAGGTTCTCTTCGATCAGCTCGAGATGCCGCTCGTGCCCGTCCTGGCTGACATGGAATGGAACGGTATCCGTGTTGATCCCGGGGAACTTGATCGACAGCAGGGCAAGCTC
>JAYZBD010000033.1:0-8694 GCA_036339395.1 Planctomycetota bacterium | reverse complement strand
CGGCGATGGCAATGCTGAAAACCTCGCCGAGGAGTTCGCAGATGTGCTGGCCTGGCTGGCAACCCTGGCGAACATCACCGAGGTGGACCTGAGCAAGGCGATCCATGACAAGTACATCGAGGACGGCGGACCGCCGGGGACCAAGTAGCCGCCATGGGCCGCATCGATGACATCTTCAACCAACTCCAAGCCGATGGACGCACGGCCATCATGCCCTTCATCGTCGCCGGCTACCCGGAACTGGAGGCGACCGTCGTCGCCCTTCGAGGGTTCGAAGCAGCCGGCGCCAGCATCGTCGAGATCGGCATTCCCTTCTCCGACCCCATCGCCGATGGCCCGGTCATCGCCGCAGCCATGCACGAAACACTTGAGCAGGGACTGAAGGTCGATGATGTCCTCGATGCAGTTCGCGCCGTTCGAGCACAGACGGACATCGGCCTGGTCGCCATGGTGAGCAGCTCCATCGTGGAACGACGAGGCAATGAGGACTTCCTGCGAGTTCTGGCCGAGGCCGGGTTCGACGGGGTCATCATGCCTGATCTTGATACCAACCGCGCAGGAGAACTGCTGCCCATCGTCGATGAACTGGGACTGTCCTTTACGCTGCTGGTGGCACCGACGACGACCGATGAACGCCTTGAAACACTGCTGCCCCACTGCCGTGGATTCGTCTACCTGCTTGCCAGGACCGGGCTGACCGGGGAACAGGACCAGGCACCGGACATCGAGGCCGCGGTCAACCGCATTCGATCACACTCGGACCTGCCCGTCGCGGTGGGCTTTGGTATTGCAGAGCCGGACCATGTTGCCACTGTCACGACCTCGGCCGATGCGGCCATCGTGGGCTCGGCCATCGTCCGACGAATGGCCGATGCCGAGGATCCAGGCCGGGCGGCCGTTGATTTCGTCTCCCTGCTGGCCGAGGGGCTTACCAGCCGGGCCTGAGCATGAGAATTCCTGCCTGATGAGGTATCCTCTGTCGCTTCGCACCAGTGCGTGCCAGTTGAACCCGCGGAGAGATCCATGAGCGATGCAAAGAACTACACCGTAACCGTCGAGGATGCCGGGCCAGCCAGGAAGCGGCTGTCGGTCACCATCGCCAGTGCGCTCGTGGATACACAGCTCCAGCAGCAGGCCCAGGCCATCGGTGGCACGGTCGACCTGCCCGGGTTCCGCAAGGGCAAGGTGCCACGCGCCGTCATCGAGAAACGCTTCGGTGATGCCATCCGGGATGAAACCCGCAATGCCATCGTGAAGGATGCGCTCGAGCATGCCATCGAGGCCAACGAACTGGACATGCTCCAGCAGCCGGAGCCACAGGAAGATGACTTCCCCACCGTGGAAGCCGGGCAGGACTTCGCCTTCACGGTCGAGATGGACATCGTCCCCAGCTTTGAACTTCCTGATTTCACGAAGGTGAAGATCAACAAGCCCACCCTGGAAGTCACGGATGAGATGGTGAATGACGAGGTCGGACGCCAATGCCTCCGAAATGGACATGGCGAGGAACTCAAGGGCGACTTCCAGCCGGGTGATCGACTGCTTGGTCATGCCAATGTCATGGCAGAGGGTGAAGAAACCCCGATCTTCGACTCCGAGAACATCATCATCGTGCTTCCACCAACTGGTGAACGAGGACAGGTCCTGGGCCTGCTCATCGATGATCTGAATGCGACCTTCAAGGGTGTCGGCGTTGGTGATGAGATCACGATCAACACCGTTGGACCCGACAACCACGAGCGTGAAGATGTTCGCGGCAAGAACCTGGTGATCACGTTCCAGGTCCAGGTCGCCGAACGAATCACGCCCCTGACCACGGACGAACTCATCGAAGCCTTCAACCTCGGCACAGCCGAGGTACTCAACGACCAGGTCAAGCTGGCACTTGAGCAGCGCCGCGATGATGAGCAGGCAACTGCCATGCGTGACCAGGCTCGAAAGCAGCTTGCGGAGATCGTCGACGTGGAGATCCCGGAGAAACTCTCCAGTCACCAGGTCGCCTACCAGCTGGAGAACCTGCGAATGCAGTTCATGCAGCAGGGACTGGATACCGAGGAGATCGAGACGAAGATCGCCGAAGCCCGCGAAGATACGGAGCGCATGGCAACGGTGGGTATCAAGAACATGTTCATCCAGCGGAAGGTCATCAAGCAGTACGGCATCACGGTCAATGAACAGGAAGTCAATGCACAGGTCGCCAAGCTTGCCTCACAGCGTGGCGTGCGACCCATGGAACTCCATGCACAACTGGCCCAGTCCGACCAGTTGCGTCAACTCAATGCCCAGATCATGGAGAACAAGGCCGTTGACTCCATGGTCCAGCAGATGAACATCACCGAGATCAGCGCCGATGAGTGGATGGCGATGCAAGATGGTGAAGCGAAGACGCCTTCGAAGAAGAAAACCGCGAAGAAGACCAGCAAGAAGGCCTCTGGTTCAAAGAAGACTGCCAAGAAGTCATCGAAGAAGACCTCCAAGAAGTCCGGTAAGAAATCCAGTGGAAAAAGCGATTCCTGAGTGACCAGCATGTCACCAGTTTCGCTCCTGGCAACGACTGCTCCCCCGCAGGACCCCTCTCAACTGTTTCCAGCCATCCTGCCTGCCCTGCTCATTCTCGTGGGCATCGTCATCGTGGCGTGGATCATCCTGGTCATGGTGCGACGGTCGATGCAACGAGGTGACTCTGGCCTCGAGGATTCCTTCACACTGGAGCAACTGCGGAGGATGCACGAGGAGGGCAAACTGGATGATGAGGAGTTTGAACAGGCCCGGAATGTCATCCTGGGCCAATTTGCTCCAGAGAAGTCCGATACCCAGCAGGCTGGGTCCGAAGATGAGAGCAACTCGGACATGCCAGCGATTTGAATGAAGAATATGACCAGGAAACCGTGATTTAACCCACACCACACCCGCTTTCGATGCCAGAATACGGGTAGATGGGGAAGCCTGGAGGGGCTTCCATGGCCCGTGGGACGGATCCCAGGGGGTAGCATGGAGGGGGCAGTTGGCGCCAGCCAACTGCAAGCAAGGAAGTGGGAGACGGAACAGCCGTGTTTGACCAGGTACCAGATGAAACACTGCGTCGCATCCTGTCCTCGACGGGCGCCGACGAAGACGGCGGCGGTCTCGGGGGAGGCGATGGAACCGATGGAACCGGGGGAACCGGAGGGCCAGGCGGTTTTGGTGGTTCCGGTGGAGGCTCTGGAAGTGATGGTGGTGATGACGGCGGCTTTCGCGGTCGACGCGTAACAACCTGTTCCTTCTGTGGAAAGACCTCCCGTGAAGTGGGCCCGATGGTTGAAGGCCCCAGCGACATCTACATCTGCTCCAACTGCACTGATCTCTGCCAGAACATATTCAAGCAGGAAAAGCGGCGTATGAGCAGCAGCCGACCGCTGTTTACCTCTATTCCCGCCCCGCGCCAGATCAACGAGTTCCTCGACCAGTACGTCATTGGCCAGACCAATGCCAAGCGGACGCTCGCCGTTGCAGTCCACAACCACTACAAGCGACTGGCACACCTTGAAAACGAGGAAAGCCAGGTCGAACTGGACAAGTCGAATGTCCTGTTGATCGGTCCCACCGGCACCGGCAAGACCCTGCTGGCACGGACACTTGCACGAATTCTCAATGTGCCCTTCGCCATCGGCGATGCAACCACGCTGACCGAGGCCGGGTACGTGGGCGAAGACGTCGAAAACCTGCTCCTGAAGCTGCTCCAGTCTGCTGATTACGACCTCGATGCAGCCCAGCGTGGCATCATCTACATCGATGAAATCGACAAGATCGGCAAGACATCCAACAACGTGTCCATCACGCGGGATGTCTCCGGCGAAGGTGTTCAGCAGTCACTCCTGAAGATGCTTGAAGGCGTCGTCGCCAATGTTCCACCACAGGGTGGACGCAAGCACCCCGAGCAGCAGTACATCCAGATGGACACGACGCACATTCTCTTCATCTGTGGTGGCTCCTTCGATGGCATCCAGGACATCATCCAGCGACGGCTTGGTCGGCAACGCATCGGCTTCCTCGTGGATGAACAGTCAACCGAGAGTGGTCCGATCCTTCATGATGCAGGTGAAGAGCAGGAAGAACTGCTGACCATGGTGACCCCGCAGGACGTATTGTCCTTCGGCTTGATACCGGAACTCATTGGCCGTCTCCCGATCATCACGCCACTCCTTCCACTGGACTCGGAGCAGATGGTCCGCATTCTCACGGAACCCAAGAACGCCATCGTGAAGCAGTACCAGCACCTCTTTGAACTTGAGGGAGCACACCTGGAGTTCACGCAGGATGCCCTGCATACCTTTGCCGAGCACGCCATGGAGCGTGGTACCGGTGCACGCGCCCTTCGGGCCGTCATCGATGGATTCATGCTGGACCTGATGTTCGACCTGCCCGACATGGAGAACACCGGGGTGACCTATGTCCTTGACCGCAAGGGAATCGAGTCCCGCGCGAGCCTCAAGGAACTGGCCAGGCGGTCAAAAACCGCCTGAACCTGCACCCAACAGGCCCTCGTGCCCTTGCCTGCAGGTCCCTGAAGACCTAGAATCCCGGATTCTTCGCCGGAGGAGTCTCTCATGAGCCGCGTTTGCCAATTTACCGGAGCCAGGACAAGCACCGGTCGCAAGATCCATTACCGGGGTCTGCCCAAGAACAGGGGCGGCATTGGCCTGAATATCTCGGGTGTCTGCCGTCGAACCTTCAAACCCAATATTCAACGGGTCCGGGCCCTGGTTGATGGGAAGCCCGTTTGGGTGAAGGCATCGACAAAAGCCATCAGGAATGGCCTGATCATAAAGCCCCTGAAGCGCAAATACGGTTGGACGCGAGATCAGAAGCTCCAGGACGGCGGCTCCTGAGGCGAGATTACCGGGCGTTGGTGATTCTGGGGAAAATGAACAAAAACTGGCGAGCCTGGGCACTTTTTTCCGAATTTGCAGGTTCGTCCGTTTGACGAAATGCGCAAGCAGCGTACTGTAAAGGGACAGAGGCTCGATACTGAATACCGGGGTGCATCCCCTGCCAACGGCAGTGTGACTCCCAGCAAAATCGACCACCGAGCCACGTTCGACAATCTAGTGTTTCAGGATGACAGTCTCGACCTTCGTGGTGTCTGTGTGCGACATCTCCGGTGTTCGGGCAGTATTGTCGTTCAGGGGAACCTTGAGGCATGGTCCGTCCACCAGGAAGTGAAGGGTCGGCATGCATGCGGGGTGTAGCAAGTGGGGCTCTATTGGGGCTCCGGGGACGGAACAGGTGGTCACGATCAACTCCTCCAATCGATCGCTGACGCGTCTACGCGCGTGGTTGGACAACAGCCCCAGGGCATGTTGCACGCACGAGGTGCGCCATGGCTGATCGCTCGGAAATCGATCGCGTTCGGGATGCGACCAACCTCGTCGAACTCATCGGCGGGTACGTGACACTGCAGCCCAAGGGCCGCGAGCACGTGGGTCTCTGCCCGTTCCACGACGACCACTCCCCCTCCATGGCCGTAGTGACACACAAGGCGCAATCCTTCTACAAGTGCTTTTCCTGTGGTGCCAGTGGCGACGCCTTCACCTTCCTTGAGAAGTACCTGAAGATGGACTTCCGCGAAGCACTCGAACTCCTTGCGGAACGAGCCAGCATCACGCTCACACGAACATCCCCCAGTCCTGATGATGCCAGGCAGCGAGAACAGCGTGACCTTGTTCGACGCGCCAATGACCGGGCACTGGACTTCTTCAAGCAGACACTCACTTCCAGCACCGGTGCCCAGGCACGTGCAATGATCCAGTCACGTGGCATCAGTGATGAGATGGTCGAGTCATTCCAGATCGGCTGTGCCCCGGAAGGCTGGGACGGCCTGCTTCGATCACTTCCCGACAATGCCAAGGCACACGCCGCATTCATGGCCGCGGGACTCCTGAAGGAACGAAGCGAAGGAAATGGTTTCTACGACAGCTTCCGGAATCGACTGATCTTCCCGATCTTCAACCAGGCCGGCCAGGCCGTGGGTTTTGGTGGTCGCATCATTGATCCTGCCGATGAACCCAAGTACCTCAACAGCCCAGAGACGGAACTCTTCCAGAAGGGTCGCACTCTCTACGGGCTGCACCTGGCACGAAAATCCATCGCAGACACGGGTCGCGCCATCGTGACCGAGGGCTATACCGATGTCATTGCCTGTCACCAGGCCGGACACTGCAACGTCGTGGGCACCCTCGGTACCGCACTGACGGATGACCATGCGAGGATCCTCTCGAGGCTCTGCGACACCATCGTCCTGCTGTTCGATGGTGATGATGCAGGCCAACGCGCAGCGGACCGTGCCCTTGAAGTGGTATTGAAGCACCCGGTCGATGTCAGGATCTGCATCCTGCCTGCAGGCGCCGATCCCGCTGATCTCCTTTCACAGGAAGACGGGGCAGATCACTTCGAACAGGTCGTTGCAAACAGTACCGATGTCCTGGAATACGTCCTCCAACGATTTGAACAGGTCCTTCAAACCCAGGAGGGGCTATCCGGACGGCAGAACATGATCGAGCGATTCCTCGGGGAACTGCAGCGACTGGGCCTGGCCTCCGTACATGGAGTACGAAGGTCCCTGCTCCTGTGCAAGCTCGCCGAGTTGCTTGCCATGCCATTGGCCACGGTCGAAACGATGCTCACCAGCCTGGGCCAGGCTCCCGGGAGTTCCCGACAGGTTCCCACGACCGAACCAAAGCCGGATGCAATGACGCTGCTCCCGGACCCCGATGCACCGCTCGTACCTGGACATAGGCGAACAGCGGAAGAACATTACCTGGCCATCCTGGTCCATGAACCGGGCGTGCATGCAGGCACGGGGCTGCTCGAAGTCGATGCCTTCATCGTCGACAGGCATCGTTCGCTTGCCCGGATCCTGCTTCCAATCCTTGCAGGTGGCGGAACACCGCCCATGCAGGAACTGCTGTCCGAACTGCCTGATACGCAACTTGGCGAGTTCGCCTCGCATCTCTGGTTCATCGGCGAGCGCCTCCTCGAGGAAGCTGGGCAGGATTCAAATCCATTCCATGAAGCCACGGACGCACTCCGTGCATCGATCGAACATGAAAAAAATAATGCCCTCCAGGAAGCCTGGAGCGCCGACCCGACCAATGATGCAACCGAGGCCGTTGCACGAATAAAACAGATACGTGGACGTGGCGGACGACCGTCCGCCATCCACAGGGAGACCGGACGTTGACCCGTGGGCAGTCCACGAACAGGTGGATCACCTGATGATCCAGGAGAGAACATGCATATTCCATCACTACATCCAAACCTGCACTCGCTGATCATTCATGGCCGGCAACGGAAGTGGATGAGTTACGAGGAGTTGAATACGACCATCCCGGACGAGATGGTCCATCCCGACAAGATCGTGGAGCTGCTGGTCATCCTCCAGCATCACCAGATCGAGTTGATCAACTACGAGGATCCCAGGCTCAGGACCGAACCCCACTTCTATGCGCCGATGCATACGAACCTCCGGTTCAAGCGAGACAATCCCTGGATGACCTTCAGCCTCAAGGGCAAGGAGGAAATCGAGGCAGAGAAGATCGCCGAGGAAGCCGAGAACAGCGGTGATGGACAAGCGCACGACGAACCGAGCATTCTCGATGATTCGGAAACCGCGATCGAGCAGGCCATCGAGGAGGCAACGACGAAGCGGATTGATGATCCGATTCGCATGTACCTCACCCAGATGGGAACCATTCCGCTGCTGACCCGGGAAGAAGAAATCCGCCTTGCAAAGAAGATCGAGACGACTCGCATGATCTTCCGTCGGCAGGTGCTCGAGTGTGATTACGCAGCCAGGCAGGCTGTTGAGATTCTCCAGCAGGTGCACAATGGAGACCTGCCGTTCGATCGCACCATGCGGATTTCAACCGCGGAAGACAATGCCAAGGAAAAGATCGCCAAGCGGATCCCGATCAACATCGCCACGGTCCAACTGCTTCTGAAGCAGAATGAACTGGACTGGGAGAAGTCCGAATCGACCCGGATGGGCAAGACCGCCCTTGCCGAACTGAAGGACAGGATGGCTCGTCGACGCCGGAAGATCGCAACCCTCATCGAGGAATGCTGCCTCCGCACGGCGAAGATCCAGCCCCTGCTTCACAAGATCCAGTCGATTACGCGAAAGACCGCTGAACTGGCCCTGGAACTCGTGCGGACCAAGAAGCACCCGGAGCGATACCACCCGGAGGACCGCGTGGTCATGGAGGAAGAAATGCATGGACTCCGGGGGCTGACCCTTGAAAGCCATGAAGACCTGAAATTGCGGACACGCACGATGGAACGAGTGTTCAACGAGTACGAGCAGGCAAAGCGGGACCTCAGCGGAGGAAACCTCCGGCTCGTGGTCTCCATTGCCAAGAAGTACCGCAATCGCGGGCTCCCCTTCCTTGACATCATCCAGGAAGGGAACACGGGCCTCATGCGTGCCGTCGACAAGTACGAGTACATGCGAGGCTACAAGTTCTCCACCTACGCAACCTGGTGGATCCGCCAGGCGATCACCCGTGCCATCGCGGATCACGCTCGAACCATCCGTGTACCGGTACACATGATCGAGACCATGTCGAAACTGAGGAACATCCAGAAGCGACTCCTCCAGTTGATGGGCCGGGAACCGACCATCGAGGAACTTGCCGAGCAGGCCGAGATGACCGTCGA
>JAYZBD010000032.1:0-15352 GCA_036339395.1 Planctomycetota bacterium | reverse complement strand
ATGGACACCTGGTTGCACCATGTCGCCGATGAAGTAGGTCGGCGCAGCTGTTCCGTGATCTGTGCCACCCGATCCGTTCTGAGCAACTCGACGACCGAATTCGGAGAAGACCATGGTGAGGACGCGTCCCTGGTTCCCCTGGGCCTGGATGTCACGCTGGAAGGCGAGCAGTGCATCGCCCACCTGTTCAAGCAGCCTCGCATGCTGTCCGGCCTGGTTGGCATGCGTATCGAAGCCCGAGAGCGTGACGTAGTAGACACGAGTTCGAAGCTCCGCCCGGATCATGGCAGCGACCATCCGCAACTGGTTGGAGAGATTCGAGGTTGGATACGTCACCATTGGAGAGACGGCGACTGCTTTCCGTACTCGGTCGGAGGAGATGCGTGCGTCGAGCGTCGTTCGCTTGAGAAAGGCTGCCTGGGAGCTTTCTTCCGGCACCATCCCGGCGTGCGGCGTCTTTGCAATGGTTTCGTAGGGAGGTTCGAGGTTCTGATCGAGATCGGTTCCCATCCACCGGAAGAGTTCAGACCGCTCGAAACTCACCGGCATCTGGGTACGTCCCTGCATCGCCAGTGGAGCCTGTCGTCCGATGGCGATCCCGGCCTCGGGATTCGGGGTCCCATTGCAGGTGTTGTCGAAGTAGCGGCCAAGCCACCCTTCGCTCTTTCCATTGGTGTCCGCTGAGTGCCAGATGTCCATCGAGGAGAAATGGGAACGGTTGGGATTTGGATACCCGACCCCTTGGACGATGCCGGCGCTGCCTTCGTCCATGAGTTCCTTCAAGCCACGCAGGCTCGGGTGGAGCCCGATGCCCTTTGCGCCATCGAGTTCAAGAGCCGCATCATCGCCTCGACCAGGCGCCTGGATGGCAAGTCCGGATCGCAGGTTGTAGTACTCGCTGCTTCCATAGGGGACGACCGAGTTGAGTCCATCATTTCCTCCGCCGAGTTGAACAACCACGAAGACACGATCTTCCGGAACCCCGGCTTGCGAGGTGACAAGTGACCCCAGCGGCAGCATCATTCCACGGGCAGTCTGTTCGATGAACAGGGGCGTGGTGGCTACCAGCGAGGCAAGTGTTGCGCCCTGTTGAAGGAACAGTCGTCGACTCCAGGGTGTTGTGTTGTGATCATCCATGGTTCATGCCTCCAGGGCGAACGTGATTCCTCAACTGAGTTGGTACTCGGGCGACGCAGTGATCAGCGCCAGGATGTTGATGAGCGTCGTGTTGTCGAAACGACCTCCACGATTATTGACGTACTCGACCCACTCGTCCACGCGTCTTCCATCAGGTGCAGCGACTGGATGGGCGAAGCGGAGCAGGTACACGACCCCGTCCTGCACGGTGCTCGATCCCTCGATGTCTTCAAGGTGTTGTACAAGATGGGTCGCGTCATACTCGGTACTTCCACCTCGATCCCATGCACGGCTCCCCTCATCACGACCGGTGAGGAGGTAGAGGAGGATGTTCTGACGGATGAACAGGGTTGACGTGTTGATCCACTTCCGCCCACCTTCCCATCCCTTCACGGAGGGGGGGTGGAAGATGCTCTGTCCCATGAGAGCACATGCTTCGTTGAGCTTTGGAAGATTCCTGGTTGGTGTCCGCAGGGAACGAATGGCCTGGATCACCAGTTGGACTGGGCTCTTGATCACGGCACCGACATTGTCTTCGTCGTAGAAGTGCTCCGAGAGGAACAGTTGCCTCAAGACGGGCTTCAGTTCCCATTTGGAACTCTTCAACTTGGCGGTCATTTTCCGGATGACCGACTGCTGCTCCCTGGTGAAGCCGTTCGGGGAATCATTGACGTAGAACCTGTAGAGTTTTTCACAGATGAACTGCGATGCACTTGGTCGCGTGAAGATCATTTCCACGAAGTCATGACCATCCCAGCGGCCACTCTTGCCGAAGACGGACTTCAGCCCGTCATCGTGGTTCTGCGAGAGATACTGGAACTCGTTGTCGCGGTAGGTGTACCCCGTCAAGGTTCGGGCGCCCTGCTTGATGTCGTCTTCCGTGTACCCACGCCCTTCGCCAAGGGTGAAGAGTTCCATGAGTTCCCTTGCCAGGTTCTCGTTGGGACTGTTCTTGTTGTTCTGGTTGTTGTTCAGGTACTTGATCATCGCAGGATCACGGATGATCCCGTGTACGAGGTCATCCTTGAAATTCCCGACGGCATTGCTCCTGAACAACTGGTTCTGGAGGAACAGGAGGTAACTGTCCTCGATCGGCCGGTAGGCTGCGGCGAAGTGGCCGTGCCAGAAGAGCGCCATCTTTTCCTGGAACGGTCGTGGTGTCTCGATCATCCGCTCAAGCCACCAGGTCTGGATGTTCGCCATCTGCCTGCGGTCGATTCGTTGCTGCTCCTGCCGCTGTTTCCGGAAGTCCTCGAGGGCCGTTTCGTTTCCCTGTTGCCTCGCTCGTATGAATCGCTGCCGTTCATTTCCAGAGCGGGGTTTGTTGATGTTGGAATCGAAGTCGTTCGGCAGCACGGCCTCCGCCTCGACGTCCCGGTAGTCGATGAGGTAATCGACGGCGTCTTCGGGGCCCATGTTTCGAAGTGCAAGGATGTGGCCCGGAGGCCCACCAAATCCCGCTCTATTCAACAGGTGCTGCGCCTTCCAGTAGTTGAAGTCGCGATCGTTGACTTTCTTCATCGAGGTAGTGGCCATGTAGAGCACTCCCGGTTCCGCGTGATTCTACGATCCAGAAGGGGGTGTGTATCCCTAAAATGGGTCGAAAAGGACTCCTTGGGAGAGGGTCAATCAGGTTTTTTTGACTGGTTGGGCTGCCCGTCGTCGTATGACCCCCTTGAGACGAATGGCATTGCCTATGACGGTGATGTCGCTGATCCCCATGGCACCCGCGGCAAGGAGTGGTCCCCACGTCCCCAGCAGTCCAAGGGCGGCCAGGGGCACCATGGCGGAGTTGTAGACGAATGCGAAGAACAGGTTCTGCTTGATGACACGCAATGTCTCTCGTGCCGTTGCGATCGTCGTGGGTATCGCCTGGACCTGGTCGCCGGGTACGACGATCGAGGCCGTTTCAACGGCGATGTTCGTTCCGGTTCCAAGTGACACGCCCACATCCGCCATGGCCAGTGCGCCGGCATCATTGATGCCGTCACCGACCATGATCGTTCTACCTTCCAGCGACTGGATGAACTGCGTCTTCTCCTCGGGGGTCTGCTCGGCATGAACGGCGACTTCCTCTATCCCGACACGTGACGCGATGTCCAGCGCAGCGATCCGGCGATCTCCCGAGAGCATGTGGACCTGCAGGCCGAGTGATCCAAGGGTGGCAACCGCCCCGGCAGCATCGACCCTGGGTTCATCAGCCATCGTTATCCGCGCGACCGGGGTGCCATCGACCACGACCTGGCAGGTTGCCGCTTCGTCCCGACCGACTTCCACGAGGTGGCCATCGACCCGAGCGACGACACCCTGCCCGGCAGTTGCCTTGAAGTCCTGTGCATCCGGCAGTTCCAGTCCCCGATCCCGTGCGGCTTCGACCAGGGCCTTTGCCAGCGGATGTTCACTGGATGTCTCCACGGCAGCGGCAAGACTGAGAATCCTCGATTCGTCATGGCTGGATCCAAGCAGTTCGATCTTCGTGACACGGGGTCGACCCACCGTGAGTGTCCCCGTCTTGTCGAAGATCACGTGCCGGGCGCTTCCCGTGATTTCAAGCGCTGGAGCCGACTTGATCAGGATTCCCATTCGACTGCTTTCACTGGCGCCGACCATGATGGCCATCGGGGTTGCCAGTCCCAGTGCGCAGGGGCAGGAGATGATCAGCACGGTGACGACGGCAATGACACCCGCCTGGAATGTCAGTGCATCGCCCCTCGTGATTGCAAGAATGCTCCAGCCAATGAGCGTGACAATCGCTATCAGGAGTATCGTTGGAACGAAGATGGAACTGACCTTGTCTGCAAGTCGTTGGATTCCCGTCTTGGATGCCATCGCGCCCGTTACCAGTTCCGCTATGCGGGCCACGGTCGTGTTCCGTCCGTCGACACTCGCCTCGATGACAAGTCGCCCTGTCGTATTCATGCTGCCTGATACGACCGGATCGTTGATGCCCCGCTGTACAGGGATTGGTTCACCAGTCACAACGGATTCATCAAGATCTGATTGACCTTCAATCACGATCCCGTCGATGGGCACACGTGCTCCGGGGCGGATGAGCAGTCGGTCGCCCGGTTGCACGTCGGCGCTTGGCACCTCTCGGGTACTGCCGTCCTCCTCGACTCGCTCGGCGGTCTCCGGCTGCAACTCGAGCAGTTCCCGTACCGCGGACCCGGCCCGTGCAGACGAACGGGCTTCGAGCCAGTGCCCGAGGCTGATGATCCCGAAGAGAGCAGCTGCTTCGGTGAAGTACATCGGTTGACCGGTCTCGACCCCGACCAGCTCGAGAATGAACAGGACGAGCGAAAATACATAGGCCGTTGATGCGCCGATCGAAATGAGGGTGTCCATGTTCGTCGTTCGATTCAGGGCAGCTTTCCATGCGGAGACGTAGAACCCGGTACCGACGGTAATGACGACGAAGGTCGCCAGGACGAGCAGAACCCACGGCGTCCAGGTCGCGTGAACGGTCCAATGGAGCAGGAACATGGGGATTGCCACCCCGAGGCCGAGAACAGCTCTGCGTCTCCACTCCCGCTCGTGATGGTGCTGTCGCTCCTCGAGTTCGCTTCGTAGTTCAGCTGGAGTCTGGCGATGCACGAGGACGGTGGCACCGTAGCCGGCAGCTTTCACGGCTTCAGCGAGTTCATCGGTATCCAGGTTCCGTCCACGGACGGTTGCCCTTGCCTGGGCCAGGCTGACCGAGGCCTCTTCAACCCCGGGGCTGCCGGCAAGAGCCGATTCAACCTTGGCGACACAGGCGGCACAGTTCAGGCCACTGAGTTTCAGGTCGATCGTGCAGTCATCATGTGAATCGGCCATACAATGGTGGATAATAGGCTCTTGCGTTCACTTCAAGTCGATCTCAGGGAACATCAGCCTTCCTTGACCGATACACTGTGTGATTCATGGCATCCAGGACATGGACATCTCGACCCATCCGGAACCTTGCCGGGCCGACCCTGCTGGCGGTCGTGGCCATCCTGGCGGGATCATCGGGTCTTTCCCATGGAGCCGCTGCTCCAGGACTGGCTGTCGTCGCTGTTGCCGCGGCATCCCTGGCGGTATTCGGTGATGACGTCTCCGGGGTTGCTCAAGGTCCATCGGCTGAACCCGGGGATTGCCATGCAGCGATCGGCATCGATGCAGTCATCTATGGCAGGACGGAACAGAGCCGTATCAGCCTCCACCATCTCGTTCTTCCACCCCCGGCAGCCTGATGCGTTGATTTCCGCTTCTCCCTGTTGGTGAAGCGGGGCGTACCAGGGTTGCAACAAGGCAAGGTGGAGAACACGTCGTGGCTATTCCAGTTGTTTCAAAATTCGGGAAGATGGTCTTCGGCACCCGCAACGAGCGGATGGTCAAGCGGTACCTGCAGATCGTCGATGAAGTCTCCGCCCGGGACGATGAGATTCGCTGCTTGACCGATCCGGAACTTCGTTCGCTCACGGATGTCTACCGCGGCCGAATGGAGTCGGGTGAGAATCCTGTTGACATGATTCCCGAGGTCTTTGCGGTTGCACGCGAAGCGATGGATCGTGCGGTGGGCATCAGGAACATCTTCAATCCTGCCTTGCAGTTCGATCCCGGCCGGCTGTCCGACGAGGCGCGTGCCTTGTACGAAGAAGTCAGGTCGACGATTGAAGCAACGGATGGGCGTCCCCCGATCGACGACCTGCTTGGGGGGGTCGAAGACGTTCCCGCGTGGTTGTTCGTGGACATTCCTCCCGCTCTCTACGAGGCGGTTCGAGCCATCGAGCCCGTTTCGAAGCCCCCGTTTCGTGCACGGCCCTTCGATGTTCAGATCATCGGCGCCATCGTGCTGTACGAGGGTCGCATCGCGGAAATGAAGACGGGGGAGGGGAAGACCATTGTTGCTCCGCTTGCCTGCTACCTCTCGGCGCTATCGGGAGAGCAGGTGCATGTCGTTACGGTCAATGACTACCTCGTGCAGCGTGACAGGGACTGGACATTTCCCTTCTTCCGGGCACTTGGCTTGCGAGTAGGTGCCATCCACCCGGCACACATGCAACCTCCCCAGGTCAAGCAGGCGATGTACATGTGCGACGTCGTCTATGGGACAACTTCCGAGTTCGGTTTCGACTTCCTCCGTGACAACATGAAGTTGTCCGTGCAGGAGCAGGTGCAGCATCACAGGAACCGGGCGATCGTCGACGAGGTTGATTCGACCCTGATCGACGAGGCACGGACTCCATTGATCATTTCAGGACTGGCTCACGAGCACACGCCCCGGTACGACCTGGCTGACGGTCTCGCCAAGAAGTTGATCGAGGCCCAGGCGCCATGGGATTCAGTCGATACCAGCGTCCAGACCTGCATTCTTGAGATATCCGGCCTGGAAGGTGATATCCGAAATGCGCGCGAGAAGTCCGAGATCCCGGTATTGAAGGAGCGGCTTGATGCGGCGAAATCTCGACTTCCAGGTCTCGAGGAACAGCGGGATCAGCATCCCCGTTACTACGAGGTTGAACTGGACAAGAAGCGGGCGACACTGACCCACGAGGGCATTGCCGAAGCGCAGCGAATTGCCGGCATCGGTTCCTTCTACGTTGGGGACAATGTCGATGTTCCCCACCTGCTGGAACAGTCGATTCGAGCCTACACCGTCTACCAGAGAGACCGGGATTACATCGTCGCGGCCAATGACAAGGGCGAGCAGGGAGTCATCATCATCGACCAGAACACGGGTCGAAAGATGGTCGGCCGTCAATGGTCGGATGGACTCCACCAGGCCGTCGAGGCCAAGGAACGCGTTCCCATCAAGCAGGAAACGCAGACCATGGCGACGATCACGATCCAGAACTTCTTCAAGCTCTACGACCACCTGGCCGGCATGACTGGCACGGCGGACACGGAGGCGACGGAGTTCTACGAGATCTACAACCTGGACGTCGTCGTCATTCCCACCAATGTTCCGATATGTCGAAATGACCACGAGGACGTGGTCTACCTGAACTTCAAGGACAAGTCGGATGCGATTCTCGAGGAGATCCGGGCATTTCACGATGTTGGTCGCCCGATCCTGGTTGGAACAACGAGCGTCGAGCGTTCGAAGGAGTTGTCGGATCAACTGACACGAAGGTACGGCATCAAGCACGAAGTGCTCAATGCCGAGCAGCACGATCGAGAGTCGGAAATCATCAAGGGTGCTGGTGAACTGGGGGCCGTGATGATTGCCACGAACATGGCCGGTCGTGGCACCGACATCAAGCTTGGTTCCTTCTCTTCAGCCAATCTCATCGATCACTGGAAGCAGCGCGACATTTGCCCTGCCTCGATCAGCGACGAGATGGGTGAAGACGAGCTCATCAGGCTTGCCCACCGCCACGTGGCCTCCAGGGAACTGGGCATGTCGAAGCAGGACGTGGCTGCGTTGTCGGATGATGAGGTTCGTCGTCGACTGCTTGAGGCCTGGTACGTCGCACACTGCTATGGCAAGGAATCAAAGGCCTCGTCGATGTCTGATGCAGGACTCGTGAAGGCACTCGATGACTCTGACAGTTGCATGTACCACCACCTGAGGCTCTACAGGGACATCGAGGACCTCGGTGGACTGCATGTCATAGGGACCGAGCGTCACGAGTCACGTCGAATCGACAACCAGCTTCGGGGACGTAGTGGTCGTCAGGGCGACAATGGTTCATCCCGTTTCTTCCTGAGTCTCGAAGATGACCTCATGAAGATGTTTGCCGGCCCGACGACACTCAAGGTGCTCAGTCGACTTGGGATGAAGGAAGGGGACGCCATCGAGCACCCCATGCTCAGCCGATCGGTCGGCAAGGCGCAACGGAAGGTGGAGGAACGAAACTTCCTGATTCGGAAGAACATCCTCGAGTACGACGAGATCATGGATCATCAGCGTCATGATTTCTACGGGATGCGACAGAGTGTTCTCGAGGGACATGGAATCAAGGACAGGATCTTCGAACACCTCGACCAGGGAATCGAGGACGCCTGCTGGCGTTTCCTTGATGACCTGTACCTTGGCACCTGCATGTCGGAATGGGTCCGAGAGCACCTTGGAGTCAGCATTCCGGTCGAACGGTTCGCAGGCAAGGATCGCGAGGATCTGCATGACCTGGTCCGACGTGAAGGCAAGGAAGAGGCGGGAAGCACGATCGAAGTGACACTCGGGGAATATCTCTCCGAGGAGATCAATCTCGGCAAGGGCAAGATCGTCGAGCGAGATGTCCACGGAGATGACTTCCAGGGACTGGCCGACTGGGCACGCGGACATTTCCAGGCTGACTTGAAGCCCTCTGAACTGCGTGCGTTGGACCGTCGTGGTGTGGTCGATGCACTCCAGTCGGCAGCTGACACGTTGATCGACAATGCCGACCTGGCGGGACTTGATCCCTTTCTCGTGGAGCATCACGCGCAGCATGAGTTGGCGAACTGGGTTGCCTCGAAATTCGGTACCGAAATTCCTCCGGAGACGTACGAGGACCTTGAGAATCCTGAAGAAGCAATTGAACGCATCGGTGCTGAAGCCAGGACACTCTACGCCCAGAGGGAACTCCGTTACCCGGTGGAGTTCACGATGGACATGGCGACAATGGCGATGGAACGGAATCCCCAGGCTGCACTTGCCCGGTTCTGTGAATGGGCCCGGCAACGATATGAACTTGACTGGAAAACCGATGCACTTCCATCAACCAACCCTCTCGTGCTCAGGGATATTCTCCTTGCCGAAGCAGCCAGGTGGGATGATGACCGCAAGTTGCAACGTGCTCGACGGGCAGTGGAGGAAAGCGAAGGCACCGAGGGACTCTCAAACTGGTTCCAGGAGCACATGGGCATTCCACTGTCGAAGGAGGAACGTGATCGAGCAGAGGACGATCCAGAGTCCGTTGCGCTTGAACACGTCAATGCGGTGCTCAGGAGCGAGATGCTGCATTTCGAGCGATGGATTCTCCTGCAGATCGTCGACGGTGCCTGGAAGGATCACCTCTATGCAATGGACCAGTTGCGGGAATCCATCGGGTTCAGGTCCTTCAGTCAACGTGACCCGCGCATCGAGTTCAAGCGGGAGGGTGCCAATCTCTACGAGGAAATGCAGATGGTGATCCGTGACAAGATCACGGACCTGATCTTCAAGGCGAAACTCCAGGTCCAGGCAAGACCTGCAGCACAACAACCCCAGGCTGCGCCTTCTGAGCAGGCCCAGGCGACACAGGAACCTGCACCTGCAGAAGGTTCGGACGCGGCTCCGGTTCAGGCCGGCCAGGCCGAGGTCGCAGCAAGTACCGGGACGGCTCAGCAGCGACGGGATATTGCAGCTGCAGAGCAGGCAGGTGTTCAGCAGCCCAGGGCACGCAAGCAGCAGCCGGCAACTGCAGCAGCCAGTGTGGGCAGGAATGCACCATGTCCCTGTGGAAGCGGCAAGAAGTTCAAGAAGTGCTGCGGGGCGAAGTCATAGGCCTTGGCAGAAGGAGTGCTGTTGCGCAGATGATCAGGACCGATCCAAGGAGCCACCAGGTCGCCGATTGGATCATCCCGATCTCAGCCAGGGGCAACGCGGCGATGATCGCTGCCGCCAGGATCATCATCGACTTCCTGGTTCGCTTCGCAGGACGAAGCGGTCCCATGAATGCAAGCACCCAGGCCGGAACGGCCAGGCCGTAGAAGGCAAGAAAGCGGAGATAGGTGTCCTCCAGGAGCCAATCCTCCGCGTGGTGACCCCCCAGCCACCAGACGACCCAGACCAAGGGAATGGGTACCAGTGCAGCTACCAGCAGCCATGGGGTCGATCCCCAACGGTTGGGAGCGGCCTGGTTCGTGGCCAGCAGTTCACGCAGGTGCGCGCCGACCGTGAACACGACCTGGAAGAACCAGAACAGGGCCACGAGTCCGAACGGAGCCGGTGAATCGATGTGGTAGTAGGACGTGACGAAGCACAGCACGGACAGGAAGGCCAGGCCGAAGACGGCGAAGGCGTGCGTGCTTGGTGTTTCCTGTCGAGCGCGGTGGAAGGTCAGGTCGAGGTAGGGCGAGAGGAGGAACCCCAGGCAAAGCAATGGGAGCAGTCCCCAGAGTTCAGGTTGCGAGCGACTTCCCATGGTTCCGATCTGGTTCATGAAATGGGTGCCCACGGCATCGAAGGTACCGGCGACCTGGAGGATGAGCAGGCTTGCAAGAATGAGCCAGGCCGTGGAAGGGAGCAGCGCGATGCATCCGGCCAGGACCAGGACCACGGCCGGGATGACCATGAGCATGAGTGTCTCGCTGGATCCCCCCATGAGCCAGCCCAGGTCTCCGAACAACGCGGTGATCCAGAACAACTGGAAACCGATGGTGAAGAGGGAGAACCAGCGCATCGCCCCGCGATGCTGCTCGACGAGCTGTTCGGATCGTTTCCTCGATCCCACGACGTAGCCCATCGCGGTGCAGCCGAGGACGTTGGGAATGGCAAAGGCCCAGAAGCCCGGCCAGCCCCAACGATCGATCAGGAGCAGCGGCAACCACATCCCGATGCACCACGTCCAACTTGATGTACAGAACAATCCCCACCCAATGGTGCGGAAGAAGGAGTTCATCCTTCGGTGTGTCGACTGCCCGAGTTCAAGCGTCGACGTCGATTCTTGTCTTCGATCATGCGCTTGGGCGTGCAGTGAAAGATCATGTGGCAGCGTCCGACACGCAGGTCACGACCTCTTTTCTTGAGGACCTGGTGGACCTCGAGATCAAGGTCGATGTTGAACTCGTCACCCTGGTCACATTCAGTCTTGATGTTCCTGATGACGTTCTCGCCTTCACGGATGGTGTAGACGGCGGGGCCGAGGCATGGTCGGAGGAACTCGTATTTCATTTCCTTGCAGACGACGGCGTAGTCACTGCCGCATTCGCTGAAGAGGAACATGCCTCCTGCAACCTCGGAGTTGCCCAGGAGGGCGGCACCAGCCATGGCGTTGTACCAATTCCGGTTTACCCTTTTGAACGGGAGGACCGCTGTAAAGCGTGGATTCCCGAGTTGCTTCATGTGGATTCCTGATCGCCATGCGAAGGGCAGCCAGATCAGGGAGCACACTCGATGCCAGAAGTTGTTCCTGGTGCTCAGGCGACTGATGAACGCCTCGATCCGCTGGAACAGGGTCAGCCGAACGGGACCACCTTCGGGCTGAAGGGCCAGTTCCGTCTGCACGGTGGCGTCGGATTCAAACTGCATCGTCATGGGAAATACTCACGGGCAGGGGCAACCAGCCCCTCCAGGAAGGCGGTATCTTAGTTCCCTCGGGGTGTTGAATCCACCCGAAATGATCTACACCCCCAAGTAGGGACATTTCATGCCTATCGACCGTATTGGACTGTGTTCTTGGAGCCTTCAGCAGGGGAATCCTCAATCTCTTGTCGAAGCGGTCAAGGAGACGGCCCTTGATGCGGTCCAATTGGCCATGACTCCCATGGTCCTCGAACCGGAGTCATGGGGGAGTTGTCTTGAACGACTGGCTGCTGCGGAGATCAGGGTCCTCAGCGGAATGATGGCGCCTCTTGGAGAGGATTACTCATCACTCAAGAGCATTGCACGGACGGGTGGCCTTCGCCCCGATGAGACCTGGCCCGGGAACGAGGAGATGGCCGGGTCGATCGCCCGACTCGCTGCAGAACATGGGATCGACCTTGTGACACTTCATGCCGGCTTCATGCCCGAGTCTCCTGGAGATCCGGAACGGTCCGTCATCATTGATCGGTTGCGCCGATTGGTCGACATCCATGCAGAGGTCGGTGTATCCGTGGCGCTTGAGACGGGGCAGGAAACGGCAGCGACCCTGCTTGAGGTGATTGCCGATGTGGAACGCGACACCCTGGGAGTGAATTTCGATCCGGCGAACATGATCCTGTATGGAATGGGAGATCCCATCGAGGCGTTGCAGGCATTGGGTCCGCATGTCCTGCAACTGCATATCAAGGACGCGGTCTCGACGGACGTACCGGGGACCTGGGGACGGGAAGTTCCAGTCGGCTCCGGAGAGGTGGACTGGTCCGCGTTCCTCGAGATTGTCGAGACGCTCCCTCGAACCGTGCATGCGGTCATCGAGCGGGAAGCTGGAGACGATCGAGTCACAGACATCCAGGGAGCCCTGAGATTCCTGGAAGGTACGGCACCATGATCGGCAGGATCATCGAAATTCTTGCCATGTCCCTGCTGCTGACATCAACAGCCTGCCGCAGTCTTCCGGTCCAGCCTGCCTATGACAATGCTGCTGTCGCCGCCGACCATCCCCTCGCTTCCAAGGCCGGGGTGGAGATGCTCAGGCAGGGAGGCAATGCAGTTGACGCTGCCGTTGCAGCCAGTTTCTGTCTCTCTGTCGTTGATCCATTCAGTTGCGGCATCGGTGGAGGCGGGTTCATGCTCGTCTGGGATCCGGAGACCGGGAATGGTTGGGCTCTGAACTACCGGGAAACGGCGCCGGCTGCCATCGATGAGACGACCTACGTCGACATGAAGAATCCGCTTGCAAGCCGCTTCGGCGCATGGTCCATCGGTGTCCCTGGAAATGTTGCGGGTCTGCTGGAAGCACTTGATCGCTGGGGAACGCTTGATCGCAAGGTCGTTCTCGGGCCGGCAATTCGACACGCCGAAAATGGATTTGCCGTCAACGCGGCCTATGTTGCAGCGGTCAAGCAGGTCGGCGGGTATCGGGAGTCACATCCGGAACTCAAGGGTGTGTCGCAGTGGCTCTGGGAGCACCTCTGTCTTGATGGTCGAATTCGGGTTGGTGACATCCTGCGCCAACCGGAGCAGGCATCGGCCCTTCGCTTGATTGCACGGGATGGAGTCGATGCCTTCTATGGCGGGCCCATCGGCAAGTCGATCGCATCAACAGTGCAGCAGCATGGTGGCGGGATGACCGCCGGTGACATTGCCCGGTACAAGGTTCGCCTCGACCGCCCGCTTGCATCACACGAGGTGCTTGGCAATTACACTATGTTGTCAATGCCGCCACCGAGCAGTGGGGGCATCGCAATGCAGCAGATGTTCCGGATCATTGATGCCCGCATCAATGATGTCTCCGACCTGGCTCCGGGCAGTCCTGGCTACATCCATCTCGTCACCGAAGCAATGAAACATGCCTTCGCGGACAGGGCCTCGCACCTGGCAGATGGTGAGCAGGTTGCTGTTCCGATTGATCAACTCCTCGATCGCGACTACCTCCTTGATCGTGCGAATGGGATCGACATGAATCGAACCGGTGACACATTCGAATACGGCTCGAGCGTCCCACCTCCCGATGACAGCGGAACAAGCCATGTGAGTGTCGTTGATTCACGGGGCATGGCGGTCGCCTGCACGGAGACGATCAATCTCGGTTTCGGATCCATGCTGGCAGTCCCAGAGTACGGAATCGTTCTCAATGATGAACTCGACGATTTTACGACCAATCCGGGTGTGCCCAATGCATTCGGTCTTCGACAGTCGGCCGGCAATGCCCCCGCTCCGGGGAAGCGACCCTTGAGCTCGATGTCGCCGACGATCATTCTCGAGGATGGCCGTGTCCGTCTTGTCGCCGGAGCATCCGGTGGACCTCGAATCATCACCGGTACCTTCCAGGTCATTCTCAACTGCCTGCTCTTCGACATGACACCCATCGAGGCTGTCATGCAGGCACGTTTTCACCACCAATGGCTCCCGGACACGCTCCAGTTCGAGGAAACCTGGACCCAGGACGGTGTCATCGAGTCCATGGAGGCGCGGGGACACGTCACCGGCCGTCGTGCGACTGTCGGGGTGGTCCAGGTCGTCGAGGTTCTGCCTGGAGGTGCCAAGCGCCCCGCTTCTGATCCTCGCAAGGGTGGTGTTCCAGACGGGTTCTAGGGGCGTGCATACAATGACTGCATGCCGATGTACGTCTACGAGATCATTGAAGCCGATGGGAGCCCCGGGGAACGATTCGAGATCTTTCAGAAGATGTCGGACGATCCGCTCACGGAGCATCCTGAGAATGGCAAGCCGGTGAAACGCGTGGTGGCTCCGGTCAACATCGCGGGGAACTGGTCCGACGCGGCTACGAAACAGAAACTGAGCAACAAGAATCTCGATCGTCTTGGTTTCACCAAGTACGAGCGAGCAGGGGACGGCACCTACGAGAAGAAGGCGGGGCAGGGCCCTGATGCCATCTCGGCTGACTGAGACCGAGATCTTCCAGGAGCGCAGGAACAGGCCGGCCCATCGAGGACCGGCCTGCGTTCTCGTGTAATTCCGTAGTGATCAGCTGCCGAGGGTGTATCGAACGAACTTCGTCACCTTGATGTTGTCCGGAAGAACATCGCTGATGGTCATGCTTTCATCGACGACGTACTTCTGCGCCATGAGGGTATTCTCCTCGAGGTACTTTCTCACTTTGCCTTCTGCCATCTTTTCGGCGATCTCGTCGTTCTTGCCGCTCTCCTTCGCTTGTGCAAGTGCATTGTTTCGAATCGTCTCCAGTGCGGCGGGATCGACGTCATCAGCATCGATACCGAGCGGATCGTGGAAGACGATGTGCTGGCAGATTCCCTTCAGTGCTTCAGCCGGCGCTTCGCCATCGACCTGCAGAAGGCAGGCACGCTTGCCATCATGGTGGACGTAGGAACCGTAGGCTCCTCCATCAAGACGGATGCCTCGGGCGAAGTTCACGTTCTCGCCGGTCGTGATGCGAAGGTTGTCCACGAGTCCGGTCATGGTCTCATCAGCATTGACGTCACCTGCCGGCATGGCCAGGGCATGGTTGGCGATGTCATCGGTCGCCTTGAGGAAGTCCTCGGTCTTGGCGGTGAAATCGGTCTCGGTCTGGATTTCGACGATCGAAGCCTTGTCACCTGCGATGGCGATTCCGATTCGCCCTTCACCGGTTGTACGCTCCGTCCGTGTATCCATCTTGCCCTTGCGTTTTTCACGCAGCCAGTTTTCAGCGGCGTCGATGTCGCCACCGTTCTCCTGCAGGGCCTTCTTGCAGTCCATCATTCCCAGTCCGGTCTTCTCGCGAAGGGCCGCGACGTCTTTGGCGGCAATGGTGGTCGTCATTTCAGTCTCCGATGCACGTGCAGCGTGCGTTCGTGGGTCGTGGTCCCGGAGCCCACCTCCGGGAACGTGTTTGAATCTCGATCAGCCTTGTTCGGCCACGGGTTCGGTTGCAACTTCAGGGGTCGGTGCGGCGTCGGTGGAAGCTGGTGCCTCCTCGGTGCTGGCGCTGTACTGGCTTCTGTTGGAACGTCGGCGGGG
>JAYZBD010000031.1:0-38298 GCA_036339395.1 Planctomycetota bacterium | reverse complement strand
TCGGCTGGGATCGTGATCGGCGAATGCTGCTGCACGCCATCTACCTCGATGGTCACGCCTTTCTTCAGTTCATTGTGTTCATAGGACCCACCTCCGAAGACAAGGTCGGCATCGCCGCCGGGGCTCTGTCCTTCCTTGAGTGATGCGGTGTACTGCGCCTGGAGCATGCGACGAATCTCGCTTGTCCCACCAGGCACATTCCAGGCCACCTCGACGGGTTCACCCCATGTCTCAAGATGCCATCGCTCGAACGCGTCCCCGAACTCGGTCCGGATCTGCTCGTTGTGAGGCGTGATGATCACCAGTTGCCTCTGGGCATCACTGGTGGCCTGCACGCGGCCCGTTCGAAGCAGCAGTGGCAGCAGGAGTACGACCAGGAAGCAGGCGAGGATGGCCAGCCGCACGCCATCAACACTTCGGAGAACCGAGGCGAGGCAGAGGCCTGCAAGAATTCCCCCGGCCACGAGGACTCTTGATGTCGTCAAGGGGAACAGGAAGAGAAGGCAGACCAGGACGAAGCCTGCAACAAGCAGAACGACGAGACTGCCACGATCCTTCATGTCCTGAGTCCTACTGCTCGGCCAAGTTCATCGGCGAAGGCGGCCGCGGCATCGGCCACGCACTGCTGCCATCCCGGATCGGAGTCATCATCCCATGCATAGATGATCGACCTGCTCGAGGTCACGATCGCACCTCGACCATCGGAGTTGAAACATCCAAGCACATCATCGAGTCCTGCTCCCTGGGCACCGAAGCCGGGAACGAGGAAGACCTGCTGGGGCATCCTGGCTCGCAAGGCGACATGTTCTGCGCCCTGTGTTGCACCGACGACTGCGCCAAGACTCGAGTACCCGCTTTCACCGATCGAATCCTTCCCGGCGTCCGCAACCAGGTCTGCAATCGACTCGGCAACACTGCGGCCATCCTCCAATCGCTGCCCCTGGATGGCATCACCGGCAGGATTCGACGTACGGACGAGTGCAAATGCTCCAAGGCCTGCATCGAGTGAGTGCTGAACGGGATCCAGTCCGAGGTACGGATTGGCGGTGACCCAGTCGGAACCGGTGCGTGCAGCGGCAGCAGCATAGTGGGATGCCGTGAGTCCGATGTCTCCCCTTTTTACATCAAGAATGACCTGGAGCCCAAGTTCCCGTGCATATCCCACTGCCTCCTCCAGGACCACTGTGCCACCTGGCCCATATCGCTCGAAACAAGCTGATTGGAACTTCACGATTGGCACGTTCGCCGCAACTGCATCGAGTACCTCCCGGGTAAACGAGGCAACAGCCTCAAGTGCTGTGTCGGATTTCCCTGTTACTGACCCCGGCAGGCGGTCGAAGACGGGATCGATCCCGACGCAGGCTGGTGATGTACACCGTTCAACCGCCTGCATGAGGCGGTCAGCTGGATGGCCCACCATGGTCGTCGATGCTGTCACCCCTACATGATACGCAATGAACCCCGCCTCTCGATGGCTACACTGTTTCCATGACCAGAGGCCCGACACACATCCACCTCGACCGAGTCCAGGGCCTGACGCTTCAGTGGGACGACGAGTCCAGCAGTTTCTACCCCGTCGAGCACCTGCGGAAGTACTCCCCCTCCGCCGAGGCGAGGCAACTCAGGGAGGAACTGGAGCAAAACCCGCTTGCCGTGCTCCCCGCGTCGAGTGGAACCGGTGAAAAACTGCAGGCCCTCGATGCAGAACTTGTCGGCAACTATGCCCTCCGGATCCACTTCTCCGACGGACACGACACGGGCATCTACACCTGGGAGTACCTGCGATCCATCGATCCCGGGATCGACGGAGAGGAGCCTGATGACACCCAGCACTGATACTGGCTCACCGGATCGTGTTCCGAACATGTCTGTCCTGGACAGTCCCCCAGCCACCACGCCATCCATCGAGCACCCCTCTCCCTTCTTCGTCGAGATCACGGCCAATGAAGGTGAAACCAGCCGGGTTGTCGAACACGTGTCGAATGTCCACTTCCTGCGATGGCTTGACCGCGGAGCAGAACTCCACCTGGACAGTGCCGGGTGGACCCGGTCGGACCTGCTCTCCCGGGGCTTGATGTGGTTCGTCGCCCGGCATGAGATCGACTACATCGCCGAGGTGCTGCCCGGAGACCAGTTGTACATGGCGACCTGGGTCCGTGACCTCAGGCGAGTCAAGTCGTGGAGGGATTCAGTTCTCTGGAGAATCGAGGACGATGAACCCCGGATCGTGTGCACTGCATCGACACTGTGGGTGCTTGTCCTGCTTGAAACACGCAGACCCTGCACCGTTCCTGCAGACATGGCCGCGGCACTGGAACCTCTTCATCCCGGCAAGGCACGGACCTGACGTCATGCATGTCCTGGCCATTCTCGATTCGCAACGGCTTCAGGATGAAGAACGGATGATCACGCGGATATTCAGCGGCCTGAAGGAGCATGGCTGCAGGAGTACGCTGGTCATTCCAAGTCGCCTCCCGGACAGCCTCGGGCATGTTCACTCGGATGGACTTGGAGCCGACACGATTCTCACGACGTCCATACCGATGTCATTCTGGCAACGACGGCGAGGCAGAGGAGGACAGGAACTGGTCATCGATGAATCCCCGGACGTGATCTGGGCACTTGGAGAAGCAACGCATCAACTGGCGTCGCGGATTGCGGGTACCTGCCAGGTACCCGCCGTGTTCGACATCAGGTCCATCCAGGGAGCGAGAAAAGCCGTTGATCGAGACGGCACGGTCGGGGGCTGGATCACGCCTGGACCCGCCCTGGCCAAGATCGTCTCAAGACGAGTCGGTCCTGAACTTGTTGAATGCATACGTCCCGGGGTCGATCCGGGTGCAGCACGAATCCGTGAACCGGAACATGGACCATCCATCGCGATTCTCGGTGCTGGTGAAGACACGGCTTCGATGCACGCACTGCTTTCAAGCCTGCCCGGGATCATCAAGCAGGTACCGGGCATGCAAATCTGCATCGAGGTTGCAGGGCCAACCCGTGAAGCGACGTGGCGTGAGCTGCGATCCCTGGAGTTGCTTGAACATGTCTCCACGGTTCCCGGGGCAGCTGGAGTGCACGATCTCCTCGCACAATGCGACATCTTCATCCAACCCGACCGACACGCGCCTGCAAGAACGATCGTGCTGGAAGCAATGAAGAATGAATCGAGCATCATCTCGGCTCGCATCCCGCACCTGGATTGGCTGGTCGATGGCGAGACCGCGGTCCTTGTCAGCAAACCAAGGAGGGATGCATGGACCGAGGCGGTCCTCGGGCTGCTCCAGGATCCTGCCCTGCAACAACGACTTGGCCAAGCTGCCAGGAGGCACGTCCTGGCCCATCATGGACTCCAGGGACACCTGGATTCGCTTCTTGGAACGTTCAGGCGGGCCACGAGGGGATTCTCCTATCCCTTTACGCTGCAAGGAACAACATGAACCTCATGGGCTAGTTCACCAGCCCTGGCGGCTTTCTCGTTGAAATTGTGGGCGTCGAACATGCTTCCTGTCGATGTTGAAATCTCGTTGCTTTCGGAATACACGTATTCCAAGGTGGCCAATAACTTGATTCTTTCTCCCCTCCTCCCCGTTGAGGCTTCGGCTTCAACGGGGATTTTCATGTACGGCCATGGGCAGCAGCGAGCCCTGGCAGGGCCAGAACTTGCAGGTATCAATTACCCTGTGGACATGGCCAACCCGCGTCACCTCTCCGACCGTGTCTCCTCGATCGATGTCTCCGGAATTCGGCGAGCATTCCAACTGGGAGCAGACCTGGAGAATCCAATCAACCTGTCCATCGGGCAGCCTGACTTTCCCGTGCCCGGTGTCATGAAAGAGGCGGCCATTGATGCGATCCAATCCGACCTCAATGGATACACGCTGACGACTGGCCATCCACCACTTCTCAAAGCGATCTCCACCCACCTTGAGAAGGACATCAACTGGAACTGTGGTTCTGATGATCTGGATCTCATGATCACCTCAGGCACCAGTGGAGCACTGCTCCTTTCCTTCATGGCGATGCTCAATCCAGGTGATGAGGTCGTCATCGCTGATCCCTACTTCGTCGTCTACCCGACACTGGGCCCGATGACGGGCTCTTCCATCGTCTACTGTGACACCTATCCTGATTTCAGGATGACCGCAGAACGTGTCGAGTCCTGTCTTACCGATCGAACCAAGCTCGTCCTCGTGAACTCACCGGCCAACCCGACGGGCGTAATTCTGAATGACGAGGAACTCAAGGATCTTGTCGACCTGTGTTCTTCACGTGACATCCTGCTCGTATCCGACGAGATCTATGACCTCTTCACCTATCCAGAACACCTCGACTCCGGCGGTCGGTGTCCGAGTCCGGCGCGACATACGAAGGACATGCTGTTGATCCGGGGGTTCGGAAAGAACTATGGCTGCACTGGCTGGAGGCTGGGGTACGCCGCTGGTCCATCGTGGCTCATCGCGGAAATGGCGAAGTTGCAGCAATATACGTTCGTATGCGCACCATCGATGGCGCAAGCAGGTGCAACACGTTCTTTCGAAATCGACATGGGGCCCGAGATCGGCGAATACCATGCCAGAAGCATGATGATCCATGAAGCGCTCGGTGACATCACGACCGTTTCATCAACCGCAGGCGCCTTCTACGCCTTCATTGAAGTTCCAGGGAAACTCGGCTGTTCTGCAACCGAATTCTGCGAGCGAGCCATTGAACACAACCTGATCCTCATTCCAGGTGCCGTGTTCAGCCAGCGGGATACACATGTCCGGATCAGCTACGCCTGTGAACGAACCAAGCTGGCCCAGGGTCTGGACATCCTGCGGGACATGATGTCCTGAACACTGTTCAATGAAACAGGCACCCGCTGAACGGGTGCCTGCAATGATCTTCACGATGGCAAGCCGGGACGACTTCAATCAGCCGATTCGGCAGCGGGAGTCCCGGCACCCTCCGCACCTTCGACTCCCTCGACTCCTTCGGCTCCTTCGATGCCTTCGCCTTCAATGTCCGTCTCTTCCTTCGGAGGCTTCTTCGTCACGACCTTGCGATTGGCCACTTTCACGAGACCGAACGGTGAATCACTCGAATCATCGAAATCGCCACGCTCGATAAGCTGGCTGATGCGTTCATCCCTGGTCAACACGTTTCGGTGCTGGTTCAGACCGGCGGGCTTCGTCTTCAGACTGCGATGCAGACTCATGGTCGCGCTCCATTTCCTTCGTGCACCTGTCGAGCAGGGCACTCACTTCAACTGTCACCTCGAATGAGGTACCTGTCCTCGAGGCTCGAACGGCCTCCGATGCTCTTCCACTGCCTCCCGATACTCCCGATGCGATCATCGAGATCCCTGACTCCAGGGTCGATCCTTGAGGCCGTCTCGAGCCCGGGCAGGACAATGACCCGGGCCAGTCCCCCATTGTCCCTTGGAATGACCCAGGCTTCAAGTCCTTCTCCCCTGCAGAACTCTGCAAGCCGCATGGCACCGTCAGGGCGGGTTTCAGCCAGGACGAAGTAGAACAGGGAGTCCTCACGCGGATCTCCTATGAAGTTCTCTCCGATATTCCTGTTTTCCCCGGCCGAGTCCTCCTCCAACACAGGGGCATCTGGTTCATCAACTTCGACGTTGCCCGGAGATGAAACCATGGGGTCAATGCCTACGGGATGGAATATTGCCGACTCCAGGTCGGCACGAGCTCGCAACTCTCCCTGTCGATAGGCAAGCATCCAGACGGCAACCATCAGGAGAATGACGACTCCACCTGCAATGAGCAGGTGGCCGAGCGTGAGCCGCAAGGACCGCCCAGGGGTCCACCATGCCTGCTGCTCTGAGGCCATGTGCAGGGAAGGATGCGACGGATGGTCGTCCTCACCCTGCGACTTCGTCTTGAAGAGCTCGAGAAGAGTCGGCCTTGAATTTCGACGGCCCATCAACAGGACTCCCCTGTGGCAATGACACTTGCCATGGCCTGCCCCTGTGTATGGGTGATGCTGACAAGCCAGTTCTGAATTCCCATTGAAAGCGCCTTGTCTGAAACCACTCCATGGACCTTGATCGATGGGCAGCCACGCGCGTCCTTGAGGACATCAACTTCCGACCAGGAGACTCCCTCGCCCCACCCCGTACCAAGCACCTTGAATACCGCCTCCTTGCACGCAAACCGTGCGGCATAACGCTCCGATCTGCCAGGACCTGCGGCATCGGCATAGGAGCGTTCCCCCGCCGTGAAGACACGATCAAGAAATCTGTCTCCGTGCTGATCAATCATTCGCTCAATTCGAGCAACTTCAACCAGGTCGACTCCATGAGCAACAACGTTCATGAGCAGATTGTATGTGCTTCACGCATCATGATGCTGATTCCCACGCTTCACCCGCCTGCACAAGCCCTTGCAGTGGATCCGGGCAATCCCGAAGGTCAACGACCACGCAGCGACCACCCGGGTTGAGACCAAGCGAGATCTTGTACGAGACCAGGTCCAACTGGCCCCGCCCCCCCATCGAAGGGACTGTCCGGTTCCCTTCGCCTGTGAGGTCGACCAATCTTGCTGATGCCAGCCTGTCTCCCCATGCAAGAGCTGCCGCCGCTGGATCCTCTCCTGCCATGAGCAGTGATGCCGGGTCGAGGCCGAGGCCGTGGGACTGGACATCAACAGGTTCCATCCGTGGTGCATCCCTTGCATAGTCAGCGATGCGAACGCCTCGCCCTCCGGCCTTGGCAAGAATGACTTCCAGGGCCGAATCCAACTCGGAAGAATCACCTTGTTTCGGGAGGAGCATGCTGATCGGGCAGTTGCCCAGGTCAGCCGCAAGATCAATGCACTCGACCGTTCGATCGACAGCCCGTTCAATGGTATCTGCCTCGAAGAATGCACTTCCAGGTAACCAGAGGTCCAGCCCGGCCAAGACCATTCCCTGCCTGTGGAGAAGCCCGGCGAGGTCCCTGCGGGCGGAAATCCCCAACTGTGAAGGCCGTGTCCCATCAGCCCTGGCATCAATCTGGATGCCACGCCAGGAGTGACTGGACAGGACATCAATGGCCTTCCTGGGATGCACCGGAAAACTGCTGATCGTTGGAGCGAGCACTGGGTAGATCGGAATGTCGTCCATCCTGTTCACGAGGCTACCATGCTGTCATGCGTGTTGCGACCACGACCATCGACATCCAACTGCTGGAAGCACCCCCATGCCTTCCCGCCCTCCAGGGAGAGCAAGGCGGAGGAGCGGAGTGCACATTCATCGGTCGAACGCGACCAGAAGAGGATGATGAACTGGGCTCACTTGAATCACTTGAATACGAAGCCTACAGCCCGATGGCGAGAAGCATGCTTGAAACGATGGCACATCGCGCGTCGGAGCAGTGGGCATGCCTCTCCATCCAGCTGCACCATGGGATCTGCAACGTACCCATAGGTGAAATCAGCGTCGTCGCCAGGGTGGTCTCCGAACATCGAGCAGATGCCTTCGCCGCCTGCCAATGGCTCATGGATGAACTGAAACGCAGTGTCCCCATCTGGAAGCGTGAGATCTGGACACGCGGCCATTCGTGGTCCGATGGAACGCTTCCCTCGACACCTGCAGAGGCAGCCTCCTGATGGCGCGCTGCCTCGTATCGATCCTGGTCTGGTTGAGCCTGGCTACGTGGTTTGCCGCTGTCGTTTCCGCAGGAGTCTCCGCGATGGGCATCTTTGCAACGCTGCCCGGCCTGGAACCGATCCTGCCCACCTACTCGATGCTGTCTCCGGAAGCACAGGGACGCATTGCCGCAGGCCTCGTCACTGAACCCATATTCACTGCAACGGATCTCGTGCAGTGCGTATCTTCCATCGCACTGGTCGCAGGTGTCATCCTGCACTGGCTCCTGTCCCGGCGAGTACACCGTCGCATTGCACGATGGACATGGACCCTGGCCATCGCGGTTGCAGCCGGCACACTGTGGGGCAGGGTCCTCTTTCTCATGCCGGTGATGAACCACCATCTGCACAAGTACCGCCAGGCCGCTGCCTCGGAATTGCACGAGGCGGCAGACACAGCCCGCCTTGCTTTCGAGTCGATGCACCCAACCGCCTCCATGCTCATGGAAGCTACAGCAGCGTGTCTTCTTCTTGCACTCCTTGTCGGTGCAGCAGCAGCGGGTCTTGAATCCGTCAAGGGGAGTGAACCATCATGAGCAAGGCAGCGCCATCATCTTCGCCCGGCAGCAAGGCGGGTTTCGATCTTCCCCCGATGCAGACCACTCGGAAGAGGCGAGCCGCTCGTCTCTACTCAGCACTCCAGGAAGCATATCCGGACGCTCATTGCGAGCTGAACTACGACACCCCCCACCAGCTCCTCATCGCGACAATCCTCTCGGCGCAGTCTACGGACGTCGGCGTCAACAAGGCCACGCCCGAATTGTTCAGGGCCTTCCCCGAACCTGCCGACTATGCCGCGGTTTCTCCAGAAGACATCGAGCCGTACATCAACAGCATCGGCCTGTTCCGAAACAAGGCCAAATCCGTCCAGTGCGCCATGGAACGCATCAGGGATGCCTATGACGGCGAAGTCCCCTCCACGATGGAGGACCTGCTGTCACTTCGAGGCGTAGCCCGGAAGACTGCGAATGTCGTCCTGGGAAATGCCTTCGGGATCAACATGGGCGTCGTGGTGGATACCCATGTCACGAGACTGAGTCATCGTCTCGGCTTGTCGGAAGGCTCGACACCCCTTGCCATCGAGAAGGACCTGATGGCACTCTTCCCTCGGCCGAAGTGGACGATGCTGAGCCACCTCCTGATCTTTCATGGGCGACGAGCGTGCACGGCACGCAACAGCAGTTGCGAAACGAACCCGATCTGTCGTCGCTTTCACGTGGAAGCTGACGGTACTGGCTGACTACTTCAGTTCCTCGACCACGACACCAAATCCACCACGCATGCTGACATAGGCGACACCCCCGCCGAGCATCAGTGGGTCGAGAAAGACCACCGGCCCATCAAGGCGAATGGACAACTTCGTCATACCCTCCAGGGGACCCAATCCTGAGTCCAGTCGCTCTGCCTCGCTCATGCTCTCCCAATCCGAAGGCAATTCGACAGGCTCATTCGGCAGTCGAAGCATGATGATGCCCGTGTCGTGGCCAAGCCAGATCACTCCATCGGCTGCTGCTACGGAGCGAAAATAGCCCCCTCCGGGAGCGTGCAGGACATCATGGCCGACTGGAGTCGTCACTTCGACCCGAGTTCCATCGTCCAGGATCCTTGCCTGCCAACCGAATGTGACTGCCTGCCTTGGCGGGGGTCTGAATCGACTCTCGTCGACAGGCGCCGGCCTGGCGCCTTCGCCGATGCGGTAGAGCCATGCGCCCCGGTCCGATGCAGCAAGAATGTTGCGGCCATCAGACACGGCCCGTGTCAGGCCCGCCGGTTCAGGGAACAGGAGATCGATCGTCCCGGCTTCTCCATCGATGTCGGGTTTCAATCGAAGCGTCCCTCGCCCGAAATCACCTGAAATGGCAAGCCTGGATTCACTCGCAATCGATGCATCATGCGTACCTGAAAGCGGATATTCCTTTACCAGGACAAGTGCCCCGTCATGGTGCTTGTACATCCTCACCGAGGTATCGGATACGACGAGCAGTTGGCCCACCTCGTATCGAACCTGGCGAACATGTCCCGGGATCGCAACCGTGCTTCGCTTTGAATCAAGCTCGCGGAGATCATCGCCCATGATTCCGACAAGGGATCCGTTGGCTTCATGTCGAACGAACACGATTGCATCGTCTCCCCAGGGAGTCGTTTCCGGAATTTCAAACAAGTCGCTTGCGGAACCCAGGTACTCATCATTCTTGCTGGCATGATGGACCCTGTAAATACGACGACCCTCGCAATACACCGGGCCTTCGGACATCTCGACAACAGCCATGACCTCGCCCTCGGAGTCAACCAGTTGCTGTCGTGTCGATGGATTCACCACGCCTCCGACACCCGATACCACGACCCCCTGCCCGATGACGTTCACATGCCTCGGTTGGATTCCAAGTTCGCCCGATGGAATCATTTCCTCGGCCCACGGACGGAAGGGATCTTCAAGGGTGAGCCGGACGACTCCGACATCCCTGAGAACGACCCAAAGTTCTCCCTCGTGCATGACCATATCCGTCGCAGGAGCATTACCTCCGACCCGCGAGAGGATCTGGCGATTGATGACCCGGCCATTGGTGGGGTTCATGACGAGAAGTTCGGATCCAAACAACTGGTACCAGGCCTGCCCATCGATGAGCATGCGATAATGGGTTCCGCCGGATGAATGTTGAATGACCAGTCGCTCAGTCTTGGGCCTGAGGGTCTGCGGGGCCCGGTAGGACTCGACGCAACCACTGGAGAGTACAGTGAGTGCTGTCGCAAGAAGAAGGAGCACCCGGGTGACCTGTCGTGCTGGACATGACCATTCCATACGGGCAGTCTACCGATCGAACCGCCGCATGGCTTCAAGATCACGTACAAGGTGCAACTGCAATGGATGACCAGCTGGAAGAACTCCGGAGACGATTGAAAAAGCACCCGGACGATCCCGAGTGCCTGTATGCACTGGGCATGGAACATGCCCGGATCGGCCAGGATGATCGAGCCATCGCCCACCTTGAACTTGCCACGAAACTGGCACCGGAATTTGCTGATGCATGGATCCAGATAGCCGCCTGCCAGCATCGTTCACACGAGTTCAAGTCGGCAAGATCGAGTCTTGAACGAGCCATTGAAGCCGCAACGGCGGCAGACGATGCACAGGCCTTCGCGGCGATCCTGGCCCTGGAACGCCAACTGGAGCAGGCATGACCAGCGGAACGGATCGTGACCAGGCGAAGATGCAGGTGCTGCGATGGCTTCGGCATGGTGAAATTCCACGTGCCCGTGCAGATGCAAGGCTCCAGGAGAAGGGATTCGACACCGTGGTGATCGACGGAGTGCTCGCCGAACTGGTCGAAACCGGGATTCTTGATGATGCCAGGTGCGCGGAATCGCTCGTCAATGCCTGGTGCAGGAGCGGCCCCATGGCGGCCAGGGAACTGGAGAGAAGACTCGTGGAACGGGGCATCGATTCCGAGTTGGCGGCTTCAGCATCCATGGCAGCAGGCAATGTCGATGAACTGGAAGATGCCCTGTCCCTGGCAAGAAAGAGACTGGGTCGTCTTGGGAATCTTCCACGGAACGTGGCTGCCCGGAGGCTCTTCGAGTACCTCGCAAGAAGGGGGTACGAGGAGGACACGGCCTGCAGAACGCTTGATGCGCTCGGGTTGTCCACCGAAGAAGACTGAAATGCCCCGCGGCTCAGGTACCATCTGTTCAGAATGACTGTGCTCGACATTCAACCCCGGGACGTCCAGCGACGTCTCGAAGATGGCGAAGACCTGCTCCTGCTTGATTGTCGCACACAGGAGGAGTGGTCAACCTGCCACATCGAGGGAGCACTTCTCATTCCATTGCAGGAGATGAGTCTCCGCGTGGAGGAACTGGAGTCACATCGGGAACATCCCATCGTCGTATACTGCCACAAGGGGGCACGTTCGATGATCATTACGCGGCTGCTTCGACACATCGGGTTCACTGATGTGTACTCAATGCAGGGCGGAATAGACCGCTGGGCGGCCGAGATAGACCAAGACATGCCCACCTACTGAACAGGATTCCCCCGTGCTCTCCAAGCGTCTTATCACCGGACCCCTGCTCGTGATCCTGCTCCTTGGACTGGCAGTTCTCGATGGATGGGTTGGAACGCGCCAGATTGCAACCTCCCTCTACATGGGCTGGCCGATGGGCGAGTTTGGAATCGAGACGATCCCTCCTGGACTCGTCATCTTCGTAACCTGCTGCTTCCTCATCCCCCTGGCCTCGGTTGAGCTTGCTGCCATGTCCAGGGCAGGTGGAACCCGATGCAGTGCGGGGCTTGCAGCTGCATTCGGAATTCTCCTGCTCTGCACGATGTGGATCGGCAGCGCAATTCCCACCAACCCCGGGTCATCGATGCTGGTCGTCAGCCTGCTCGCAACCGTCCTCTGTGCATGCTTCTTCGCGTCCCTTGTCGTCTACAGCTGGGGAGCTCGTGCTGAGGGTGTCCTGCCTGCAGCAGCCTCGACACTCTTCTTCGCCACCTACCTGGGACTCTTCCTGGGGTTCTACATGTTGATCCGCGCAGATCATTCGATCTGGTGGATCATCGGGATCATTGCCATCGTGAAGATGTGCGATACAGGTGCCTACTTCATCGGATCTGCAATAGGTCGGCACAAGTTGATCCCATGGCTGAGTCCAGGAAAGACATGGGAAGGTCTTGCAGGAGGGCTGCTCGTTTCAATGCTGACTGCCTGGGGGCTTGCAAGCATGAGCGCACACTGGCTCTCCGCTGAACCGGTCATTCCTGTTGCCTGGGCAATGGGATTGGGCCTGGCCATCGGTCTCACTGGCCAGGCTGGTGACCTTGTCATGAGCCTCATCAAGCGCAGTGCCCAGGTCAAGGACAGTTCGTCATTGCTGCCCGGCCTTGGTGGGGTCATGGATGTCCTCGACTCACCCCTGCTGGCGGCACCAGTGGCATGGTGGCTGCTTGGTTGGTTTGCCTCCGGAAACCCGATCTCCTAAAGAAACCCCAACATTGCTCCATTGATCGCCATGTTTCCATAGAATGCGGGATCACACTGGTTGAGGAGCAACTCCCACACATGTCCGTCATTGAGCATCTCCTGGAACTCCACCTGGTTGACCGACAGGTCCGTGGGCTCCGATCTCGTGTGGAAACGGCCGAGATCTACCACAAAACGCAGCAGAAGCAGCTCGGGGATGTCGAGGGCCAACTCGACCAGCTCCGTCAGCAGTGTCGTGTCGCACAGGCGACTGCCGCAAATCTTGAAACGGAGGGCAACAGCGTCGATGCCCGGATCGAGAAGTTCAGGGAAGATCTCAAGTTGTCCGCAACGACAAAGCAGTACAACACGGTCCTGGAGGAAATCAACACCCTCAAGACCGAACGAGAACAGGTTGATGAACAGGCCATTGCCCAGTTGGAACAGGCGGAGAACCTCGAGAAGGACATGGAAGGCCTGGATGCTCGAATTGCCGAACGCAAGACACTTGTGGAATCTGCCGAATCGGATCTCAACGAACGACGATCCGAAGTTTCAGACAGGCTCAATGAACTTGAAATCGAACGGGCGCAGAAGGCGGAAGCCATCCCGGCCGCGGTACTCGAAGTCTTCGACCAGACTGCAGACGACTACGAGGGCGACACGATGGCCGAGATCGAGGAGATCGATCTCAAGCGACTCGAGTACAACTGCTCAAGCTGCAACGTATCGCTGCCCTTCAACATCGTGAACACGATCATGTCCAACACGAACAATGTGCACCAGTGTGAAGGTTGCCAACGCATCCTCTACGTGACCGAGGAGGTACGTGGAGCACTTCTTGCCAAGAAGTAATCTACTCTTCGAAGAACTCGGCCTGCCCCCTGGCCTGCTTCGTACGTGACTGGACACGGCTGACCTCGTGTGCCAGTTCGTCGATCGATCGAAAGTCGTAGTACTCGCTCGCGTACCGGATGTAGGCAATTTCATCGATGTCCCGCAGGTACGCAGCGACACGGCGACCGATCTCGACGCTTGGAACTTCACGATCGAAGGCCTGCCGGACGTCGGCTTCGACCCCCTCGGCAACAGACTCCTTGAGATCCTCTGACACCGGTCGTTTCCCGCATGCTGCAATGACACCACGGAGGATGTTCCCCCTGTCAAAGGGCACCCGTGCCCCATCCTTCTTGACCACCACCAGGCGGCCGGAGGACTGGACACGTTCATAGGTCGTGAAACGCATGGTGCATGCCAGGCATTCTCGACGGCGACGGGTGACGACCCCACCCTCCGAAGAACGGCTGTCGATGACCTTGTCATTGTCCTCACCACATCGCGGGCAGAGCACGTGCACCTCCTGCATCCAGGCTCCTCATGCTATCGACCACCACCATGGGCGTTCTCAAGGGAATCGACGACACCATGCCATGGGGCTATCCTGCACACCAGTTCGGTCCCAACCACCTCCACCCCGGCCAATGCACCATGCCCCAGATCACGCTCCCTGACGATTCCAAGAAGGACTTCAACGAGGCCACCAGCCCGCGGGGCGTGGCTGCATCCATTGGATCCGGCCTTGCCAAGGCAGCCATCGGGGGATTGGTCGATGGAGTCCTCGTCGATTGCGACCATCCCATCGACGAAGATGCGGACGTCTCCATCATCACGGCGCCACGCAAGAAGGAAGACCCTTCACCTGAAGCCCTCCACTTGCTCAGGCACAGCGCAGCCCATGTCATGGCGGAAGCCATTCAGCGCCTCATCCCGGAAGCAAAACTGGTCTACGGTCCTCCACTTGAGTCGGGCTTCTACTACGACATGGCCCTTCCAGAGGGGCGACCGATTCGCGAAGAAGACTTCAAGGCCATCGAGGAGGAGATGAAGGCGATCATTTCCGAGGATCGTCCCTTCACCAGGTATGAACTTCCAAGCGATGAAGGAATGAAGAAACTTGCCGAAGAAGGAAGCAAGTACAAGATCGACAACGCAGAACGAGCCATTGAAGGTGGTGCAACAACACTCAGCTGGTACGCGACCGGCCAAGCGGGTGAACACTGGGAAGATCTCTGCCGCGGACCACACGTCCCCTCGACCGGCTTGATCGGAGCCGTCAAGATCATGAGCGTGGCCGCCAGTTACTGGCATGGTGATGCCAGTTCCGATCACCTGACCCGCGTATACGGCACCGCCTTCTTCAACGAAGCCGGGCTTGCCGACCATATCCAACGACTCGAGGAAGCGCGGCAGCGCGACCACCGCGTCATCGGCAGGCAGCTGCAGTTGTTCGTCATCGATGAACTCGTCGGACAGGGACTCATCCTCTGGACCCCTCGCGGCGCCGTCCTCAGGGATGAACTGCAACGCTTCATCGGCGAGGAGTTGAAGCGACAGGGGTACCAGGAAGTATTCACTCCGCACATCGGGAAACTCGATCTCTACCGGACATCCGGACACTACCCCTACTACCAGGAAAGCCAGTATCCCCCCTTGATCGACCAGGAGCAGATGAAACGACTCTCGGATGAGGGCTGTTCCTGCTCCGACCTGGCCAACATGATGCGGGATGGAGAGATAGACGGGTACCTCCTGAAACCCATGAACTGCCCGCACCACATTCGAATCTATTCAAGTGAACCCAGGAGTTACCGGGACCTTCCCATTCGACTCAACGAATTCGGAACCGTCTACAGGTGGGAGCAGTCTGGAGAACTTGGGGGAATGACCCGTGTCAGGTGCTTCACCCAGGATGATGCGCACCTCTTCTGTACCGAGGACCAGGTCGCTGATGAATTGGCCGGGTGCCTTGAAATCGTGAAGATCATCTTCAACACGTTGAACATGACTGATTACCGCGTTCGGGTAGGCCTCCGAGACGAAGAAGAGGGGAAATACGTCGGGGAACCCTTGAACTGGGACAAGGCCGAGGATGCATGCCGAAACGCTGCAGCTTCACTGGGCGTCCCATTCAGTGAGGAGCCCGGAGAGGCCGCCTTCTATGGACCCAAGATCGATTTCGTGGTTCGCGACGTGATTGGACGGGAGTGGCAGCTTGGCACCATCCAGGTCGATTACAACCTGCCGGAACGATTCGATCTTGCCTACAACGGGGCGGATAATTCAAAGCACCGACCCGTCATGATTCACCGGGCGCCTTTCGGCTCATGGGAGCGGTTCATCGGCGTGCTGATCGAACACTTCGCAGGCGCATTCCCCTTCTGGCTTGCTCCAGAGCAGATCCGCGTACTCCCAGTGAGCGAGAAGAGTGCGGGCTATGCGACCGAGCTCCATGGCAAGCTGAAATCAATCGGGCTTCGAGCCGATCTCGACGATTCAAACGAGCGACTGCAGGCCCGCATACGAAACGCAGCCATGATGAAAATTCCCTACCTCTTCGTGGTCGGACCTCGAGACGCCGAAGCTGGAACCGTCAGCGTGCGGGCCCATGGCATCGAGAAGGACCTTGGAGCCGTGGAAATGGACGCTCTCATCGAATCGGCAGCGGCAGAAGCTCGTACGCGAGGCGAGCACACGATCCTCCAGGATCACTTCCCCGGTGCATCTGGAACTTGAATCAACGGTGATTTGCTTGCCGAAATCATGGTTCTGCTGATACCCTGCTTGGATCGGGAACCGCGGCAGCCTGGAGGTTGCCCACCGACAGGAGGAGATGGACATCGTTCACGAGGCTGGAACCTTGCGTGGGAATTGGACTGAAGGCTGCCTGTGCGCTCCAGTACCCTCACCCGCTTCCGGGTCCATGTACGTGACTGCATGCCTCGCAACGGCATGAAGGTCCACTCCCCGAAGATACAGGCACTTGTCTACTAGGCACCAAGCCCGGCGATCTCGGATGATCGTTGGAATGTTCAATCAACAAGAGGAGTTTCTCCCATCGCTCGACGACGTTTCTTCAAGCCCCAGGAAGCCAACCGGAATCTTCCGCGTATCAATGAAAACATCCGGAAGTCACCCGTCCGTGTCATTGATGAAAATGACGACATGATCGGAGTCATGAAGACCGAAGATGCGCTTCTACGCGCCCGCGAAATCGATCTTGATCTCGTGGAAGTCTCCCCGGACAGTGACCCCCCCGTGTGCCGTATTCTCGACTTCGGCAAGTACCGCTACGAACAATCGAAGAAGGACAAGGCAAATCGTGCCAAGTCGAAGGCACTTGACATGAAGGAAGTCCGGCTCGGACGATCCATGAAGATCGATCCACACGACATTGGAATTCGACTCGACCAGGCTCGTCGGTTCCTCATGGACGGTCACAAGGTGCAGATCGTCCAGAACTTCCGTGGACGTGAAATGCTCCACAGGGAACGCGGCCATGAACGCATGGCCAATGTCATTGCAACCCTTGAGGATATCGCCAAGGTCGAGATGGAACCTCGAATGGCTGGAAGACGGATGACGATGATCCTTGCACCGGACAAGACCAAGATCGCACGATTGAAGCAATCGATTGCGGCTGCCGCGGACAACCAGCAGGAAGCCGCAGCGGACCCGATCATTCCCGATGAAGTTGCAAATACGGTCTCAGTTGAAGAAGAAACTGATAATACGACATGACCACAGGTGACCAGGAGAAGGTCGCCACGAGGTGAACATGGCACGCATCGGCGTCATATCTGATATTCACAGCAACGCGAATGCGTTCATGGTGGTGCTCAACGAACTGGGGCGACAGGATGTCGATGAGATCTTCTGCCTCGGTGACATCGTCGGCTATGGGCCGGCTCCTGCACGGTGCCTGGAACTGGCCTTCACATACTGCGACATCCTGGTGCGTGGCAATCATGATGAAGCGGTCTTCGATGAATGGGCTCACCGGAAGTTCAATCCGGTAGCCTGGGCAGCCATCGAATGGACTCGCAAGAACCTGACTGAACGCGACGTGGACTCCCTGGTGCACATGAAGCCCATCGAGATTTCTTCACACGGCGTTACCTGCGCCCACGACACTCCACAGGAGTATTCAACGGCCTATGTGCTCGACGCAACGACCGCTGCGGAGGCCTTCATCTCGCTGGAGACTCCGATTGGCCTGCTTGGGCATACCCACATTCCCCGCGTATTCACGGTGCCTGAGGAGGCACTTGCCGGAGGCGATTGTCCCACCGAAGCCATCAACATCATCAACCCGGTACCCGGGGAACCCATCTCCATTCCAGATCATCACTGGTGCCTCTGCAACCCGGGCGCCGTGGGGCAACCTCGCGATGCCGATCCACGTGCAAGCTGGGCCATCCTCGACACCGAGGCAAGGACGTTCACCGTGCACCGAACGGACTATGACATCAAGCAGACGATCATCGAAACCAAGGAGGCGGGCCTGCCGGAAATCCTCGGTTCACGATTGATGGAGGGACTCTGATGAATCGCATCAGAGGGTCCGTCGTGCCCACCCCCCGTGGATGAACCTGGACAGGAACAGAACTGCACGCACTGCAAGCTCACTGCAGAGTCCGATCCAGATCCCGACAAGCCCGTACCCCAGATAGATCCCGAGGAACCATGCAAGCGGCAGGCGGACCAGGTAACTGGAACCACTTGTAATGATGAAGACCCAGAACGTATCACCTGTTCCGCGCAGCGCCTGTCGCACAACCATCGATGTTGCAAAGAACACCTGCGTTGCACCACAGATGAACAGGAGCTTGGGCACGTATTCCATGTGGATGGCCTGGTCGCTCACAACAGCTGTCAACGCCTTTCCGTACACCATCAAGACAATGCCGCAGAGCCCCATGATCAAGATCCCGAGACCGGTGCACATCCAGACGGCCTTCTTCGCCATGCGTACATTGCCTGCTCCGAGGTATTGCCCGGCAATCGACCCGGCGGCGATTCCAATGGCAAAGCCCGGCATGAAACTGAAGGACTCCCACTGAACAGCAATGATGTGCGCTCCCTGGAGCCCTTCCCCGGGCTCGGCCAGGTCTGCTGTTGCTGCACCCGTCGCCTCAAGGGCATCTCTCGCCCCCCGCAGGGACACGATGCCGATGAACCAGAGGACAACCAGGTTCGCCGTCCACATCGAGCATCCTTCGATGAAGTTGGGAATGCCGATCCTGATGACCCGCCATGCCATGCCCCATTCGATCTTCAATCGGCCTGGGTACAGTTTCAGGTCGCGAATTCCCCGCCCGAGAACCAGCAGTGTCAAAACAGCTCCAACAAGAAAACTCGCAGACGACCCCCATGCGATTCCCTGGACATGCAAGTCGTACTGGAACGGGTTCTCGAGGACCGACTCACCCCAGCGAAGATCAGCTCCCGAGAGAACCCATGAGACACAAACGTTGACGATGTTGACGATCACGGCGATCAACGAGGGTCGAATCGACTCACCCGCTCCGTGCATGCACATCCCACCAACCATCATGATTCCGAAGCATGGCAGTCCAACCGCAATGATGCGGACGTACTCGATGCAGAACTCCCTTGCCAGGACCTGGTCCGTACTGAACGCGACCTGGGCAAGCAGCGGGGCGCCTGCCCACATCACGCCGGAGACCAGCACGCCCCAACCAAGAGACAGGCACAGGGCCTGTCCAAGTGCACGTTCTCCAAGCAGTCGATCCCCGGCCCCCATCGCCCTCGCGATGATCGCCTGTCCACCAATGCCCAGGCCCGACATCGCGATGCCGATGAACCAGCCTACGTAGGACCCCACGCCGAGCCCATCCAGCGCCTGTGTAACGATCTCCTCGGGGAGCGCTCCAGCGAGCATCTTGTCGACGAGGCCGACTGTTGCCGCCAGGAATTGTTGGATGAGGATCGGCAACGCCAGGATCGCGATCGCCACGGGGAGCGATTTCCCCACAAGTCGGCCGGACTTGATTTGGCCATCATCGCTCTTCAACTGGCCGGGCGTGCTCGACAAGTGCACAGGCTATCAGGTTCGTCTCATGCCAACCTGCACAGGTCACGTGTCATTCGATGTTGGTTCATCCCACGTACCGCGACGCTTCTGCTTCGGAGCGAGTCCCGCTGGCTGGGAAGGTTGTTCATAGGACTGCTGTATCCAGAATGCAATGTGTTCGAACCAGAGCTTGTCACGCTGGTACGTCGGGTAGAAGTAGTCCAGTCTCCCTGCGAACATCCTGGACTTGTCGGACTGGCTGTCATACCAGAGCTGCCAGTCGGTCCTGCTGAGTCCCCACTCCTGGCCAGTCAAGGTCGCCAGGGACTGGGCAGCATCAACGTTGACGGACAACCGACGGTCATCAAGGCCCAGCAGGAGAGCCTGGAATACCCGGTCCTCCGGATACTGTCCAAGGGCAACAGCAACAGCAGCCTTGACCTCACCATCATCACCATCACTGACAAGAACCCTGATGAGTTCTTCAACCACTTCTGGATTGTGCAGACGCTGCAACGCCTTGGCGGCAACCCACCTGACGTTCTGGCTGTCCGTTACCGATGAACTGATCCAGGGAACAATGAGAACCGCGTCCTCCGGTGTACCGTGACGTCCGAGGGCCGTGATTGCAGCCGATCGGACGAGCGGATCGGTCTCATGCTCAACGTAATCGCGATACATGTTCAGGTAGACATCAGCACCACCGAAATCCGCAGTCGACAGCAGGACAACCCCCTCCCGGCGCAGGTCGGCGTTGTAGGGATCGAGGGCATCACTTGCAGCCTGCATCGGGGTCTTGGGACTGAAACTCTCACCGATGTCCTTGAAGTCGTCAAAGACACAGCCGGGCAGTGAAGGCCCGGAAGCCAGCAGGGTCAGCAGCAGCAACCACGTAGATCGCATGCGTGGAGTATAGGCCAACTGCAACCCGGTCAAGGAAGCCTCAGTCCTCGTCTTCCTGGGGGTTGAATGCCTTGATGACATCGGCCTGGACATTCGGAGGCGTATTTTCATCATGGGAATATTCCATCGCATAGCTGCCGGCTCCCGCAGTAATCGACTTCAACTGGTTGGAATAACTCATGACTTCGGAAAGAGGCGCCTCGGCGCTCAGGATGGCCTGGTTGCCCGGAAGAATCTGGGTACCCTGGATTCGTGCCCGACGACCAGACAGGTCGGCTGATATATCGCCGATCATCTCCGCTGGAACGGTGATTTCAAGCGTGACGAATGGTTCAAGCAGCACTGGTGATGCCTTCTGGACCGCGTCGACGAATGCCTTCTTGCCGGCGGCGACGAAGGCGACTTCCTTGGAATCAACCGGGTGATGCTTCCCGTCGTAGACGGCGACGTGGATGTTCTGCATCGGGTAACCGGCAACGGCACCGGAACCCATTACCTGCCTGACACCCTTTTCAATGGCTGGCAGGAACTGCTTGGGAACAGAACCCCCGAACGTTTCATCAGCGAAGACGAGCCCATTGACGAGTTCTTCATCCTCGGGTGAAGCGGGCTTGACACGAAGGTACACCTCTCCGAACTGGCCGGACCCGCCCGTCTGCTTCTTGTGACGATGATGGCCTTCGGCCTCGCCGGTAATGGTCTCCTTGTAGGCAACCTTCGGCTGCCTCGTATCGACTTCCACCCCGTAGCGGTCCTTCAAAAGCCGGAGTTTCGCCCTCAGGTGCTGTTCGCCGAGACCCCTGAAGACTGTTTCGTGTGTTGCTGCAACACGTTCCAGCGCCAGGGTCTGATCCTCCGCAAGCATCTTTGATATGGCCTCGCTGAGCTTTCCCTCGGCCCCCTTCGATGTCACCTCGATGGCCAGGCCGAACATGGGTTTCGGCTGTGTTATGGGCACGATCGAGGCAATGGTGTTTGCAGCCTCGGCATGAAATACGCTGTTGCAGACGATCTCGTCTATCTTCGAGACGACCGCGATGTCACCTGGAATGGCCGAATCCATGTCAGATGATTCCTTGCCCTGCATCCGCATGAGATGAGACAGCCTGACCGGCTTGCGTTCGTCATCAAGTCGATGGCTTTCACCAGACTTGATGGAACCCTGGTGAATCCGAATGTAGGCGAGCTTTCCGACGAATGGATCCGAGGACAGTTTGAAGACATGCGCCAGCAGCGGATCACCCGCATCATGCGTAGGCTCGATGGGCTCGCGTTCATCTCCCTTGATCCTCTGGAACGGTCGCGGCTGGCCCTGCAACGGATTTGGAAAGAGTTCAATGACCTGGTCCACGAGTTCTCCAACCCCCACGCCTTCGCGCGCGGAAGTGAACATCACTGGAACAAGGTGACCTTCGAACATCGCCTGCCTGAAAGGATCGGCCAGGCTTGCGCTGTCAACTTCACCCTGTTCAAGGTACTGCTCCATGAGTGCCTCGTCGGTTTCGACAACCTGCTCGATGATCGCCGTATGGAAATCATCGATCGAACCAAGGTCCGAATCACCTTCACCGGAGAGGAAGCACCGCTTGACCTCACTGCCCCCGTCGCAGGGGACATTGATTGGAAGACATCGCCTCCCGAATGCCTCCTGGATGGAATCGAGTGTTGCCTTGAGATTCGATCCCGAATCGATCTTGTTCACGACAATTGCAACAGCAGCGCCACAGTCCGTGGCTCGAGCCATGGCTCTCCGGGTGACTGGCTGAATCCCGGCAGCGGGATCGATCAGGATGACTGCTGTCTCGACGGCCGGGAGAACACCAACCGACTTGCCGAAGAAATCAGGCCGCCCCGGGGTATCAATGATGTTGACGTGGCATCCAGCATGATCAAGATGCATGACACTGCTGTCGAGGCTGTGCTGGAACTCCTTTTCAAGATCATCCCAGTCAGAGACCGTACTGTTGTCCTCGACCTTCCCGGCCCTTGGAATGGCTCCGGCTCGTGAGAGCATCCCTTCTGCCAGGGTCGTCTTGCCCGAGCCTGAGGATCCAAGGATCGCGATATTGCGGATCTGTTCAGTCGTATAGTTCGGCATGGCTTCCCTTCTCCATACCCCCCGACCAGCGGCATCATGCCGAGGCAGGGGGAGACGGAGTAGGATAATCGAACGTCCTTTCGGACGCACCCGTCATCCCGCTCGTGAACGATCCACTCTTCCACATCGTGCTTCTGGCACCCGAGATCCCCAACAATACCGGGAACATCGGCCGTACGGCCGTTGCTGCAGGTTGTGTGCTGCACCTGGTCCATCCACTTGGATTCGACATGGATGAAAAGGCACGTCGCAGGGCCGGTCTCGACTACTGGCAGCATCTCTCCTGCATCGAGCATTCCTCCTGGGATGAGTTCCTTGCAACACAGCAACCCCGTCGCCTCTGGCTCTACACGACTCGATCAGATCGTCCGCACTGGGAGGCGGAGTTCCATCGTGGGGATTACCTCCTCTTTGGGAATGAAACAAGTGGAGTACCCCGGTCCGTGCACGATGACGTGACAAGGCAGTGGGGTGAGGACCATCGAGTCATGCTCCCGATGCAACCGGAGGCACGAAGCCTGAATCTTGCAACAGCCGTCAGCGCCGCGGTGTACGAAGGGCTTCGAACCGTGGAATGCAGGAAGCAGTGCTGATGCCGACTAGAGTGGAAATCGTTCGCAGATCGAACGAACCGAGTCGCCAACGGCATGGCACTCCGACTCGTCACCCTGGGAACCCATGACTCGATCAAGGAGTTCGACGACTTCCACCATCGCACCCGCGTCAAGTCCCCGTGTCGTGACTGCAGCGGTGCCAAGTCGCAGACCACTGGTCACCATCGGCGGCCTCGGGTCGTTCGGGATTCCATTCTTGTTCGTGATGATTCCCGCCGTCTCAAGCCAGCGTTCCGCATCTGCGCCGGTCAGCTCTGCGTCCCGGGGTTGCAGATCGACAAGTACAAGGTGGTTGTCCGTGCCTCCACTGCAGAGTCGATATCCCTTTTCGACGAGCGCAGTCGCCATCGCCTCGGCATTCGTCACGACGTTCCGTGCATAGGTCTCGAACGACGGCTCGAGAGCTTCACCGAATGCAATCGCCTTCGCGGCGATGACATGCATCAAGGGGCCGCCCTGCGAGCCCGGGAAGACCTTCCTGTCGATGAGCTTCGCGATCTCCTCGTCATCCGTCAGGATCATGCCACCACGTGGACCCCGCAATGTCTTGTGTGTTGTCGTCGTAACGACATGCGCGTGTGGAAATGGTGATGAATGAACACCAGCCGCAACAAGTCCTGCAATATGCGCGATATCCGCCATGAGCACGGCATCGACCTCATCGGCTATTGAACGAAATGCCGCGAAGTCGATCGTCCTCGGGTAGGCCGAGTACCCGCAGATGATCATCCTCGGCTTCGTCTCGATCGCGATACGTCGTATCTCGTCGTAGTCGAGCAACTCGGTCTCGGGATCCAGGTCGTAGTCGACGATGTCGTAGAAGGTGCCTGAGAAGTTCGGCTTCAATCCATGACTCAGGTGACCACCTGACTTGATGGGCAGGGAGAGGATGCGATCCCCGGGTTTGCACATGGCCATGAAGGCCGCGATATTCGCGCTGGCCCCACTGTGTGGCTGGACATTGGCATGTGCGCACCCGAACAAGGCCTTGGCTCGATCACGGGCGAGATTCTCGATATGGTCATGGAACTCGCAACCACCGTAGTATCGCTTGCCCGGGTACCCCTCCGCGTACTTGTTCGTCAACCACGATCCCATGGCATGCATGACAGCCGGGCTGACATGATTCTCGGATGCGATGAGTTCCAGGGTGTTCGACTGCCGCTGGGCCTCTGCAGCCATGTGCCTCGAAACTTCCGGGTCAGCCTGTTCAAGAAGCTTCAGCAGTTGCCGGGAAGCTTCGTCAAGGTGCTGCGACGTAGTCTGGTGGGCCTGTGACATCATTGAATGGTATCCGCTGGCCGGGCATGGGCAACACTCGGACCTTGATAGAATGGGGGCATGCCAGGAACATCGAACAGGATCAAGGCCTGGCGTCCGATCGAGGCGCCGATGGGACTCTTCATGCTCGCCATCGATGAGCAGGGTGTCCTGCTCACCGACTGGCCGGACATCCTCGATCATCCCTGGCCTTCGGACACGCTGTTTGACGAAGACTGTTGTCCTCGATCATCCCTGGCTCTTCAACGGTATTTCAGCGGGGAATCCCTGGATCCCGCCCTGTGTATTGAGGCGAGGATTCCTGCCGGCCCTCCCTTCTATTTCCGCTGCTGGAAGGCATGCCGGGGCATCGGCCTCGGTACAACGACCAGCTATGCCGATCTTGCACGCCGAGCAGGAAGCCCGAATGCCATCCGCGCAGCAGCCAGCAGCATGAGGCACAATCCACTGCCGATCTTCGTGCCATGCCACCGCATTCTCGAATCCACGGGAGGGCTGGGTGGATTCGCAGGCAGTACTGATTCTTCGAGCCGGGCATTGCAATTGAAGCGGGATCTCCTGGAGTTTGAATCGACCATTCCTTCATTGACCGACCTGGACATCGATGAACCTGCTCTTGCTGAGGAAGGGACGCCATGCGCCTGACCATCGTTGGAAGTGGATACGTAGGCCTGGTCACCGGGACATGCCTGTCGAACACGGGAAACCAGGTCACCTGCCTGGACCTCGACCCCCATCGGGTGAAGACCCTCAGGGAGGGAGGCTGCCCGATCCATGAACCAGGACTTGAAGAACTCCTCAGGGCCAACATCGCCTCGGAACGACTCCAGTTCACTGACGATCCGGAAGAAGCATACAGGGACGCCCAGGTCATCTTCATCTGCGTCGGAACCCCGACTGGAGACGATGGCACAACCGATCTGTCTGCCGTCATGTCGGTCGCTGATGACATCGCGGATGCCATTGCCGCGGCATTGACGGCCCCCCACCCACTGGTCGTGGTGAAATCCACGGTCCCACTTGGAACAACGACAGCTGTCCGAGACCGGATCAAGGCGAACGTCCAAACACCATTTTCCGTGGCGGACAACCCCGAGTTTCTCAAGGAGGGGGATGCCGTCAGCGATTTTCAGAAGCCTGATCGAATCGTCTGCGGTGTTGATGATGACGCTGGGCGAAAGGTTCTTGAAGAGTTGTATGCCCCCTACGTACGACAGGGAAACCCATGCCTCTTCATGGACATCGTTTCAGCTGAAATGGTCAAGTACGCGTCAAACGCCATGCTGGCATGTCGAATCTCGTTCATGAACGAGGTCTCTCGGCTCTGTGATCATCACGGGGCCGACATCGCCAGTGTCCGTGAAGGAATGTGTACCGATACTCGCATCGGGCGTGACTTTCTCTACGCGGGGCTGGGCTACGGGGGATCCTGTTTCCCGAAGGACATCATTGCAATCATCGAGATGGGCAGGGAGGCCGGGCTGCCGACTCCACTCAACGAGGCCGTGCATGTCGTGAACCAGTCACAACGGCAATGGTTCATCGACAGGATGCACGCGGTGCTGGGAACAGACATGAGCGGGCTTCGGATCGGCATCTGGGGCCTGGCATTCAAGCCCCGCACGGATGACATCCGTGAAGCGCCATCGCGATCGATCGTCAAGGCCCTGCTTGAATCCGGAGCCGAGGTGATCGGGTACGACCCTGTTGCAGCCGACAACTTCCAGCAGCTTGAAACCGGAATGGAACGCGCCGACGACATGTACGAAGCCGCATGCAACGTCGATGCGCTGGTCATCTGCACGGAATGGAGCGAATTCCGTACTCCGGAGTTCGATCGCCTCCGGAGCAGCATGCGAAGCCCGTTGATCTTCGATGGCAGGAATCTCTGGGATCCGGTTCGGATGGCCGGCCTTGGGTTCAACTACCTCTGCATAGGACGGCCGAAACTCGACCCGGCTGTTTCGCCGGCAGATACCCCCGCTTGATACCCCCCGGCAGGATCGATGAAGTTCCGCTTTCCCCCCCCGAGAGGTTGCAGACCTGACCCGAGTCTGCTTTACTCACCCCACCCACGTTCTGGTGACAGGGAAATGCGGAGCCTGCCGATGCCACCACGCCGGCCCACGGCGTCAATACGGCGAAGACCCTCATGGATGCCTTCCATGGCACTGGTCGCCTCCTGCCTGTTGAGCCTTTCCTTCGTCCTTCCAGCCATGGCTGCCGGCGGACCCGTGTGCGCAGATGGGGCATCTCCCTCACCCACGATGTTCGCTCCGCGGTCGATCCCTGCACAGAAGATTCTCGACGTAAGTTGGTTTGTCTGGGGCATCTGTGGATTGATATTCCTGGTCATGGCCGTATTGATTCTCTGGTGCATCATCAAGTACCGCCAGGACCCCGATGATGACACCGAAGCGCCCCAGGTCTATGGTTCGAATCCGATTGAACTTGCCTGGACCATCATCCCGACCGTAATCGTCTTCATACTCTTCCTGGTTTCAGCCAGGACGATCTTCGAAATTGACCACACCAGTCCTCCTCCTGGTTCTCTCGAGATCACCGTGGTGGGCCACCAGTGGTGGTGGGAGTTCGACTACCCGGAGCAGGGGTTCGTCACGGCCAACGAACTGCACGTGCCACTGACACGCGATGGCAAGTCTGTTCCGATCTACCTGACGCTTGAATCGAATGACGTCATCCACAGTTTCTGGGTGCCCCAGCTGGCCGGGAAGACCGATGTCGTTCCCAACAGGCTGAACCACCTCTGGCTTCAACCAACGATGACGGGCACCTACGTCGGCCAGTGTGCCGAATACTGCGGGACCCAGCATGCAAACATGCTCATCACGGTCGTCGTCCACGAAGAGGATGACTTCCATGAATGGGTCACGAACCAGCGAATGGATGCAGTAGACGATGCAGGTGTGACTGAAGGTCGAAACCTGTTCCTGCAGACTTCATGCATCAACTGCCACAGGGTCAGGGGAACGATCGCAAACGGCACCTTTGCGCCCGATCTGACGCACCTGATGAGCCGGAGCGTGATCGGAGCCGGCGTTGTCGCCAATACCCCCGAGAACCTCAGCACATGGGTCTTTGATCCCCAGATGATCAAGCCCGGATGCCGAATGCCCTCCATGAAACTTTCACCGGAGGAGGTCAAGGAAGTTGTTTCCTACCTCCTCACACTCAAGTAGAAGAAAGCCGAGACGAATGACAACACTCCAGCAACCTGGACATGGGAACGGCTCGGGATACCTCCGTGCGCCATTCCTGTCCCGGCTGCATGAGTGGATTGCAACTGCCGATCACAAGAAACTCGGCGTGATGTACGTATCGACCGGCCTGATCTTCTTCCTGATCGGTGGACTGGAAGCGACGATGATGCGATGGCAGCTTGCCGTACCGGGGAATACGGTGCTCTCGCCCGAGGATTTCAACAGGCTGTTCACGATGCACGGGACGACCATGGTCTTCCTGGTCGGAATGCCCATCCTGCTGGGTGTTGCAAACTACTTCGTCCCATTGCAGATCGGGGCACGCGACCTGGCGTTCCCGAGACTGAATGCCTTCGGCTTCTGGCTCTTCCTCTTCGGTGGACTCCTTCTCTACTTCAGTTACTTCGGCGCACAGGGCCTCTACGGGATGGGATCGGCTCCGGACGTGGGGTGGTTCGCCTATGCGCCCTTGACTGAGCGGACCTATTCACGGGGCCACAGCACGGACTACTGGATTCTCGGCCTGCTCGTCAGTTCATTCGGATCGATCGCCACCGGCATCAACCTGATCACGACGATCCTGACCATGCGCTGTCGCGGGATGACGCTCATGAAGATGCCGCTGCTGGTCTGGCTCATGCTCATTGATGCGATCCTGATCATGATCGCCATGCCCCCCCTGGCAGCCGCGCAGGTCATGCTCCTCTTCGACCGACTCATGGGAGCACATTTCTTCGATCCCCAGGGAGGTGGGTCCGCCGTCCTCTGGCAGAACCTCTTCTGGTTCTTCGGCCATCCCGAGGTCTACATTCTCATCCTTCCGGCATTCGCCTACGTCTCCGAGATCATTCCCGTCTTCTGTCGGAAGGTCATCTTCGGCTACCCGCTCATGGTGGCGGCGACGGTCTCCATCGGCTTCATCAGTCTCGGTGTCTGGGTACATCACATGTTCGCCCTGGGCCTGAGTCCCATGGTCAACACGATCTTCATGGGATCCACCTTCCTGATCGCGATTCCGACCGGCATCAAGATGTTCAACTGGGTGGGGACCATGTTCGGCGGCAAGATCCGCTTCGCTACACCGATGCTCTTTTCCACCGGCTTCCTGGCCATGTTCCTCATCGGGGGATTGACCGGCGTGATGCTCGCCACCGTTCCCTTCGATTGGCAGGTCAGCGATTCCTACTTCGTCGTCGGCCATTTCCATTACGTGCTCTTCGGCGGACTGGTCTTCGCCATCTTCGCCGCCATCTACTACTGGTTCCCGAAGGTGACCGGGAGGATGCTTTCCGAATCGCTGGGCAAATGCCAGTTCTGGCTGCTCTTCATCGGGTTCAACCTGACCTTCGGGCCGATGCACGTATCCGGCATGCTCGGCATGCCGCGCCGAATCTACACCTACCACGCTGATCGAGGCTGGGAGCTCTGGAACATGCTCTCCTCGATCGGCGTTCTCATCCAGATTGCCGGCGTGCTCTTCTTCATCTGGAATGTCATTCGATCACTCAGGTCGGGCAGGAAGGCCGGGGCCGACCCGTGGGATGCCTGGACCCTCGAATGGTCGACGACCTCCCCACCTCCTGAATACAACTTTGAAGAAGAACCTGTCGTTCACTCACGCCGCCCGCTGTGGGACAAGAAGCACCCGGAAGACCCCGACTGGAAGTACGAATAATTCATGTCTGCAACACCGACATCACCCGCCACCCCGCTCCTTTCGCCTCCTGAAGCAATGTCACAGGCGATGGACAGTGGCAAGTGCGGCATGCTCTGCCTGATCTGCTCCGAGATCACCTTCTTCGGGACGCTGCTGGCCGTCTACCTCTTCTACATAGGCAAGGATCCAGCCGGCACCCCCACTCCGAGCGAGGTACTCGAGGTCTCGGCGGCGCCCATGAAAGTGGTCTTCAACTCGTTCTTCCTCCTCACGAGCTCCATCTGGATCACCCTTGCCGTGAGATCACTTCGCAAGGGTGCCATGGGAGCCTTCGCCTTCTGGTGGCTCCTCACGATTCTCTTCGGTGCCGAGTTCCTCGTTGGCACTGGGCTCGAGTGGTACGGAATGATTGCCGAACAGGGATTGACCATCAGGACCAACCTGTTCGGATCCGGCTTCTACACGGTCGTCGGCTTCCATGCTGCGCACGTGACCATCGGCCTGTTCCTGTTGAGCCTGGTCTTCGTCCTGACGCTGCTGGGCTTCATGCACAAGCGACATGCCGAGAAGATCGAGCTCCTCTCCTGGTACTGGCACTTCGTCGACGGCATCTGGATCGCCGTCTTTACCATCGTCTACATCATCGGCCGCTGATACCCCATGGCACATGACACGCAACAACCCGGCACCGAGAACGGCATCCGCCTGCCGGCACCAACCTCTTCGCCATTCGTCTGCGCCTTCGGAGTGACCCTGATCTTCACGGGGATCGTCACGATCTGGAGTGTCAGCATCATCGGCTTCGTCATCGCACTTGTCGGAGCCATCCGGTGGTGGAAGGAAGTGCTCCCGGACAACATCCACCAGCTTGTTCCCTTCGAAGAAGAACGCGTCTCCATTGAACCCCGGCCAGGGGGTGTTGCACATCTCATGGTCCCCGGGGGCACGCACCGTGTCCGGATTCCACTCGAAATCCACCCCTATGGTGCTGGAGCCATCGGGGGACTGGTTGGCGGCATTGCCATGGCGGTCATCGCAGTCGCCTACGGGCTCATTGCAGAGGGCAGCCCCTGGTACACGGTCAACATCCTCGCCGCAACGATCCTGCCCTCCCTCAGCCAGGATGATGCTTCGCAACTTGCACAGTGGCACACGTGGGGTTTCATCTTCGGCACCCTGATTCACCTGTCCATGTCGATCATGATCGGCCTGCTCTACGGAGTCGTTCTTCCGATGATTGGCAAGGGGAGAATCCTCTTCGCAGCCGCCTTCATTCCACTGCTCTGGTCCGGGCTGGCCTGGGGATCGCTCCGGGTGGTCAATCCCGTACTGAATGACCATGTCAATTGGACGTGGTTCATCATTTCGCAGATCGTCTTCGGTGCAATCTGCGGATTCATCGTGACACGCAGTGAGCGGATCAGCACGATGCAGAACTGGTCGATGCTCGAACGACTCGGCGTGGACAGTCCTGGAGTTCCTTCAATCGGTGGAGATGACGAATGATGCAACGCCTGGTCCCATTGAGCATGGCGATCATCGGGGTATTCCTCGCCGGCTGTGATTGGATGCCCGGCAAGCCCACTCGAGCCCAGGAATCGGTGCTTCCGACCGATGTCCATGCATTCAATACGCTCTACTCGGCCAACTGCAGTGGATGTCACGGCACCAATGGGCAGTTCGGTGCTGCAAGACCTCTCAATGACCCTCTCTACCTCTCGCTGGCCGACACCGCGTACCTCGTGCAGATCACCAGTGATGGAGTCCATGGCTCCCTGATGCCCCCCTTTGCACGTGAACAGGGTGGCGGGCTCACAAACCAGCAGGTCAGTGACATCGTCAATGGGATGCACCGAACCTGGGGCAACGCCGGCGTCGAAGGGGACCAGGCCCCACCACCACTGGTTTCAAGCGCGAAGGGAGACCCGGCACGCGGAGCTTCCCTCTTTGCCACGCACTGTGCCGCATGCCATGGCAAGGGTGGAACAGGTGGCCAGGCTGCCGGCTCGATTGTAGACAGTTCGTACCTGGCTCTTGTCAGCGACCAGGCGCTCCGGAGTGCAATCATCTGCGGTCGGCTCGACCTGGGCATGCCCAACTGGAGAGGAACCATCAATGGCTCGCCAACTGCTGAGCGTGCCGGGCTGCCACCTCTCAACGACAGGCAGATCAGTGACCTGGTCGCCTTCCTGGCATCACACCGGGTGGAATTCGCCGGCGCTCCGTTCCCATCACTGGGCAACCCGCGAGGCAGTGGAACACAGGTGCCATGAGGACACATGACCATGCCTGAATCATTTGACTACAAGGAAGCCCCGGATGTACAGATGCTCGGTGAGCCCGGGGGGCCCGCACCATCACGTCGCGGATTCCTCTTCTGGCTCGGAGCGGCGTTGAATGTCGTTGTCGGCCTGCTCGTCGCCGTTCCCATTCTCGGGTACGTCTTCTCCTCATGGAAACGTGATGACTGGCAAGCCTGGGTCGACCTGGTTCCTGGTGGCGTTGATGACTTTCCACGTGGCCAGACGAGGATGGCGACCTACCGGAATCCACCCGAATTCGACGTGACCTGGGACGGGTATACGGCCAACACCCCCTGCTGGGTACGGCGTCTTGAAGATGGAAGTTTCAACGTCTTCGCCATCAACTGCACGCACCTGGGATGCCCGGTCCGCTGGTTCCCCGAATCAAAACTGTTCATGTGCCCATGCCACGGAGGGGTGTACTACGCGGACGGCTCACATGCCGCCGGTCCACCGCCTCGCGGGCTCTACCCCTACAAGGTCGACCAGGACGCGTTGAAGCAGGGACGACTCCGCATCCTCGCCGGCCGACTACCAACACTCCAGGAAACAACCTGAGATCCACTCACCGATGTTTGCATCCGTCATCAACTGGTTTGAAGAACGCCTGAAACTCGGGGAGACCCTCGGTCCCTCGATGACGCACTCCGTGCCCATGAGCGCCAGGTGGTGGTACGTATTCGGAAGCATGACATTGACGATCTTCATGCTGCAGATTGCAACTGGAATCTGCCTGTCCCTTGTCTACGTGCCCTCGGCCGATGAAGCCTACGCCAGTCTTGAGTACCTCAACTACAGGCAACAGATGGGGTGGTTCCTGCGCGGGATGCATGTATGGGGCTCCCACTTGATGATCGCCTTCATGACGATCCACATGATCCAGGTCTTCCTCTACGGGGCCTTCAAGTACCCACGTGAACTGACGTGGATCGTCGGCGTGCTTCTCTTCCTGTGCACCCTGGCCATGGGATTCACGGGACAGGTCCTTCGGTGGGACCAGGATGCCTACTGGGGCCTTGGCGTCGGCATGGCCATGGCCGGGCGAGTCCCCTTCATCGGCCCTGAACTGGTGTACTTCGTGCTCGGTGGCCCGATCATCGGCGGCGAAGCACTCTCACGGTTCTTCGCGCTGCACGTCTTCGTGATCCCAGGGACGCTGATCATGCTCATCGGCGCCCACCTGCTGCTCGTCATCAAGTGCGGCATCAACGAGGCCCCGACGCCCGGATACCAGGTCAACAAGGCAACCTATCGGGAGACCTACGAGAAGGAGGTGCACAAGCGGGGAATGCCCTTCTTCCCGAATGCCGCTGGCAGGGACATGATTGCCTGTGGAATCGTGCTCTTCCTCGTGTTCTTCTGCGCAGCCATGTTCGGACCAGCAGGACCCAACGGAGAACCAGACCCGACACTCATTCATACCGCTCCACGGCCCGACTTCTATTTCCAATCGATCTTCGCCGTGCTTGCACTGCTTCCGCCCTACATGGAGACATTCCTGATCATGGCATTCCCGGTGCTTGCGCTGGGAGTACTCCTGCTGCTGCCCTTCATCTCGGGCGATGGAGAAAAGAGTTGGAGACGCCGCCCCTTCTCGGTGATCACGGTCATCTTCATCCTGCTTGTCCTGGGCAGCTTGACGTACCTTGGCTACAAGTCTCCCTGGTCACCAGTCATGAATGCGTGGAGCGGCATCCCGACGCCGACCCAGTTTGTCCAGGGAAGATCTCCCCTGGAACTGCAGGGTGCATTGATCATCCAGAACAAGCAGTGCAGGAACTGCCACATGCTCGAAGGTCGAGGTGGAGAACGAGGACCTGAACTGGACGATGTCGCTACCCGGCTGACCCGGGATGAACTCATCAGGCAGGTCATCCAGGGCGGTGGGAACATGCCCGCATACGGCAAGCACCTCTCTCCATCGGAGGTCACGGCCCTGGTGTCCTTCCTCATGACACTCCACCCGGAGTGGGAGCATGAGCCGGGCGCAGAGGAATCGAACGTGCCACGTCCGACGACGGGGCCCTAGCAACCAGCCGGCTTCAAGTACGCGGAAACAAGTACCCTGTCCTTCATGTCACCCACCACGCGGGCCATGCTGGAATCCTGGAACTTCGACCCCCTCCTGTGGTTCCCCCTTCTGCTTGCCCTGGTGCTCTACTTCCGTGGTTGGCGGCACCTCCATGGCCGCCTGCCAACCCGTTTCCCGAGATGGCGTCTGTACTGCTACACCTCGGGCCTGTGGGTGACATGGCTTGCCATCGCCTCACCACTGGATGCACTTGGAACCCTCCTGCTCTCGGTTCACATGACACAGCACCTGCTGTTGATGATGGTCGGCCCCCCATTGATCCTCCTTGGTGCCCCTGGTCTTCCGATGCTCATGGGACTTCCTCGGACCATTCGCAGGTACTGGGTCGGTCCCTTCCTGGCATGGGGCGCATTCCGTCGAGGAGCTCGCTTCATGGTCCATCCTGTCGTGGGGTGGACCTTGTTCTTCATCGCGACCTGGGCATGGCATGTTCCCGTTCTCTATGAAGCGGGACTTCGCAATCCCACGTGGCATGTCGTTGAACATGCCTGTTTCATCTTCACAGCGACACTGTTCTGGTGGCCGGTGATACAGCCCTGGCCCAGCAGTCCCCACTGGCCCAGGTGGGCCATGATTCCCTACCTGCTCCTGGCCGATCTCCAGAACACGATCTTCTCGGCCTTCTTCTGCTTCAAGGAGACACCGATCTACAGGTCGTATGCATCGGCGCCCCGCATCACCTCCCTGGATGCACTCCAGGATCAGTCGCTTGCAGGCGCAATCATGTGGGTTCCAGGATCGATCATCTACCTGGTTCCAGTCGCAATGCTGCTCCGCTCACTGCTGGCGCCAAGGCTGGTCAATCCTGCCAAGGTCGAACTGGCAGTTGCAGGGCATGCATCCAGGGTCGCACTGCCAGTCCTTGATGTCCATGGCCAGGTACAGGAATCCTACGGAGGCGGTGTTCCTGGAAGTAAACATGAGTTGAGGAAACATGGAAGGCAAGGCTCGCTCATCGCTCATCCAGCCTTCAGGCGAAGCCTGCAGGCCATCATGATCCTGCTGGCCGTTGCCGTGATCCTTGACGGCCTCCTTGGTCCCGAGGTAAGTCCATTGAACCTTGCCGGAGTGCTTCCCTGGACGCACTGGAGAGGGCTGGTCGTCCTGGCGCTGCTGCTTGCCGGGAACCTCTTCTGCTTTGCATGTCCCTTCATGCTTCCCAGGGAACTTGGCAAGAAACTGTTCAATCCGACACGGCCATGGCCAACCTGGCTTCGATCGAAATGGATCGCCGTCGGGCTGCTGGTGGGATTCCTCTGGTCCTACGAGGTCCTGAGTCTCTGGGACAGCCCGTGGCTGACGGCCTGGATCATCATCGGGTACTTCATCGGGGCATCCGTCATTGATTCGTGTTTCCGCGGCGCCAGCTTCTGCAAGTACGTCTGCCCGATCGGGCAGTTCCATTTCGTCCAGTCCCTGGCGTCGCCTCGCGAGGTACGAATTCGAAGTGCGTCCGTATGCAATACCTGTTCGACACACGACTGCATCAAGGGCAACGAGCAGTACCGTGGATGTGAGCTTGACCTGTTCCAACCCCGGAAGAATGGAAACATGGACTGCACGTTCTGCCTCGACTGCGTGCGTGCCTGTCCGCATGACAACGTTGGCCTGCTCCCGAGCATCCCGGGCAACAGCCTTGTCCACGATCCCAATCGCTCCTCGGTCGGCAGGTTCTCAACCCGGTGGGACATCTGCGCCCTCGTTGCGGTACTTGTCTTCGGCGCCTTTGCCAATGCACTCGGCATGGTTGGCCCGGTCCTCGATACGGAAGCTCGCTGGCAGGAACAACTTGGCCTCGAATCGATTCTTCCCGTCGCCACCGCCACGTTCTTCACAGTTGCAGTTCTCATCCCGGCAGTGCTCCTGCCGTTGGCGGGCCTGCTCGCCAAGGCAGCCGGGCCATCACGGGAACGTTTCAAGACGATCACCATCCGAGGAACCCTCGGCCTGGTTCCGATCGGGTTCGCCATGTGGCTCGTCCACATGCTCTTCCACCTGATGACAAGCTGGCTCACGGCCTGGCCGGCTGCGCAGCGTGTCATGCAGGATCTCGGAGTGAGCCTGTTTGGCGAACCTGCCTTCGCCATGTCGTGCTGTGGACCTGCACCAAACTGGCTACTGCCAGTTGAGATCCTGCTCCTGGATCTCGGGCTCCTGCTTTCTCTCTACGTGCTCTACAGGCTGGCCAGGCAGATGGTGACAGGGGTCATCTCTGAACTTCGCTTTCTCCTGCCGTGGGCCGTCGTGGCCTTCGCCCTCTACTGCGCAGGTGTGTGGATCATCCTTCAACCCATGCAGATGCGGGGGACCATGATCCCATGATCACCTGTCGATATGCCATCCTGGTACTCCTTCTCGGGCTTCTCTCGGAACCACTCCTGGCTGACGGCGGCATCGTTCGCGCATCGACTGTCAGTGGCTCGTGGCGACTGACCCTGTTCTCCTCCCCGACCCCGCTTCGCGCCGGACCCGTCGACCTGTCTGTTCTCATCCAGGACGCTGCAACGGACCAACCAGTGCTTGATGCAACCGTCAATCTCATGCTTCGACACCCCGACAACGAACCCATCCTCGTCGAGGCCACTTCTGCATCGGCAACGAATCGGCTGCTCTACGCCGCACTCCTTGAACTTCCCCTTGCTGGGACATGGACAATCGATGTCCTGGCGGTCAAAGGGGATCTTGAAAGCCGCCTCCAGGCAGGCCTCGAGGCTGGGCCGCCCCTCCCCCGCCTGCTGTCCCTCTGGACATGGCTGGCAATCCCGGGGATCGTGCTCATCGTGTTCGTGCTCAACCAGTGGCTCATCCGGACACGGCACGATTCACCAGACCCCAAACCATGCCCAGGACCATCATGAACGAACAGCCGACGACTGGAACACATGAATCACAAGCGATTCCTCGCAGCCGGAGTGGTCGAACCAACGTATGGATCATGATCGGCATCATCGGAATCGTCGTGCTCTTCACGGTCCTCCCGATGATCAAGGCCTGGCAGTCGGTGGGCGCATTTGAACGGGAAGCCCGGGAAGCGGGCTTCACCATGAGAGAAGGTGTCTCACTGGTTGTGGAAGAGAAGATCACGAACCCGACGTACCTGCGTGGCTATGAAACAGTTGAAATACACCAGGGAGCCGATGTCGACATAGCCATTGCAACTGCATCAGCCAGGCTTGACGGGCGGTACGCTGGATCCGTCTCGTTTCTCGGCAAGGAGCTGACAATCCTGCCCGGAGCCGTCATCGAGGGAGACCTCAGCATTGCCGCAGCAAAGAGCGTCATCCTCCGTGGGAAGGTCGAGGGTGAGATCATCGGGAATGTCGGGCGGGTGTTTCAGCCTCAAACGGAAGATCCAACAGCCAATGAGGAGCCTGACGACCTATGATTGAGTTCATGACATTTCAAGGTGAAAGGAGATTCCATGGCCAAGGCCATCGTCGATCCAACTGAACTGCGCAAGTTCGCCAATGACCTGAAGCGATTCAGTGAAGAACTGCATACGCAGATGAACATGCTGAATACCAGGAGCCACGCACTCGGGCAGACGTGGAAGGACCAGGAACACAGGAAGTTCCTGGATGAGTTCGAGCAGGCACTCCGGGTGCTCGTGAAGTTCCAGGTGGTCGTGAAGGAGCACATTCCCTTCCTCCTGCGTAAAGCCCAGCGAGCCGAGGATTACCTCCAGCAGCGTTGACCTCATGGAGTTCCGCCATGGCCGAACAGGCCAATGTTCGTTCGATCGATTCGATAGCCGTCTTCCGGGCGGCGCTCATCAACTACATCGAATCCATTCGCGCAACCACGAGCGAGGCCAAGAGTCATGTGCTGCGAGTTCAGCACTGGGTCAGCCAAACCCAGAAGCTCGAATGGACACGCAGGAAGAAGAAGTGCAACGAGCAACTGGCAAATGCCAGGAGCGATCTTGAACGAGCCAAGATCGCACGACCAGAGGCCCATCCATCGATGTTCATCGACCAGATCAGGGGAGTTAAGCGAGCCAAGCAGGCCCTGATCCACAGTGAAAACAAGCTCGTGGCCATCGCTCGCTGGTCTCGTGAATTGGAACGCGAAGGCATGCTCTTCCAAGGAAGACTGCAGCGGCTTTCCCGAGTCGTGGATGGCGACCTGGAACGCTGTACTGCCTGGATGGCCGCGTTGATCGAACATCTGAATGCCTACCTCAAGACTCCTCCACCGCAATTGCCAAAGGCGGAAGCGGCTGAATTGAATCAACCAAGTACCCGGCGAGGCGGTAGTGAACCGGCAAGACCAACCAAGGGAGACGACGACAATGAGCCTGACTTCGAATCGAGCCAAACTCCAACGGCTGACGAAGGACCTGACGATCAAGTGGGATCGAACGACTGAAGATTGGAACGATCCCATGAGCAGGCGGTTCCAGACCGAGTTCCTGGAACTCCTCCAGCGAACCGTGGTCGCATCCTCCGAGGCCATGGACACCATGAACGAAGTCCTCATGCGTGCCCAGCGGGATTGCGAGTGACCCCCCCTCTGACCCTACAATGAAGCAGGTGGCCGCCGCATCACGGGGCAAGGGGGATCAAGAAAAACGACCACGATGAACGACTCCCATTCACCCAGCCATGCTGCAGCCCTGATCGAGCAACTTCGCTCGCTGGTCAATCGGACCACGACCATGATCTCG
>JAYZBD010000030.1:0-22526 GCA_036339395.1 Planctomycetota bacterium | reverse complement strand
ACCTGCGCAACAGTTGACTGCCCACAGCCCTTCAACGGTTGTGACGGTTCCGAGGACAGTCACGAGGAAGATGATGGATGCAGCATTTGTCAGGAAGACGGTTTCGATACCGCCAATGACTGTAATGCTGGCCTGAATGGTGACGGTACCCTTGGTGCCTACACCCTCGGGAATATGCATTGTGGTACGGCTTCCGTCTATCTCGACGGACCGACCGGTGGCCAATATCGTGATACCGACTGGTATGACGATGGTGGCGTCATCGATGCTGGTGGCACGTTCAACCTCACCGTTGGTGCAGGTGGTGCTCACCTCCTCGGCATTGTGGACATGGACGCCTTGGCGTTCGTGGATTATTCCATCAATGACGAGGGCATGTGGGCTGACCCCTACCCGGTAACGGTAGCGGCTGGCAACTTCTGCCTCTGGATTGGTCCTTCCGATTGGAATACGGCTTGGACCTGCGCCAGTGGTGGTGCTGAGTACACGATGCATGTCGACTGATCCCAGGATCAGTTGATGGCGAGGCTTTCTCGAGACTCGCCAAGGCAAAGTGCCTTACCCCGCCCCCCGGCTTCGGCCGGGGGGCGGTTCTTTTTGGACATCCCGGTATCCTGAGCATCGCATGATCAACAGGACAATCACCCTCCGGCTCATGTTTGTCGCGCTTGCCGCGACTGCACTCCTGGGTGTCTCGGCAGTCCTGGCCAGGGACGAGGACATTCTCTGGCAGATGTTCGGTACGTCGGTGTCGGTTGCCGTGGCCTGTGGACTGCTTGCATGCTGGAGCCTGCTTGGCTTGCTGAGGGCCTTCCGCTCATCCGCGTACCTGCTGTCGATCGTGACACTCGTCAACCTCCTGCTGGTCAACGCCATGGTCTGGGAAGACCAACTTGGCCTGGATGTCTTCGAACTCCTCGTGAGCCTCGCCGTCATCGACTACATGCTTCCGGCAGCCGTCATCGCTCTCGTGCTCAGTGAGTTCGACTGGGGAACCAGGGCGGGATGGACCGGCTTCGGAGCGACGACTGCAGCAACCCTGTTGATCTGCACGGAAGTCTGGTTCTCGTTCTCGGGAGAAATGCTGGCTGTTGCCGGGGCCGCGACCGGCACTGCAGGTTGGCTCGCCGCCCTCGTTCTGCTGCAACCCCACGGCCAGCCTCAGGCTCGACTGGAGTGGCGCAAGTGGGCGGGTCTTTCCTTTGCCGGGGCCTTCGGCATGCTGTGGATCGTGATCAACATGACCTGGCACCTGCGGACCGGCTGGGAGCCCGGGCCCCTTCTCATGGATGTCGCAACGGCACTTGGAACACTGGCGATTGCCACGGCCATCTCGGAACTGCTTCAATCACTGGCCATGCCTTTGAAGGCCGTGTGGCTGAGGCGGTCCGTCACCATCTGTACATGGGCGACGCTGCTTGTCATCGCCTCGCAAGTCATCAGGGAGACGCACAACCAACGTGTTGCAACCTATGACTTCATGTTTCGACTGTCGATGTCAATGGGGATAGTCACGCTGTGCGGCATCGTGTCCTGCCTCTGTCTCACCGCCATTTCCACGGCCCTTCGCCGTGGACGCACGGGCAGCGGACTTCTTCGCTTCAACTGTCCAGTCTGCAATGCGCGGCAGACGATGGCGTCGGGCAAGCATGCGTGTCCGCACTGCCAGAGCATGATCCATTTCGACTACGAGGTGACACGCTGCCAGGCATGTCGATACCCGCGAACAGGTTGGACAAGTGATTCCTGCCCCGAGTGCGGCTGGCTCATCGGGACCCAGCCTTCTACTCCTGGGTGATGGTCGTCTGTGCATCGATGGCGATCGAGTCGACGTCCACCTCCTGGGTGCTCCCATCAGGCCAGGTCACGCGAAGCGCATCAAGGTGATCATGCTCTCCAAGGCCGAAGGTCAAGGGCATCTCGACCTGCGAGAGGTAACTTCTCGTGGGCATCAACTTCCGTCGCTGTGTCATTCCCCCTGCGTCGACCTCGACCCAGGCCCCGATGGCATCGAGATTCGGTGACGCACCCTCCAGGACGATCCGGATCCAATGGTGTCCAAGTGCCTGCTCGTTTCGAAGGAGCAGGGGTCGGTCCCCGACCTGAGTCACGATGATGTCCAGGTCGCCATCTGCATCGATGTCCGCATAGGCTGCCCCCCTGCCGACGATGGGCGTCACCAGGTCACCTGCAATCTCGGAGGGCACCAGCTCGAAGGTGGACCCACTGGTGCTGCCCGTATTCCAGAACAATTGGGCTGGCTGGCGGTACTGCTGGGAGCGGTGAATCTCGGAGATCTCGTCCTCGAGGTGACCATTGGTCTGGAACAGGTCCAACCTCCCATCGAGGTCGTAGTCGAGGAAGAACAGCCCGAAGGACAGCAGCAGTCGGGTCGACGAGCCGATCCCCTCGATGATCGCTTCATCCGAAAACAGCATCGGGTCTCGACCGGACACGTAGAAACTCGTCATCTCCATGGTGAAGTTGCCGATCCCGATGCCGATGGCTTCATCGTTTCGGTAGTGCGCCGCATCAATGCCCATGCAGCCCGTGGACAGTCCACGATTGTCATAGGCCACGCCTGCGTCCTCACCGATCTCGGTGAAGGTTCCGTCACCATTGTTGTGATAGAGAAAGTTCCGGGTCGTGTCATTGGCAACGATCAGGTCCATCCAGCCATCCCGGTCGAGATCGATTGGAATGACAGCCAGGGACTTGCCCACCGGGTAACCGTCATAGGGATTCACCACGTGTATCCCCGACGCCTCGGAAACATCCTCGAAGCGACCGGTCCCGTCATTGCGATACAGCTCAGGCTGCGTGCCTGCGTACAGTTTCGGTGGCCCGTAGGCTCGATCCGTCCCGTTGAGGGTGTAGTTGTTCGAGATATCCAGTTCCCGTGTCCACTGCACGTAGTTGGGCACGAAGAGATCAAGATCACCGTCCCCGTCGTAATCGAACATGGCAGGACTCGAACTCCAGGCCGTCGGGCTCGAGGCGACTCCGCTGGATGCAGTGAGATCCTTGAACCGGTTTTCCCCGAGATTGCGATACAACCTGTTCGAACCCAGGGCCGTGATGTAGAGATCGAGCAACCCGTCGGCATCGACGTCTCCAACGGCTACGCCGGTCCCGTACATCGGTTCCTCCAGGCCGGAACCGATCGTCACGTCCGTGAAGTGCCCGGTGCCGTCATTGATGAGGAGTGCCATAGGCCTCGTTGCGCGATCTGACCCCTCCCAGGGAATGGCATTGACGAGCAACAGGTCCTGGTCACCATCGCGGTCGGAGTCGAAGAAGGCCGCCCCGCTGCCCATCGTTTCGGGCAGGAGTTTCTCACCTTCGCCCGCACTTTCATGAATGAACTCGATCCCGGCTTCAGCGGTGATGTCGGTGAACTTCACATCAGGCAGGATCGCAACGTCGGGGACGAGTGCCTCGGGTGATTCGACCGTCTTCTGGATGATTGCTTCCGATTCCTCCTGCCCGCTGCTGAAGACGAAGAAGAGAACCAGGCCCACGCTTCCAAGGATGACAATGACGGCCAGGGACCACTTGAAGGCAACGCCGATGATGGCATCATCTTCCGGCACGTACTCCGCGGCGGCATCATCGGGACCCTCGGCTGGATCAATCGATTCGGGCTCTGGCAAATCGTCGCTCATGGAGATTCCGTCGGCACTTCCGTGTTGGATTCATCAAGACCAGGAGCGCCAGGCCGCTGCAGGTCGTAGATCACGACATCTTCCGCTGCCTGGTTGGCCGCAGGGTACCTGCTCCTGGCTGCAGATACGGCCTTGTCGCGAGCGTTGTCATCTATCTTGTACTTGCGATGAAGGGCCGCATGTTCACGGGCTTCTTCATCCTCACCCAGTTCATCATGAATCTGCTGGAGGTTGTAGTGAGCCGTCATGTTTTCCGGGTCAAGGAGCAGCACGGATTCAAAGACATCCTGGGCCTCCCGGAGAATCTCCTCCCTGCGAGCGAGGTGCGTCTCGCCCCGCTCCTGCCTCGCTCTCTGGTACAACGTTCTTCCAAGTTCGTTGAGCACGTTGTAGTCCTTGGCGAAGTCGAATCCCCTGCCATGTGCCTGCTCGAAACCACCCTCGACGACCTGCCTGAACTTGTCGATGGCATCATCGAGGTTTCCGTTCTGCTTGTCGATGAGTCCACCGAACCACAGCAGGTGCCACTGGCGAGCGGGATGTTCCATGGCAGCAGCCCTGGCAATGGCCGAGGGCGCTTCCTCCGTCACACGTCCCTCCTTGATGTACACGCGGGCGAGGTTGATCGGCCCCTCGCTCCTTCCCTGGGCCTCGACCTGCTTGAAGGCATCCTCTGCGCCGATGAGTTCTCCACGTTGTCCCTTTCTGAAAAGACCGATCCCGTAGTCGTTCCAACGCTGCCATGTCGGTATGGGGGACTCCGGATTTCCAGGGGTCTTTCCTCCACCGACAACCGGGAAGGTGACCGAGTCCTCAGCAAGGACGGTAATGGGCAGGTCATTGATGTAGTCTTCGTCCTCCTCCACGAAACGCATGTACTGGGTATCGAATTTCCGGTACTTGAGACTGGCCGTCACCGTGATGGGAGCCTCGATGTCCTCGGGCACCGTGAATGAATAATGAACGGAATCAGCAGCTCCAGGTGGAATCTGGTGACTGTAGAGCGCCGTGAAGATGTCCTGGGCATTGCGACGGTCGATCCTGTTGCCCTCCCTGTCAATGACGAAGGCGTTCACGAAATGCGACCAGGGGTCCACCTCGTTGTGCTCGTCGATGAAACCGCCACTTCGGCCGATGACTCGATCTCCACTGCGAACTTCGACGTCCATCCAGACCTCGTTGGAATCGGCAGTCCCCTGCGTGAAGATGTGGCCCATCTTGACAGTCCGGATCACGGCCTCGAGCAGGTAGGTCTCCCCGGGCTCGAGCACCGGCACCTCGGGACGAAGCGGGGCGATGAGTTCACCATCGATGGTCCCTTCCTTCTTGAGCCCGAAGATGTCCAGCCGCATGACCCCCTCGAGGAACTCGCGGTGCTTCTCAATGGCCTCTTCCGGCCGAGGCATGTCGACCATGGTCGGGATCGCGGTATTCGCCGAGGGGAACATGTGATCATGGACCGTGGCGAACTCATCATCTCCTCGAATCTTGGCGCCGAAGTCATCCGATGCCATCAACGGCATGTGGCAGTCGTTGCAGTTCACCTGGGCAACCGGCGGATAGTAGAAACTCGTGATCCCGTGTCCCGACACGCCACTGAGCCAGAATGCGTCGTAGTGATTCTGTCCGCGGAGCCACTTGTAGTCATTGAGCTCCTCGGGAAGGTGGACCTTGTGGCAGGTTCCACAGAACTCGGCTGACTGGTGCAGGGGCTTGAGGAATGTCTTCCTGTGAAACTCCGGCTTGGCCTTGACCAGTTGCCTGTTGACCCACTGCAGCAGATCGTTCTCACTGGTGGCAAAGGGGTAGTGGATCGGCTCCTCGATGGTGTAATCCGCGTTGCCACGCACCGAGTTCACGTGGGTGATGCTGTGGCAGACGGTGCAGGTGATCCCGGCATGGGCCGTCACATCGTGCACCATGTCGTACTCGGGATCATTGAAGGCACCGCTGAAGAACGGCACGGGATCATGGCACCCGGCGCAGAATCGCGACGCATTCACATTGCCGTCACGCTCCATGGAGAACTCCCGGGTTTCTCGGACCGATGCCAGGTAGGCCGGGTTGTTGAAGGAACTGAACTTGTGAACCCCGTGCATCCAGCTGTCATGGATGTCAGCATGGCACTCCAGGCAGTACTCGTCGTTCTGAAGTACGGATGCGGGGATGAAGTCGCCGGTGACAGTTCGTGAAAGGGATGGGAAGAAGTACTTGTCGCCCTCGGGGTTGCCCTCGACGTTCCATTGCCTCGGGTCCTGCGATTGGAGCACGACCATGACCACCGCGAAGATGGCCGAGACGGCCGCCCATGCCATGCCGACCTTCCAGCGGATGCGGTTGCCAGCCAGCCTGTGCAGCACGAAGAGCCACATGACCCCCAATGGTGTTATGACATGGAGCCACCAGAGCACCGAGCGGGCCACCTCGTCACGAATGACGATGATGCCCTCGATCCTCGTCAAGAGGATGCCCGTTACGAGCAGCACGATGGCAGTGCTGAAGAGCGCGAAGCCAGCACGCACGGCGCGACGATTGGGTCGATCGTGCGCATTGCGTATGTGGAAAAACCCGAAGACGATGATCGGCAGCACGATCGCAAGGCCCAGCACCAGGTGGGCAATGAACATGTTCAGGAAGAACCAGTTCTCGTACGACTCGCCCGTGGCATGACCAAGGATCCGGATGCTCACGAGGTAGACCGAATTGACCACCAGGATCGCGAAGAGCGCGAAGATTCCAACCAGCAGCCTGCGCAGGTTTGGACCGACCACGGGCACGTACTTCTTGCGTCCGGGCATCGACTTCGACTGATCAGTCACATCACGTGGGCGTGTCACCCCTGGATCCTCCTGCAGGTACATCTACATCGGCAACCTCCCCCCTCGGGATGCCCCGGAAAGGGTGAGAACCTGCATCCGGCACTGTAGACACCTTCTGGGATGCGTGGCACCTCGAATACTGGAAGTGGGGTGTTTCAATGAGGTTGAAGAAACGGCTTCAGGTCCTGGAACCCACTACCAGCCTGATCGATAGCGGGTGTTGTACCTGCCATTGAGGCCGGTGCCGTCATCTCCACCAGGCAGGGGCAGGACCTTCTCCCCCCCCGCCGTCGCCATGTCCATGTCCTTGCACCAGCCATGGAGGTCCAGGATATGCCGGCGGGTCCACTCCTCCATGAGGGCCACGGGCTCGGGAACGTACCGAAGCCTGAGTGCCTCCCCCGTCCCGAAGATCGCGACGGATCGATCAGCCTCGAGTACTAGCTCGGATGCCTCACCAAATCGCGTGTAGTACCCCGGGTGCGAACGGGTATCCCAGAGCGGTGCCCTGCGAGACCAGTCGTAGGCTGGCTTGAACCAGTCACCCGTCGTCCGGGCAGGAAAGCCTGCATCGAGAACAACTGCTGACTGGAGCGGGTTCACTGTTCGCCGAGCTTCGGGGCAAGGTTCTCTCCATGCAAGCTGCACACGATCCCAGTACACCTGCAACTGTGTTGACAGTTTCAAGCGACGGCAACTTGCAGGCAACCCTTCAAGTGGGATGACCATCTGCCTGGGCATCCCGGCCGGATAGCCGACCTTCGGGAGGATCATGTGCCATCGGCCTGCATGGTCCTCGGCAAGCAGAGAAGGCGGGTCATAGCCGGCGTCTGCCTGCCATGCCGCAAACATCGTCTGTGAGTAGGGATACTCGACCCAGCCATCGACCAGGAGAAATGGAGACTGACCGCCCGATGCGATCGGCTCTTCAAACTCGATGACCACCACGTGCGGGTCCACGACCCTGCCGATGAACCTGCCATCAAGTTCGCCTGGATCCACGGGGGTTCCTTCCGCATGCAGGATTTCAATGGTCACATCCTTCCCGGCTGCATGGACACGCACTGGATCAATGCTGCGTCGGTAGAAGAACGGAGCCCCGGTTGGTGTTGGCAGACCTGTCCCCATCCGCTCATCAACGGCCATGGACCAGCCCGGGGGAAGGTCCCATGTCACCAGTGATGCTGCATCCAGGTAGCAGGTTTCTTCCATGGGCTCGGCCAGGATCAACTCGTAGGCCCCGTTACGCGGCTCGATACTGCCCTCGGGCAGGAGAAATCGCTCCCAGGGTCTTGATGTGGCCACTGTATCCCTGCCGGTCCTGAAGCCAACCCCCCCTACTCCAAGACAGTCACTTATGAAGTTGGTCGACGTGCCGTTCCACGCAAAGATGACAGGGCAACTGGAGAGTTGCCGCTGGGTTTCCACGATCGCGTGCAGGCTCTCGGCATCGAGATCCAGCTCAGTCTGGAAGACACCGTCAGACCAGTCGATGGCGATGAAGTCGATCTTCTCTGCGGGCCCGAGGCCAACCGAGATCGGCTGCAAACTCTGCCCCGGACCTGAATCTGCCCGAAGTGTTCCCGTGATCGTCCACCTGGAACCGACCCGGGCAGCGACATGCGTACCGATACCCGATCCGTTGCTTCGCATGGAACCTCCGGTGTCCGTTCGCCCGGAGAAGGTCATGGTGGCGAAGGGATATCGCCCTTCCCCGGCTCCGTGTACTCGAAGGCCGTCATTCACAATGTCGACGATCGCCGGTCCCTTGCCAGGCTCAAGGAGGACCGGAGCCCAGGCAAGCGAGCCCTTGAGCATCAACCAGCCTTCATCTCCTGATGAGACGATGTCCAGGCGTCCGTCGCCTGTCATGTCAGCCAATGCAAGTCTCGAACCGGCCCCACCCTTCATCCCTGCAAGCGGAGGCCCTGGAGTCCAAGTCCCCTCCAACTCGGACCACCAACGCGTCGCGTCACTGCTGGTCGTACAGATCGAGAGCCGGCCATCGGCATCGATGTCACCTGCAACAGCCGCATCAATGTCGGCTGCGCGGAAGTTATCGAACCCCGGGCCCGCAGCATGCCAGCTCCAAAGGCGGTCATTCAGGTACACCTCGTGCGGCGGCTCATCGTTGAGTACCACCAGGTCCACGTCACGATCCCGGTCCAGGTCCGCCACGAGGACCTGCCTGGATGCATCACCATTGCCGGCAAGTCCAGACTCGGCTGCCAGGACCCTGTAGCTTCCATCGCGGTTGTTGTTGATCAACTCGTTGGGACCGTCACTGTTGACACAGAAGATGTCCAGGTCACCATCATGATCAGCGTCGAACAGTGCTCCATCGACCGTATCGAGGCTCGCTCCTCCAACGACCGAATCCTCGGCGCGTGCCCATGTGCCTTCGGTCGACTGCAACCACAGCTCGTTGACACCATTCCTGCAGAGATAGGCATCGACTGTGCCGTCATCATCGACATCACCCCAGAGCACGGTCCTGAGTCCCTCGACCTGCTCCAGTGGATGGCCCGGAGACCGGGACAGGCTTCCGCCTGTGTTCAGGAACAACGCGCCGGAAGATGCAGGGGACGCTCCGGTTGCAAACACGTCGACGTCGCCATCGAGATCGATGTCCACGGCCGTGATGGAGGCATCTTCTTCGAATTGAACAGCTGATGAAACAACCTCAACTGGAGCCAGGATGGAACCTGCAGGCACTGGTCTCGGCCTGGAAGCCTCCTCGTCACCGATGACCATGGCCATGGCCTTGGGACCCATTCGCGTGTACTTGATCTCGGCAAGTGTCGCCCGTGGATTGTCTTCCAGTCGTTGGAACTGCTCCAGCAGTTCGTTCGATCGTTCCGTGTCACCAGTGCGCCTGGCAGACTGGCTGGCACCGTAGAGTGCGCTCCTGAGGTATGGATCGAGTTCCATTGCATGTTCAAACCCATTGAGCGCCTCCTCGTAGTTCCCCTCCTGCATCTTGACCTGGGCAAGGTAGTAGGCGGCGTATGCATCTGCCGGGTCGAACTCTGCAACGATCTCGAAGTTCGTCTTCGCCTTGGAGGGTTCACCAAGGTACATGTAGAGCAGGCCTGCAAGGTAGGTGGCCCGTTGGTTTCCCGTACGATCCGCGATGACTTCAAGAGCAATCAGTGCAGTTACGTCATCCTGTTCCTGCTGCCGGTTGAGTCTCGCGATTTCCCGGTTGATCGCGACCTCGGTCAACTCGGGGTGTTCCGAGACGATGGAATCGAAGACATTGAAGGCCTCGTCGTAGTTGAAGTTGCCCATCAGGGCAACGCCCCTGTTGTTGGCCTCGACCTCCGCCGGCGAGGGCGTCGATGTCGGGCGGTCACAGCCAGCCAGGGTCAACAGTGCGAGGCATGTCATGACACGCAGCAACATCAACCTGGAGCACCCCCCCGAGAGGACAGGATGCGTTCACGCAAGGACTCGACCGATATCGGGTGCGACTGTGTCGGTGGAAATCGCTGTTCCTTGAGGTACGAATAGGCCTCGGTCCTCAGGTGCGATCGGGTGTCATGCCCAAGCCGTCGCTCACGCTCGGCGCGAAGCCCCGCCAGGTCGATGGGTGCAACGACCACGCGTTCACCTGGACCAGCTTCAGCCTGTGCAAGAACGCGACCATCGTGGTCAACAATCATGCTTGAACCAGGCCAGCTGAATGGCGGATAGTTGGCCATTGTCGCTCCCTGGTTCGAAGCCACCACGCAAGCCGTGTTCTCCAGGGCTCGCGTCCTGTTGATCATGGTCCACCAGTCCATCGGCGGCGTCGATCCCCACGGATCCATGTAGGCGGAAACACGACAGAGTACTTCCGCACCATTGAAGACCAGTTGGCGTATGGCCTCGGGGAACAGCCAGTCGTAGCAGATCGCCGTACCTATCCGACCAATCTCCGTATCCGCAACGGGGAAGTGATCACCGTGCGGGTCGAGATCATGAGGTGAAGCATGCACTTCCCAGGGAATCCAGGGATTGACCTTGCGATAGATGGACTCGATGCCGGATGGACCTACGAGTACGGTCGTATTGAAGAGCACATCATCCCGGGCGGGGCATGCTTCAAGGAATGTGCCTGTCTGGATCCAGCAGCCGTACTTCGAACAGATCCGCTCGTAGGCCCTGGTGTGTTCGTTGGGCACCTCGATTGCCAGGTCGCGTCTCAACGACTCGACGGAGTCATGTATCGGCGCTGCATGAGCAAACTCCGGGAAGACCAGGAGCCGGACATCGAAGAACGGTTCATAGCCGATGATCGTCTGCTCGGCCATGGCCAGCATTCGGTCAACACGATCACCTATTTCGGATCGCTGCCGAGGGCAGGGAAAGTCCGTCTGGCAGGCAGCGGCATGGTATCTGTCAGCCATGCTGGACATTCTAGAGCGTGGGGTATCATCAGGAGTGATGTCCCGGCAACACCTTCTTCTCTTTTGGATTTGTGGACTGATTGCGATCCCCGCGATCAGCGGCTGCAGTGATCCTGCCCAGGCCCCCCCTCCACCGGAACCATCCATGGGATACGAGGTGCTTGAGCCAGGCGTCCAGGCGGCTGTCAGGACCGCCCTTGAGCGAGTGCAACGGACCCCGGCCAGTGTCGAGGGATGGCATGAGCTTGCCCTGACCTATCACGGAAACGACCTCTTTGAAGAGGCACGAACCTGTTACGAAGCGACCCTGCTCCTGGACCCTTCCCATGGCTCAGCCTGGTACCGGCTGGGACTGGTCCTGGCAGAATCGGGTCACAACCTCAAGGCAATCGATGCACTCGATCGAGCAAGGGCTGCCTCACCAGGCTATGCCCCTGCGTCCTGGCGGGGTGGATACATCCTGCTGGAAGAAGGTGACTTGCCAGGGGCGGCAGAACGATTTGAAGCCGCCCTCAAGGCAAAGCCCGGTGATCCGGCATCGCGTGTGGGTCTTGCTCGTGTAGCGATGGCCTCGGACCGGCCCGAGGTGGCATCAACCATTCTCGAATCTCTTCGTACCGAGATCTCCAACCAGTACCTCGATTTCCTTCTTGCACAGGCCTACAGGCGACAAGGACGAGTCGATGACGCCGCCACGCTGCTTGCAGCCGGTGTCAGTGATCCACCTCAGTTCGAAGATCCCTGGAATGATGCCGTACGTGAACATGGCGCCAGTTACGAAGCACGCGTCCTCGCCATTGACCGACTCCTCTCGATGGGTGCGGATCGAGATGCACTTTCGGCTTCAAGGAAAGCCCTCGAAACCTATACCGATGATGTTGCCCTCTTGAATCGAGTCAGCATGGCCCAGACGAACCTCGGCCAGAGGGACCAGGCCATCCGCACCCTCAAGAGAACACTCAGGGCACATGAAACTTCGGCCCTGACCCACCTGAACCTGTCGATCCAGTACCAGGCATTGAATGATCTTTCCAAGGCCAGGCGACATGCGGAACGAAGCGTCGAACTCAACCCGACGATTCCTGGAACACACATGCAGTTGGGTCGCCTGCACATGCAGAACGACCAGGTCTTTCCAGCAGCTGTCAGCCTCGACCGTGCGTTCCAGCTTGGCGAACAGGGAACCGATGAACGCCTGCTCTATGCGAATGTCCTGACACGCGTCGGCCGATTCGATGAATCCGTAGCCCAATATGACATTCTTCTCCAGCGACAACCAGGCCTTGGTTCTGCACTGGCTGGACTCATAGATGTACACATTGTCCGCGGCGACCTCCAGGGGGCCGTGGCAGCAGCGAACAGGGCAATCGCGAATGCGCCAGATGACCCCATGGTGCAGAAGCTCGTCAAGAGCCTGCAGGAGAGAATCAGGTCTTCGCAAGGATCTCGTCCATGACACGTCTTCACCGACCAGGTCCTGCGTTTGCCTGCCTCCTCGCCCTGCTTGCAGGCTGTGGTGGAGAACAGGATCCCACGCCTGATGCGGCACCCGTGGCGAAAACGGATCCCTGGTTCAAGGATGTTGCAACTGATGCCGGGGTGAACTTCACCTGGATTTCAGGTCACGACCAGGGCCATCTTCTTCCAGAGATAATCGGGGGGGGTGTCGCACTTCTCGATATCGAGAATGACGGCGACCTGGACATCTATTTCATTCAAGGCGGCGACGTACGCACAGCCCTTGATCGAACAGCTTCCAACACGGCATCAAACCGGCTCTACAGGAACATGGGTGACTGGATCTTTGAAGATGTGACCGAGGATTCGGGAGCCGGTGACCGAGGATACGGGCAGGGCGTGGCCACCGGGGATTTCGACAATGATGGTGATGTCGACCTGTACGTGACGAACGTCGGACCCAATGCACTCCTGGTCAATGACGGCTCGGGTCGATTCAAGAATATTGCCGTCGAAGCTGGTGTCGCCCACCCGGGATGGGGCGCCAGCACGGCCTTTCTCGACTATGACGCCGATGGATACCTGGACCTGTATGTCTCGAACTACATCAACTGGAGCCCTGGGACCGAGCTTGACTGCTTCAGCACGACCGGGCCGGACTACTGTTCACCAAAGAACTACGACTCCCCCGCGATCGATGTGCTCTACAGGAACAGGGGTGATGGCACGTTCGAGGATGTGACCCGCACGTCGAGAATCAGTTCAGCGGCGGGCAACGGACTTGGCATCGGCTGCGTTGATTTCAATGGTGATGGATGGACAGACATCTTCGTTGCCAATGACGGTACGGCGGACCAGCTCTGGAAGAACAACGGTGACGGAACCTTCACCGACATCGGTCTGCTTGCAGGCTGCGCACTTGATGACGAAGGCAAGGCGAAGGCGGGCATGGGTGTCACCATCTCCGACATCGATGATGATGGCGACTTCGATCTTCTCGTCTGCAATCTCACCGGTGAATCCGACTCGTTCTTCCGGAACGAAGGTGATCATTTCGTTGATGCGACCGCAATGGCCGGGTTGAAGTCCACCAGCAAGCCCTTTACCCGGTTCGGCATGTCGTGGAATGACTTCAACAACGACGGGTACCTGGATCTCTACGAGGTCAACGGAAGAGTTCTTCGAACCCCGGTCCTGGAAGGCGTCGACCCGTACGCACAGGAGAACATCCTGATGCGTGGGACAAGCACAGGCCGCTTCGAAGAACTGCTCCCCCGCGGTGGAGTGACATCGCCACGATCCTTCACTTCACGAGGAGCGGCATTCGGAGATATCGATGCGGACGGTTCCATCGACGTCGTGATCGTCAATCGAGATGCTCCTGCCGCTCTCCTGAGGAATATCGCCCCGGGATCCGGCAACTCCATTGCATTCAAGGTGATCGATGCACGGGGCCGGGATGCCCTGGGTGCGAAACTGACGGCAACCATCGGAAATCGGAAGGTCAGTCGGCCCGTGATCACCGGCTCCTCCTACATGGCGGCCAACGGCCCGAACGTCCACCTTGGACTGGGAACTGTTGACACGGTGGACGAGGTCACCATTCACTGGCCAGACGGTACTGTGGAGCGATACGGGCCGTTTCCTGCAGGTGGCACCCGAACGCTCAGGCAAGGCCAGGGCTCCCCCTGATCGCATCCAGGGTCTTCCTGGGCAGCGTCCGAGAACATCACGCAAAGCCTCTCCCGGAAGTACCGAGGAAATTCTCGACCACCAGATATGGGGGGGCATCAAGACACTCTCCCCTCCGACTGGTGGCTTCGAGCTTCGATCCCTTCCCCGGGGCAGCGTCCGGTCCCGTTATTGGTTGGATGCCACGGTCGAAGTGGACCGAAACATGAAGCACGGCAACAAGGAAACGAGGAGAACATCGTGCTTACGAAAAAACAACTCATCAACGGGATCACCGAAATCAACCCCAGCGCCGACCTCAGCTGGCTCGACGACTTCGAGGATGGAGAGTTGCAGCGATACCTTGATCACCTCCAGGTGACCATTGAACCGCGTGGTACGAGTTGGCTGCGAACAGATGAGACTGCAGCGATCGTCACCCGCAGATCCGCGGCCTGAGTTTCGCTGAATCAACGACTATCGATGCGCCCGGTGCATGGCCCATGCGGTCCTGGTGGGACACCGGGCGTATCTAATTGAATACGAACACAACAACGCCTGGAGCCACAGGGATCCAGGGCGGACTGGTTTGTCGATCAGAAACGCGGCGCCTCGGGGGGTTGGTCCTGCAGACCATCCTCTTCCGGGGGGGGCAGCATGGAATCACCCTCATCCATGAACTGCCGGGCATCCGGAGCCGGGGCAGGCGGCTCGAGTCCCAGCTGGTCATAACGACGTTTCAGCAGGCCAAGTTCCAGGAGCGATCGAACCCGCGTAAGGAGTTCGAGCTTGTTGACCGGCTTGGCAAGGAAATCGTTGGTCCCACATTCAAGCGCACGTTCGAAATCTCCTACCTCGTTCAATGCCGTCACCATGATGACGATGATGTCCCTCGTCGAGGGTTGTGACTTGATCTTCTGGCAGACCTCGAAACCCGACATTCTCGGCATCATCACGTCGAGAAGAACCAGGTCGGGTTGGCTGCCCTCGATGGCCTCGATGGCTTCAACGCCATCCGCTGCCGTCGTTATGGAACAATCCAGTTCCTCGAGGTAGGCCTGCATCAATTCGAGATTCTGCAGGTTGTCATCGACGATCAGGATGGACGCACCCTTCAGGTCGATGTTCGGCGATGTCTCTTGACTTGGATCGAGTTCGGGCATGGGATCTACAGACTAGCGAGGAGATGGCTTCGTGGACAGTCACGGGGCGATCCTGGGCCTTGTCTGCTAGAATGGTCGTTTCCCCCGTCCATGGAGTGAATCATGACGCAATTCAGCCGAGCAGCCTGGTCCGACCAGTTCAACACGCCCACCATCGATGTCCTTCGGGGTGACCTGCTGGACACCGCTGTCCCACTCTTCGACCAGGCACGTGCCATGTTTCTCGGGTTTGATGAAATCATTGAATCCGTTCGTTGGTTCGGCGACTGCTGGCATTGGACGATCGAGTTTGCCCTTGAGGATCACCACGAGGACGACTCGCTTGGAATCATCATTCCATCCCCGGAAGATCTGCAGGTTGCGATCCCGTTGAAGGACGAATTCCATACGACCGTCTCGGTCAAGAGGATGAAGCGGACGATGAGGGACGGTTTCGAACTGGCCACGGAACCATTCCACACCTCGTGGGCCGTGTGGTCATTGGGCTCAAGTGGACTTGTCAGTGATATCGGCCACCTGACAAAGCAGAAGTTGAAGTGGCTGCTTGAAAACGAGAAATGAGTTCGCCTCTCAGGGCCTGCTCCATCGGCCATCCCGCCAGCTCGACTCCTCCAGGTCCATCTTGAGCACGTTGCCCAGTTCGGCTCCGGACAGATCCTCAAGTGGCTGACCGAGTCCGACTGCCAGCGTTGCAGCCCATGTTTCGTGTGTACCACCAAGAAGTTGCGACTGAATCTGCAGCAGCGCGATGTACTCTTTTTCGTTGAGCAGCACCTCGCCATCACGGGCTGATGCGCGGTCCAGGAGACGCTTCATTCCCCCGGGCACGGCATCCTGGTATGACTCGAGCATGTCACGCACGCCACTGCCATGTTGCAGAAGGCTTCGTGCCCTGGTCGAGTCTCCTGTCCGAATGCAGGAGACGACGTCAAAGGCCTTGACCGCCGCGGTCGATTCGGCACCGAGAGCAACCTCCCGCCGGGGAAGAAGGCTCGGCCGAGCATCATCATGCAGTTCAAGAAGCGCGTGTACGGCTCGAATGCGATCCTGGTCACCCTCGAGCAGAACACGTATGCCCAGCAGGCTTCCATGGGCCCACCGATCAGGGTCCAACGTCGCCGCAAGCGCATAGAGTCGAATGGCCAGGTCCCGCTCCCTGGTTGAATCCGATACGTCTGCAACATGCTCGGCGAGTTCAAAGTAGCCCTCGGGCATGGAAGGATCGAGGTTCTCCAGTGATGTACGAAACACCGGATCGATGGACTGCATGCCAGGCAGCAGGAGGCCGGCCGCACATGCCAGGAGAATCAGCAACATACGACGAATCATGCTCCCCCCCCTTTCTCACGGGCACCACTTGACTCCAGTGCCCGATTGATCCTGGCTTTCCATGCTTCAACGAGTGATCGCTCCGTCACTCCAAGTTGTTCAAGGACATGCCCCGCTTCACTCCGCCCGCGGGCGGCATTGGAAGCATGGTTCTCAATCTGGCTTGTCATCGAGGGAACCTGTGCCGCAATGAGCCGATTGATCAACTCCGCGGTGGCAATCCGTTCAGCCAGGCATCGCTGCAACCTGTCTACCGACATGCGGGCCCGGGCTGCTCGACGATCTACCCAACCCAATGGCAGCCCACCCGCCCGAATTGCAAGATCGAGATGATCCTGCCAGGCGGTGGTCAACTGGGTTGCAGCATCATCTGCAAGCAGGGAACCCTGCGCGGAACGCCCGAGGGACTCGGCTTCACGCTGGAGGGATTCGGCGAACATTTCGCCGATTTCATCAATGGCCATGCCATTCCCCAGTTGAAGTTCAATGGCATGATTCACCAGCGCCAGGCGTGCCTGCAGGGGCCACTGGGTCGATGTCGTACGCGGCAGTTGCTCCCCGGTAATGGACTCGATGAACCCGGAAACATCCCTCGCCTTCGACTTCATCGAAGGAAAACGGTCGACGAGAGCCATGATGACATTTTGAGACTCCGCGAACCGTCGCTCGATGACGTACTGGGCTGATTCACGGATATCCGTTGACGCAGTCATGGCTTCCCCTGCAAGACAGGATGCATCGAGGGGGCCGAGTTCCTCGGCGCTCTGGATCTCGAGGGCATGCAGGATGTCGAACTTGTCCGTCTTCGACTTGGCTTCCCTGTACTGGTCCGACCAGTCTCCATCGACTTGACCACCAGGAAGTGTCGGAATGATGCCGGGGTTCGTGGAGGACTCCACCTTCCCGGACATGGCTGCCTCGACAAGGCCTTCAACTTCATTGAGTGTCGAGAGAACCCGTTGACCGGAACTCAACAGCAGGTCCACGGCTGCTTCCTGGAGCAACCGGTCCATGAGGATCCTTTGAAGAACCGGGATATCCCCCTTGCCACCAGGCAGCGACTGGACCTGTCCACAGACCGACAACCATGTTTCCGCCAATGCAGGATCGAACTCCTCGGGCAGCATGTCCTCCAGTTGAAGCGGAGTACTCCCCTCTGCAGGCCATGCAGCAAGAAGTCGATCCCGTGCCAGACGCCTGGACACTGCATCCGCATCGGGAGACAGGACAAGACCTTTCTTGAACCAACTGGACGTGGAATCGAGGTGCACGAGCATGCTTGAGAGAACCCACAGGTCGGATGATGAAATGTTCGAGTCGTCAAACAGGCCCGAAATCGCAGTCCTGGAATCCCGGTACGTGGACCAGTCGATGGCGACCAGCAGGCTGCCGAGGATTCGCTGCGAAGGCCCCTTCCTGGACAGGTCCGTTTCCGTCCTGAGCAGTGACTCCAAGGCCAGGACGATCGCATGTTGGGCAGCCTGTTGATCCGACAGTGCATCGAGGCTTGCAAGCCAGAGTGACCAGGACGTTTCTGATTCCTTGTTGGTTTCCATGCCCTCAACAAGGTCAGGAACACTGGCTTCAAGCCATGAGGCTGCAGCGGCATCGAATCCTGAAGGTGTTGCATTCTGGCCAAGGCCGATGCGGAGCAGGGCTACCGCATTTGCTCGAACAGCCGGAGAGGTCGTATCCGACATGGCAACCATGCTCGTCATGCCGGCAGACCAGGCTCCCCTTGGCAGGTCAAGTGGTGAAAGTTGACCGAAGGGCGTCTTCGGTGCAAGTGTTCGTTGAAGGGACTGGAAGACCGTGGGATTCGCACCAGATGTGTCAATCACACGCTGGATGGCTCCACGCATGGCCTGTGCCGTGGCAGGTTCAGTAATGAACCAACCTGTCGATGCCGTTTCAACAGCACTCGACCAGGTCTCCAGCATCGCCGGTTCCAGTTCCTGGATGCCGATGAGTTGGCGTGAAAATGCATCGATTTCACGAACCGTCTCGGCAGACGCATCAGATGCATCGAGTACTTCCTGGGATACCTCGAGTTCCTCGATGACCGGCACATCCGTGAACGTGAGTGCCGGTACGACATGTTCCTGGCCACCCATGGTGGCATCAAACCCGCCGTCGAATGTCTTTGAAGATGTTGTTCCGACAACTGCAACATCGCCCCGCGGAATCAACACCATTCCCGGATCCAGTTCCGGGAAGAGGAAGCGAATCATGAGCACAAGGCCCAGCAGCCCGATGCCCGCGAACAGGAGGCACATCTTCAGGATCGAACGCCTGTCGTCCCCTCGAAGCTCGGGCGCGTACTCGTCGATGACACGTTCAAGGAAACCCGGTTCCAGTGCCCTCGATGCGACGGACGCGGCGGATGCAGTCCGTTTGGGTGCTGCACGAAGTCCGGAACGCATCCCGCGACCCAACGCTGCAAGTTCCGTCATCAATCCCTCTGGAGTCAGGCCCTCGGTTGCCGCAACCGACGACAAGCGGGCACGGCTCTGGGGATTCCAACCCCCGCTTCCCGCAAGAATCGTAAGCAGGCGCTCCTGGAGCGGGGTCATCGAAACTGCAGGAACCGCCTCCTTGCTGGGCACTGGGGCACTGGCGGCTGCAGGAGCAATTTCATCCTCAACGGACACGGTGTGTTCCGCAATGATGGTCGACCTGATGTTCTCATCTCGAAGGCGATCCGCCGCATCCCTGAGCAACTTGCAGACCATCTCGGCATCTGCACTTCGCCCGTCAGGATGGTCGTAGACCGAGGCCAGGCGGGACGCCAGGGCCGCATCGATCCCCGCAGCGGAGATGTAGGTTGGCTCGATGCCCAGGAGATCGAGTTCATCGGCATCGAACCGGACTCCAAGGAATCGCATCATGGGATCAGTCCGGCTCATGGGGCACCACCCCCGCCTGCAAGTGATTGATGGAGGGATTCAAGCCGCCTGCCCCATGGCGAGGGACCCCAGTCCGGGTAGAGCACCCTGTGCTGAAGAAGCACCTGGAGCGCTCGATCAGGCTCTGTTTCTGCCAGCAGTTCAGCATGGTTCGTCTTTGACTCGAACCAGAGATCGCTTCCAGGAGTCGTCCCTGCAAGGAGAATACGCCAGCAACGCATGGACTCAACCTGTTCCCCGATCTCCCTGGACAAGGTGCCACGACCTCGAAGGAACTGCTGGTTTCGAGGGTGCAGGTCAAGCAAGCGGCCGTAGAGATCACACGTGGCACGGGCGAGCGCATCCTCACCCGTCTCGTTCCATGTCTCGAGACCGGCATCCGCGACATTTGAAGCCACGGTCATCATGCCCGGTGACGCCAATGCTGCCGCGAAATCCTCGTGTTCCTCGAGAATCATCATGCCCCAGGCTGCGACACGAGCTCGTTGCGCCACGCCTTCCCCCGCTTTCCATCGCTTCAATGCCTCACGAAAGAGAGCACGGGATGCAAGCCGTGTCCAGAGTCCATCGGGGTCGGCATCGACGAGTTCAAGTCCGATCGTCTCGGCGCGGTCAGTTTCATCCTGGAGAAGTGACATCTGCAATTGCCTGAGTTTCAACTCCTCCTCGAATCCCTGGAGTGGTTCGAGCGGAAATCCGGCACGATCTTCCACTGCCCGGAACGCGGAATCGGCGGCAACGAGCCGCTGCAACTGTGGATCAAGTGCAACTTCCAGGATTCGACGGGCACGTGCAATGCATCGACCGGCTGCATCCGGGTCCGTTGCGGCTCTGTCGGCATCAGCCATGAGAAGCGGAAGCGCAACAACCAGGTATCGCTCCCCTGCCTCCTTCTGCTGTGTCTGTGCTCCATCGGTGAAGAGTGCATACAGGATCTGTGCCGCTCGACGCTGGGCATCTGGATGCGCTGGATCCCCAGGCTGGACGTTCTCAAGTTGATCAACCGCCTCCATGCTGGGTTCGACATCATTGACACTCCGGACCGTCAGTTCTCCCGTTCGAGAACCATCAGGCCATCGCTTGATGTACTCGGCGGTCAAGTTGGACAATCTCTCCTCGGACTCGGGATTCCCTTCATCGCCGGAAAGACGATCCTCGCACACTATGGCCATCCAGAAGTGGTCTTCCGCCAAACCTGGATCACCCTGGTTCGATGCAAAGAGGAATGCGTCACGTGCTGCAGCAAACTGTTCCGTATGCCATCGACACCAGCCCAACAACGCTGAACAGCCTGCTATCGCCCGCGACCATCGGTCACGGTCCTCCTCCTCCATCGCACGCTCGAGAAGAACACCCGCTTCCCTGTAGGCTCGTCTCGCTTCTTCATTCAGAGGGGCATCCTCTTCCCCTGCCGCATCCTGGGCTTCCTTGTACTTGAGGACTCCCCGTGCATACGCAAGGGCAAAGCCACCTTCCGATGAAAGGCTGTCTCCGTAACGTTCAACGAGATCGTAGAGATGGTCAAGGGCATTTCGTGCAGCCAGGGCTGCGATGGCACGATCGGCAAGAAGGCGGGCATCCGATCCAGTCTGCTGTTCAAGTCCATGGACGGCGACCAGCCGCCACCACGTTGTCGGAACAACCTCGTTCCTCGCTTCGAGGTCATCAAGAAGCAGGCCGATACGCTCGTGATCCATCTCGTCAAGAAGAACGGCCAGTCTCCATGCGGGGACGAGACTGGAGACCGAACTGGGGACCTGCCGCACCTCCAGGAGATCGAACCATCGCATGGCCGTCGTCGTTGAACGGCTCATCCCCCGACAGAAGGCCATGCCGAGGATCGACCAGGACACCGCCTCCTCGGCCCGTCGATCAAGCGAGACATGATCCGGATCCATTTCTCCCGCCTTGAGGTCCAGCAACTTGCCGAAGAGCCCCTCCGCCTCCTCGACGGAGTTCTCGTCATGTTTCAACCATCCTCGGTATGCAAGCGACCAGGCAAGCAGGTACTCGGCTCGACGAAGCACCTGCTGCTGCTGGTTCAATCGCTCCCGTCGAGGCGCCGACCGGGAAGAGGAACTTCGATTCATGTTCCGTGTCGATGATTCGACCGACTTGCTTGTCCGGGTGATGATTCGCCGAAGTTCCTCGATGATTGAATCGAGGGATTCCACTGCGTGATCGACATCCCCCGGGTCCGTGAGCCGCAGCCTGTACCGTTCCGCCGTGTCCTCCGCGACCATGTACCTGCCGTTGAGCAGTTCGACTCGAAGATCTTCCGCTTCACCGGGCGGGATGCCCTTCAGCAGCTGGATGCCCCTGGCTTCGACCCAGGTTCGTTCATCTGGATCCCTCGAGTCCATCAGCAACTGGGCATAGAGCCGTGCAAGCCGAGTGGCCATCTCGACCCGCTCATCACTCTTCGCATCCTCGTACTGTTCCTCGTAATGCTCGGCAAGCAATCGGTTGAAGCCTCGTGCCTCAAGCCATGCTGCAACATCATCTGCCTGCGTACGTGAAACAAGCGAGGCAGGCACGAATGCCAGCAATACCAGGAGGAGACTCTTGACGACATGATGTCGGCTATTGCTCCGGAACATAGGTCACCTGTGAAAAACCAGCATTCTTCGCCGACTGCACGGCTGCCAGGGCGAAGCCCACGGACACATCTGAAGGGACCCGAATGAAGACCCCGATGTCCTTGGGCAGTTCAGACAAAACTGACTCGAGGCTCCGATCATCGGTGAATACGCGACCCGCCAGCCTGTAGGACGGTATGCCTTCAAGGATGAGTACCTCGATGATCTGGGGCTGGAAATCAACCTGGGATCCCGTCGCATCCGAATCACGCGTCTGGAGCGAAGACTTCAACTGGTCTTCCTGGCGTGCCATCACCGTGCTGACCATGAAGTAGACCAGGAGGAGGAACGTCACATCGATCATGCTCGTGAGATTCACGCCCAGTCGCTGCGCTCTTCTCCTTGCCCGTGCCTCTCTGCGACGATTCATTGGAGCCCTCCGGGTATCTCTGTTCCCATGCGTGCCGCGGGGACGCCGATTTCATGAAGGACCCGGACGACCTCGTTCAAGCGACCTGCCGACGCTCTTCGATCAGCTCGCAGCA
>JAYZBD010000029.1:0-19469 GCA_036339395.1 Planctomycetota bacterium | reverse complement strand
TTCGCCAGGTCATACAATTCCCACTCGTCTGATCCCGGGAAGAACATCAGTTTCCAGCGGTCGGTTCGCACCCCCTGGTGAGGCTGGACGTTGTGGATCCCTTCCTCGAAGTACTCGTAGTAGATCGAGTCACGCCAATCACCCTGCTCTTCCGCTTCAAGGAGCGGAAGCAGGCTCCTGCCCTGCATTCGAGCCGGGGCTTCGACGCCTGCAACGTCCAGGAACGTCTGCGCAAGATCGAGGTTCTGCACGAGGGCTTCCTCGGTGGACCCAGGCTCGACACGTCCAGGCCACCGGACGACCATCGGCACCTTCAACGACGGTTCGTACATGAAACGCTTGTCATACCAGCCGTGTTCTCCCAGGAAGAAACCCTGGTCGGAGGTATAGATCACGATGGTGTTCTCGGCGAGTCCCTCTTCATCCAGCCAGTCAAGCAGGCGGCCGATGTTGTCATCGACGGACGCGATGCAACGAAGGTAGTTCTTGATGTACCGCTGGTACTTCCAGCGAACCAGGTCCCTCCCCTGGAGGTCCGCCTCCCTGAACGCTTGATTCCTCGGGCGGAACGCCGCATCCCAGGCGGCCAGTTGCGCAGGCGTCAGGCGTTCACGCATTCCCCTGATCCACCGGTCTGGTCCCTGGAGTTCCTCGCGTTCCTCGTCGGTGGGTTCAATCTTCAGGTCGTAGTGGAGGTACATGTGCCGATCGATCTCCATCTCCTGCTCGTGGGCGGACGAGCCTCGAGTGGCGTAGTCATCGAAGAGCGTTTCAGGCTCGGGCATCTCGACGTCGGCGTAGAGGTCGAGATGATCAGGGCCTGGCATCCAGCTCCGGTGCGGCGCCTTGTGCTGCGTCATCAGGAGAAACGGCTGATCCCGATCCCAATCCTCTTCAAGCCAGATGATCGAGCGATCCGTCACGAGGTCGGTCACGTATCCCTCGTCCCTGGTCTTCCCCTCGGCCGTGATGAAATCCGGGTTGTAGTAATCGCCCTGGCCGGGAAGTACCGCCCAGTGATCAAAGCCCGTTGGATCCGTCTTCAAGTGCCACTTGCCGATCAAGGCCGTCTGGTAGCCGGCTCCCTTGAGCAGTTGTGGAAACGTAGGCTGGGAACCGTCAAAGACGTCTCCATTGTCCATGAGACCGTTGACATGGCTGTGGACACCGGTGAGAACAACCGCTCTGCATGGTGCACAGATCGCGTTCGTGCAGAAGGCATTGTCGAAGCGAATCCCCTCTCGAGCGATTCGATCGATGTTCGGCGTCGTGTTGATGCGCGAACCGTAGCAGCCGACCGCGGCCGCCGAGTGATCATCCGTGTAGATCAACAGGATGTTCGGGGGCGCATCATCCGCATTCGATGCCAGCCCCTGCGATGCTGCAGGCAGGATGAGCAGGAGAAGTGGAAGAAGACGGCGCATGCCGGAGTATACTCCCGGTCATGCTCCTGTCATCCATCATCCTCGCCCTCGCCGGCATTGCTCCAGGCCAGCCTGGTGATGTCCGACCACCGAACATCGTCATCATCTACACCGACGACCAGGGATGGTTCGATGTCGGCGCCAACGGCGGCCGCCACGTGAAGACCCCCAACATCGATCGCATGGCCGAGGAAGGCCGCCGATTCACCGACTTCTACACGGCACAACCGGTGTGCTCGGCATCCAGGACAGCTCTGCTGACGGGTTGCTACCCCAACAGGGTCGGCATCGCCGGTGCGCTTGGCCCGCATGCGAAGCATGGAATCCATCCCGATGAAACCACCCTGGCCGAACTCTGCAAGGATCGGGGCTACGCCACAGCGCACTACGGGAAGTGGCATCTGGGCCACCACCCGATGTTCCTCCCACCCGAGCACGGCTTCGACGATTCCTTCGGCATCCCCTACTCGAATGACATGTGGCCGAATCATCCGACCGCACACAAGAGCACATACCCGCCTCTGCCGCTGATCGAAAATGGCGTGACCATCGAATTGCAGCCGGACCAGCGTCGCTTCACCACCGAGTTCACCCAGCGAGCCGTGGAGTTCATGAAGGAGCACCGTGACGAACCCTTCTTCGTCTACCTGGCCCACCCGATGCCACACGTCCCGCTCTTCGTCAACCAGGAGCGTGACGGGATGACCGGCCTCGGGCTGTATGCAGATGTGATCGGGGAAATCGACTGGTCGGTCGGGCAGGTACTCGCGACCCTCCAGGAACTGGACCTGGATGATGACACGCTTGTCATCTTCGCCTCGGACAACGGCCCGTGGCTGAGTTATGGCAACCATGGAGGCCAGACCGGACCCTACAGGGAGGGAAAAGGTACGACCTTCGAGGGTGGTGTCCGGGTCCCATGCGTCATGCGTTGGCCGGGCAGGATCCCCGCAGGCACGGTCTGTCGTGAACCGATGATGACCATCGACGTGCTCCCGACCGTCGCCGAGTTCATCGACGCCCCACTGCCGGAACGCCGCATCGACGGACGCAGCGCCGTCGGGCTGGTGACTGATGCTCCGGGTGCAGTCTCACCACAGGAGGTCTACTACTTCTACTACCACGACAATCATCTCGAGGGACTTCGAAGCGGCCGATGGAAGCTGCACTTCCCGCACGGCTACCGAAGCATGCGGAACCGCGAACTGGGCAAGGACGGCATCCCCGGCAAGTACGACTACTCGGTTCGAACCGACCTGGAACTCTATGACCTTGAGACCGACCCAGGTGAAACGACCGATGTGAAGACGAAGTACCCGGAAGTCATGGAGCGATTGCTGGTGCTTGGTGACGCGGCTCGTGCCGACCTGGGTGACTCATTGAAGAAACAGCCCGGCGCCAACCGGAGGCAACCTGGGCGACTCCCGGAAACCGGCAAGGACGATTCCTGAACGCAGGGAAGGGTCCTGCTGGACATGCATCAAGGCGATTTGAGGCCGCGATACTGAACTTTCACATGCTTCACCCGTATTGATTGACCTAGAATGAGCCGATCATGGGAGCAGAACCATGAAGCCTTCGACAATCATCCCCCTGGCCCTCCTGGGAGCACTCGTGCCCTTCACGTTGCTGCTTGGGACGCCTGCGTCACCAGGGACATCTTCGCAGTCGACACCAGAAGAGATTACCGAGGAACAAGCCATGACAGCCAGCCTGACTTTTTCCGGCAGTGGACATGACATCACCAGGCTCAGCGATGAACGGATCAGTGAACTTGCATCGAAACTCGCCCCAGAGGCCTTCGAGGTGACGCAACGATCCGGAACAGAGCGACCCTTCTGCGGCACCCTCCTGGACAACAAGAAGGATGGGTTCTATGCCTGCGCCGTCTGTGGACTGCCCCTGTTCTCAAGCGAGCACAAGTTCACATCGGGCACCGGTTGGCCGAGTTTCAACACAGAATACGATCCCAATCACGTGGCGAGGATCACGGACACCAGCATGGGGATGGTGCGAACCGAGATCGAGTGCGCACGTTGCGGTTCACACCTTGGACACGTCTTTCCCGACGGGCCACCACCGACAGGCGAACGACATTGCCTCAACTCGGTCTCGCTTTCCTTCGTCGAAGATGGCAAGGATGTACCGATGGCATCCCGGCCTGCATTGGAAACCGCCTACTTCGCGGGCGGCTGCTTCTGGGGCATCGAGCACTACTACCAGAAGGGACCGGGAGTCATTGATGCCGCCAGTGGATACATGAACGGGGATACTGAAAACCCGACCTACAAGGACGTCTGCACGACCGATTCAGGCCACGCCGAGGCCGTGCGGGTGCTCTACGACCCCTCCGTCATCACCTACGAGCAACTGCTGATGGCCTTCTTCATGATGCACGACCCGACGCAGTTGAACCGGCAGGGACCCGATCGAGGCACCCAGTACCGCAGCGGCATCTATACAGTGGACGAGGGACAACTTGAAGCAGCCCGGGCGATGGTGAAGCGCCTGGAGGACAGCAAGGCATTTCCCGGGACGATCGTCACCGAGATCGAGCCTGCACAGAGGTTCTACCCTGCAGAGGAGTTCCACCAGGATTACATCGAGACGACCGGGCGAGCCTGCCACGTGCAGGATCCATGGCCGGCGCTGCGTGAGACGATCAGCGGCACGAGTGATCAACCGGATCCAGGCGATTCCTGATCCAGGCGATCAACCATCGACGCAATCGCCCCAGTTGGCGATCACGAGCAGCAGGTCCGAAACGTCGACAATCCCATCTCCGTTGATATCGCCAAGGCCCTCGGCCTGTCCCCAGTCCGAGAGAACCGCAAGGAGATCCTCGACATCCACGACGCCGTCCCCGGTTGCGTCACCCTCGCAAGGCGAGCCGCAGATGACGACCGAGATCTCGACATTGTCAATTCCGGCCTCGACGATCGACGGATCGCCTGCATCGGCGACCGAGAATCCGACACGGATCGAGTCGGTGGGAATGACATACTCGCCGACATCGAACTGGGTGATCTCCCAGGAATGACCAGTCGAGAAGGAATCGTGGACGAAGGTCCAGGTCAAACCATTGTCATTGCTCACGTAGGTCTGGAGCGAATCGGAACCGACACTGTCGAAGAACCATCTGGCATAGGAGACGGTTCCGTCCGTTCCATCGAAATCATAGGTCGGCGTCAGGAGATTCGTCGGACCTCCATCCACGTCCGCTTCACCCACGCTGCCTCCCTCCGTTCCGTTCTGGGTAATCCAGCACTTGACGTTTTCGGAGCCGTTGGTTGCATCATTGTCGGGTTGTGCCAGTTCGCTGCCGTAGATCGTTCCCAGTGGATCGACGGCTTCCCAGGCGCCCGTCTCGAGCGAGGGATCGTTTTCAACTGACCAGTCACTGACATCACCCTCGATATCATCCTGCACGAGAAGGTCCATGCCCAGCGAGGCGATGGCATCATTTGTTCCCGTCGGCGGATCACTGAAGACGATGCCCGTGGTCGAAGCAGCCTCGACCCGGAATTGAACACGCTGCGTACATGCAACGGCTGGCAGTGTTCCCTGCCAGGTGTCCTTGTCGACCTGGACCACCTTGACATCCGAGAGGTTCCCCCCATCGATACCAACTTCCATGCGGATACTCCCGTCATCGACGATCACGTCCCCAATCGTCGCCAGGGAGAACTTGACGTCTACCGGGGATCCCGGTGGCAACTGGCCCGGTAGGCCTTCCGGGTAGCTGAAGACGATTCCCGTTGGAGCTTCCTGCATGTAGATGCGAGTCGAACCGCAGTAACCGAAGACCATGTCCAGCACACCATCCCCGTTGATGTCGAAGACAGCGGCATCATGCACGCCTTCGAGCTGGTCGATGCCCACGTACTGCTCGTCGAAGGTGACATTCGGCACATCGCCCCGGTTCCGGTAGATGTGCGTCGTTCTCGAGCAGCCGGAAATGTCTACGTCGACATCCGTCACGATGATGTCGTTGTGGCCATCGTCATTGAGGTCGAGGATCAGCGAGTTTCCACCGAACCCGTTGCTGTTCTCGAGGGTGAAGGAGTTGAAATTCGCCAGGCCGTCGCTGCCATTGCCCTGGTTGAGGTAGTAGCGATCCGAACCGTCATCGACCACCACGATGTCGAGCCTCCCATCGCCGTTGAGATCATCTACGGAGATGAAGTACGGGGCGTTCTGGTCGATGATGTCATAGTCGACAAACCACCCTTCCGGAGATTGACCGTTGTAGGCGATTGCCACGTGCTGTGGGGGGTTGAGCGAGGTCTGCTTCACGACATCGAGGGTGCCATCGTTGTTCATGTCGGCAATGACACTGGCGGCGCCGAAGGCCGAGAGCAGCATCTCGTCCGTCATGCGGCTGTTTGATTCATCGGTGAAGTACCCGGACCCGTTGTTGATCAGCAGCTTGTTGTTGTAGTCGTAGATCTGGGACGTTCCACTGTCGTAGTCCCCGAAGTAGAGATCCTCGTCACCGTCATCATCGATGTCACCCGAAGCAACCGAGCAGAAGCGAGGACTCGCGGTTGAATGCATCTGGGGAATCCGGGCTTCCTCGTACCTGAAGCCCTGCCAGAAACCGTTGTCTTCACCAAGGTTCATGTAGATCCTCGGGTGCGATACGTGCTTCGGAGCGTTGTCCATCAACGTCGTGCAGGTCACCATGTCGAGCCAGTCATCGCCGTTGACATCGACGAAGATCACGTCCCTGTCATTCGTAGGTGTGAGAAATCCGGAATCTCCACTCACATCCGTGGCCGTTGCATATTGATCCGTACGGTCGACCAGGACGCCCCCCTCGTTCATCAGGAGCACGTTGACTTCACGACCTGTCGTCGTGAAGGGTTCCTTCCGGACGATGACGAGATCGATGTCGCCATCGCGATCCACATCACCCCATGCATAGTCCTTCTCCTCGCTGTCACTTGCGCAGAGCGAAGGATCGCAGACCAGACGTGAACTGGTCTCATCGGAGAAGAGGATCCAGGAACCTGCCAGGACGGGGCATGTGCATGACAGGAGTGAAACCAGTATCGGGGCATGTTGACGCATCGTGTTGACTCCTCGGAATGACTTCATGGACCGGATTCGCACGGCCCCCACGCCGCGATGACCGCAAGCAGGTCGATGACATCGACCATCGTATCGTTGTTTACGTCCCCATCACACCCCACACACGGACCCCAGTCCGCAATGACCGCAAGCAGATCCTCGACGGCGACCTGGTTGTCGCCATTGATGTCAGACGGGCAGGTCTGGCAGTCGTCGGGCACTCCATCAGCATCCTCGTCGACCTGGGTGCCCTGGAGCAACTCCAGGAGATCAAGTTGCCCGTCCCCGTCGCAATCGTCGAGTTGCTCGTCCCAGGCAAGGAGCAGGCTCTCGTAATCACCCATGCCGATGCTGCCGTCCTGGTCGATGTCGTGCACCGCGCAGGCATCGTCGGGAAGAATACCGACGGATCCCCAGCACTCCTGGAATCCCCATGGATGCTCGCCTGTTCCAAGGAAGTCGTCCATGCCGACATGGTCATCGCCGGTTGCATCGAATTCGGCCTGGCCAAGCGAGGCGAGGAAGCGAAGGATCGCATCCTGCTCGGATGGCTGAAGTGCAGCGTAGGCCTGTGCAGATACCGCTCCCTGGCTTCCAAACACATCATGTTCGGCAATGGCGGCAACCAGTCTCCCCTGGAAGGTGCCGTCGGCAAATCGACCATCATGCCACATCGGGTTGCGACCCTTGATACCCCAGAGCACGGGTGTCCGGATGAAACGGCCAAGGATGGGTCCGTCCCCGATTCCATCCGATGCGATGCCCATGTCATGAAGGAGGAAGTCCGAGTAGGGATGGATGACCTGTCCCTGGAGGACAGGCTCGAGCTGCGCATCCGAAGAAGTCGTGAACTGGGCCACGTGGCAGGCTGTGCATCCGATGCTCGCGAGAAGTCCTTCACCGATCATTCCACTTCGAGGCGTCTGGGGTGGCGCCGCCATGAACCGCTGGAAGTCCGTGACCCGATCAATGAACTCGACTCCCCCGGCATCAGGCACGTCCTCTGGATCAGGAACCATGTCACATTGCTCAAGGAGTTCATCGTTTCCATTCGGCGCGTTTTCAAACTCCACCAGTCGGTTCGTGAGGCCCATCTCGTTCATCGACGCATCCGCAGAGAAGGTCAGGACAGTCGCCACCTGCGCCTTCCACCCGAACCGGCCGATTCGATCGACTCCCGGAGATTCGAGCGGCTGGACCGTGCGAGCGATCCCGCGAATGGAGGGGTCCTGCGCGTCACGAACCGCCAGGAGATCAGCGTCTTCGATCGCCTCGATCAGGCCGAAGCCCAGCGAGCCGAGCGTCACGCGCAGCGAGGTGATGTTCGCCTCCGGGGGAATCGACTCGAGGCAGGGATCCGAGTTTGCATTCGCCTGCAACAGGGAACCACCAAGTGATGCCAGTGGATCGAATCCGCCCTTCTTGTCGAGACGGCCGAAACGAGTCACGGTCTGCGTACCATGACCCCCGACTGGATTGTTGTGACAGGATGCGCAACTGGTCTGGTTGAACGTCGGCCCAAGCCCTTCCTCGACGGTGATGTTCCGCTCAAACTCGACCCGGCCAAGTTCGAAACGGGCCAACGAGTCGGCATCGAGTTCCTGCAAGGGGTCGCCACTTCGAGGCTGCGGCTCCAGTGGCCCACCGCCACGGCCACCAACTGCAATCGCGGCTGCAACCATCGCAAGAACGACGGACAGTCCCAAGACGCCCCCCCGGCGGATGGCGCTGTATGAATGCACTCTTTGAGCCTCTCCTCAAGGGGGTACAAGAAGGGAATAGAACCTCAAGTACCCTGTTTCGAGTCTATAGTCCATCCATCTGGAGTCCAATGGAGACCCCTGATAAGAGTAGCGAAAGTCATGACTCGACCCCGTAGAGCAGCATTTCAACCCATGAAACCAGCCATTACAAGCATGTTCCTCCTGCTGCTCCTCCAGGGATGCCAGGGGCCCGCTCCGGAGGAAGCCAGTGGAAACGAAACCCAGGATGCGGGAATCGAGATCCCTGCCATCGATGGGGACCTGGCTGTTGCCTATCGCCTCATCGAGGAAGGTGACTTCGGCCCTGCACGCATTCGGCTTCGAGGGTGGATGGATACGCATGGTGAAGATGCCCGCGCCCTCTTTCTCTTCGGCCTGGCCTACCACTCGCAGCGCAGGTATGCGCGCAGCGCGGAGTGGTTCAGGCGATCGTTGAATGCAACCCCTGTGTACCCGCCCTCCGCCCATTTTCTCGGGTGGAGCAGTTACTACCTGGGGGATGTCGATACTTCGATCAAGGCGTTCGGTCGCCACATCGAGATGACGCCTGGAGAAGGCGATTCCTACTACGGCCTTGGACTCCTTGCGCTTGACGCCGGTGATCTCGAGGAGGCTGAAGCACGCTTCAATGATGCACGCCGACTCCAGTTGGATCAACCTGATCGAATCGACGGTGTCTCGAAGGCACTGGTCCGCCTTGCTGAACTGGATGAACTCCAGGGAAACCGCAACGCAGCCCGGCTGCACCTGGAGGAAGCCGTGAAGGTCGACCCGGATCGGGTCGAGGCATGGCACCGCCTTGCCCGGTGCTGCAGGCGGATGGGAGATGAATCAGCTGCAGTTGACGCCGAGCAACAACACGCAGCAGCACTGCGTCGAAACACACCAAGGGCAGGATTCCCCGAATGATCTTCTCACACGCGATCATGCTCCTGGCCTCGATGTCAACAGCCATGTCCTCGGCTGACCTGATGCAGGACATCACCGACTCCAGTGGCATTGCACTGAGCAGCACCAGCGGAACACTCCCTTCCCGCGAGATACTCGAAGTCAATGGCGGCGGATTGGCCCTGCTTGATTACGACTCGGATGGTGACCTGGACCTGTTCGTCGCCAATGGTGCGACTCTTGATGATCCGGAACACGGACCTGGCTCAAGACTCTTCGAGAACATCTCCGACGAAAACGGGATTCTCTTCAAGGACGTCACGACAGGCAGTGGTATCCGCATTTCCCGATGGGCGATGGGTGCAGCAGCTGGAGACCATGACGGGGATGGCCATGTCGATCTCTACGTCACCTGCTACGGCCCCAACATCCTCCTGAGAAACCGTGGCGATGGAACATTCGAAGATGCAACCGAGGAGGCCGGCGTCGGAACAACCGGCTGGTCGACCAGTGCCGCCTTCGGAGACCTCGACGCCGATGGCGACCTGGACCTCTTCGTAGTCAACTACCTCGAGTTCGACCATGAGCAGCCCCCGGAACGAAGCCTCTACAAGGGGCATGATGTCATGGGGGGGCCGCATGGACTGCCCGCAACAGGCGATGTGCTCTTCGAGAACATCGGGAACGGCCGCTTCCGTGATGCAACGGCATCAAGTGGTCTCGCCGAAGTCGAACCTGCCTATGGTCTGAACCTGGCCATCCTCGACATGAATGGAGATGGGCACCTCGATGTTCTGGTCGGAAATGACTCGATGCCCAACCACCTCCTGCTCCAGGAACCCGGTACCGACGGAATTCGCCTTTCCGAATCGGGCCAGTCACATGGAATCGCTTCGAACATGGACGGGCACGACCAGGCAACCATGGGAATCGCCGTCGGCGACATCAATGGTGATGCTCGCCCTGATGTCTTCACGACCAACTTCTCAAGCGATACCAACACGCTCCATCTTGCTGCGCCTGATGGCCTGTGGGATGACCGGACGATGGCAACCGGCCTCGGGCTTCGAAGCCGATCGATGCTTGGATGGGGAACGGCATGTGCGGATCTTGATCACGATGGAGACGAAGACCTGCTCATTGTCAATGGACATGTCTACCCGCAGGCGACGCTCGACTCGATGGATTCCGAGTACCTCCAGCCCCCGGTCTTCATGGAGCATGACGGCAGTCGATTCACATCCACACGCTCAACGGAGCACTGGTTGGCAACGCCCCACCGGGACCGCAACCTCGTCCTGGGCGACCTGGACCGGGACGGTGACCTCGACGTGATCATCGGCGAGCTCAATGGCCCGGTGCGAATACTGCGGAACACCATCAAGACAGATCGTCGAGGTGTCATCATCGGTCTCCTTGATGACCGTGAAGGTGCAGCTGACCGCTACGCTCCAGGAGCAAGACTGGTGATCAGGGCCGGCGACGAGGAGTTCACCCGATGGATTCCCGGTGGCGCCTGCTTCCAGTCGACCATGGCCCCGGAAGTACACATCTCCATTCCTCCGGGCAGCGAGATGATCGACGTCGAAGTCTCATGGCCCAGTGGAGAACGGACGGACCACAAGGGGGTCCCCGTCTCGAACCGGATCCTGCTTCGAAGAACTGATTGAAGCAACAGGCCCCCTGCTATCATCCCGATCATGTCGACTGACCACGAGTACCTGTTGATGCAGGTACGCAACCAGGATGATCCAATGGCTCCTCACGAGGTGCGTTGCTTCGCGTCGCACCTGGACTGTCCCGTTGAACGGATTCGTACCTGGGACCTGCTCGGGGGATGTCCCTCGACTGAGGAACTTCGGAACTGTGATGCCGTGCTGCTCGGTGGCAGTGGCGACTATTCGGTCGTCAAGGGTGGCGATTGGCTGGAACCGGCAATGACGGCCATGCAGATGCTCTTCGAAAACGACATACCGACCTTCGCATCCTGCTGGGGATGCCAGGCGATGGCCAGGGCGCTTGGTGGCGAAGTCCGAACCGACCCCGACTCGGCCGAGGTAGGAACCTACACCCTCTCCCTGACGGATGCAGGACAGGCCGACCCGGTCTTCTCGTTCCTTGGAGACAGCTTTCCCGCCCAGATGGGACATGAAGACCTGGTCACGAAACTGCCCGAGGGTGCCATCTGCCTGGCCTCCTCGGAACGAACCAGAAACCAGGGATGGATGATCCCGGGGAAACCCATCTACTGCACGCAATTTCATCCCGAGTTGAACCTGTCCCAGTTGCTGGATCGCCTTCGGTACTACCCGAAGTACATTCGGAAGATCACGGGCATGGACTATGAGCAATTCGTCGAAGAACGATGCCGGGACACCAATGAAACGGATGGGTTGCTGAAGCGATTCGTCGAGGTCGTTGTGGAGCACTGAACCATGGGGCGTCCACTTGGATTGGCACGTGTCAATGATCACGGTGCGCCGGGCCACCCGATGACCTGGCTCGTCTGGTTTGTTCCAGCGATCTTCTTTCTCTATGAATACCTCCTTCGTGTCGCACCGGGAGTCATCGAGAAGGATCTCGAGAAGCAGTTCCACCTCGATGAAGGAGGCATGGGTGGTGCTCTTGGGATGTACTACTACGCCTATGCTCCCATGCAACTGGTCGTGGGTGTACTCCTGGATCGGTACGGGGCAAGACTGCTCCTGACCCTTGCCGCTGTCTTCTGCTCGATCGGGCTGGTCTTCTTCTCCATGGCGGAGACACCCTCCGAACTTGCCGCCAGCCGGTTCATCGTCGGATTCGGATCTTCATTCGCATTCATCGGGGCCATCTACGTCGCCATCGTCTGGTTCAATGAAGAGAAGGTCGCTTTCCTGACCGGACTCACCGCGGGCATGGGGTTCGGCATCGGCATCTTCACGGAATGGTTCCTGGCCGACATCTTCGGCCAACCACCACAGTGGCGACCGGACATGCTTGTTCTTGCCGGTGTCGGACTGGTGATCGCTGCAGGAATCTGGTGCATCGTGCCCCAGCGGCCCGCCTGGTACTTGGACGTGAAAGACATCAACAAGAGATGCTCCATCCGTGAAGCAATCGGAGGACTCGGCAAGGTGATGAGAAAGCCTGCCATCTGGATGATCAGCCTGGGGTGCGCCTTCGTGTACCTGCCACTTCCACTTGCAGCCAACTGGGGGCCACGATCCCTCGGAGAACTGCTTTCCATTCCAGAACTGGAAGGCAGCCACCTCTTCGCCTGGTTCTATCTTGGAGTTGCCCTCGGCTCACCCCTCGTTGGCTGGCTCTCCGACCGGATGGGACGCCGCAAGCCACTGCTCGTGGCCGGCGCCGCATCGACCAGCGTGCTGACCGTGCTGATCATCACCACGGCCGGGCTCACGACTACTTCCACGGCCATCCTGCTGTTGGGCTGGGGCCTGTGTACGAGCACCTACATCCTTGGATACCCACTTGCCGCCAGCGCCGGCCCCAAGGAGACCAGTGGATCGGCAATCGCATTCGTCAACTTCATCGGCATGCTGCTTGCGGGGATCTTCGTGTGGGTCTTCGGACTCGTTGTCGATGCGATTGCCGCGGCTCGTGGGCATGTTGAAGGACCGGATGCATCGGACTTCCGAACAATGTTCCTCCTGATCGGGATCGCCATGATCCTTGCCGCGGGACTGCACCTCTGCGTTCGAGAACGCAGGAAACTCGGCTGAGTCCGGCATGCTCCATGCGTCGTTGTGACTGATCCATCAGGTATACTTCGATACCACGATGTCTGTGAAGAACTCAACCATGCTTCGCGCCTACCCGGAGATTGGGTACGGGGGCTATACGCGTTGTGATGGAACCGTCGCCTTCTTCGCACGGGTAAATGCACTCCTGGCTCCCGATGCCCATGTACTCGACATCGGGTGTGGCCGTGGTGCCTGCTTCGATGATGAGTCGTCACCATGGCGAAACTCCCTGAGGAACTTCAAGGAGCGGGCCCGGCAGGTCACCGGAATCGATGTTGATGAAGAAGGAAGGTCGAACCCGAGCCTCGATGCATTCCACCTGATCGAGGATCCTCGCGCCTGGCCCATCGAGAGTGATTCCATTGACCTGGCTGTAAGCAACTACGTGCTTGAGCATGTCGAGAACCCGGGCTCCTTCTTCTCGGAATGTCACAGGGTCCTGAAACCCGGCGCGTACGTCTGTCTTCAGACACCCAACAGGTACAGTTACGTTTCCCTGTTCGCCTCGGTGATCCCCAATCGATTCCATGCCGGCATCACCTCGAAGGTCCAGGACAGCCGCAGGAGCGATGACGTGTTCCCCACCTTCTACCGATGCAATACGAAGCGGGCGGTCATTCGGTACATGAGGAAGGCTGGGTTCGAAGTAACCGTCCTACGGCATGAAGCAGAACCCGCCTACCTGCGATTTTCAAGCCTGGCCTACAGGCTCGGTGTCCTTGCTCACAGGCTGATGCCCCCACCACTTGCCTCGACCCTTCTGATCTACGCACGAAAACGCTGAGACCAGGTTCGCCAGGAGGGTTCCACCAATCATGGTCAGGAGGGTCATGCGGTCTGGATGGCCTGGAATCGATGTTCTCGGACCCAAGTTGTCCACAACGGGTTGTTTCCATTTGCACCTTCCCCGGTTCGAGCCAGAATACCACGGCTTGAGAACCGGGGCACACGGATCGACAAGGGCCGAATACCAGGGAAGGCAAGATCATGAATACGTTCACTGCGATCACACTGTCGTTGACATGCATGGCATCCATCGGCACTGCCCTTGCAGTTGATTCCATTACGGAGACCGAGAAGGTCGTCCCATCCGGTGGTGTGTCGAATGACAGTGCCGGCTGGTCCATCGCGATGGATGGAGACCTGATGGCAATCGGCTCACCCAAGGACAACACCACCGATGGAGGTGGTGACGCGGGTTCGGTCACCGTCATCGATGCAGCAGGCAACGAGCATCTACTCACGGCCTCGAATGCAGGAATCTACGAGAACTTCGGCTACTCGGTGGATGTACGTGGAAACCTGCTGATCGCAGGCGCACCCCTCCACCCCATCACCACCCGTGAAGGCGCCGCATACATCTACCGCCGCAACAACAACGGAAACTGGGTTGAAGAAGCACAACTCGTCGCCCCCGGCGGACAATGGAGCGACTTCTTCGGTTGCTCGGTCGCGATCTCCGAAACAACAGCCGTCGTCGGGGCCTACCTCTCCGATATTGAAGGCCCTTCCTCGGGAACTGCCTGGGTATTCGAATACGACGGGTGCTGCGACTGGGAACTGGTGCAACGACTCGTACCCTCTTCTCCCACGGTGAAGTTCGGTACAAGCGTCGCGATTGGAGATGAGCGGATCATCGTCGGCTCGCCACGGGACAACATCGATGGCCTCTCCGCCGGCAGTGCGTACATCTTCTACTTAGATAGAAGTGACAACGACTGGGAAGAGGAGCAACGACTTGTCGGCAGTGACACAGCTGCCTTCGACTACTTCGGGTATGCCGTCGATATCAATGAAGATGGTGACCTTGCCGTCATGGGTGCAATCTACAACGACGCCGCCGCTCCCAACGCCGGAGCCGCCTACGTGTACAGGCTTGACCGCAGCGATGATTCCTGGATCGAACAGGAACAATTGGTTCCCTCCGGGGACGAGGCCTGGCAGAAGTTCGGCTCATCGGTCTCGATCGATGGTTCACGTGCCGCCGTCGGGTGTTATGGATATCCAGACAGTCCTGGACATGGCTACCTCTACGAAGAAACGACTGAGGATGGCTGGGTGGAAGTCGTCAAGCTCGTCACGACGGACGGCGAGAATGGTGCACGGGTCGGCTACAAGGCCGCTCTCTCGGGAAGCAACGTGCTTCTTGGGGCTCCCTGGCAGGACAGCGAGGCGGGTGCGGCGTACTACTACGACCTGGACCGAGCTGCACAGGGCGGAGACCTGAACTTCGATGGCGTGGTCAACATCTTCGACCTGCTCGTCGTGCTGCGGGACTGGGGTGAGTGCCCGGATACACCCGCTCCCTGCAACGGGGATTCCGATCGAAACGAGCTCGTCGATGTACTCGATCTACTTGCCGTGCTGGAAGCATGGAATTGAAACCACTCTTCCCGGCAGCCCACGCGATGAGAGGCTGCCCTGGAGACACGGAAACATCAGCAGTTACTGAGAAGTCAAGAGGGACTCGATCATGAACAGAAGCCGAATCAATCTGCACACCCTGATTCCCTGCATGCTCGCAGCACTGGGACTCGGAGGAATTGCCCAAGCGGACATCGCGTATGACTACATCGGGTCCTACGGCGGGCATGACTACTACGTCACGGACCTGGAACTCGAGTACTACGATGCTCGACAGGCTGCGGAACAACTGGGCATCGACCTGGGCGCACAAAGCTACCTGGCATCCGTGACCAGCCAGGCCGAGACCGACTGGATCCAGTCCCATTCTCTGAACACGATGTGGATCGGCCTGAATGATCTCGACCTGGACGGAAACTGGTCCTGGGACAGTGGGGAAGTCTTCGACTGGACCGACTGGGCTCCTGGAGAACCAAACGGAAATTGGGAAGACGAGAATGTCGCGGTCATGAACTGGGGCGTGGATGTCGATGGATCGACCGTCTACGGATGGAATGACTGGAAGGATCAGAATCGATTCGCACAGGCACTCATCGAGGTCGTCGTACCTGCACCAGGCGTCCTCGCCGTGCTCGGTCTCGCCGGACTCAGGACACGTCGCCGACGTCACTGACCCTCCTCGAATCGATGGGAACATCTCCCAATGTTCAAGATGCTCATCGCGACTGCTGGCATGCTGGCAATAGGCTGGCTGGCCTGGTCATTGCTGAAACGCCAGGGATACGCCTCCCCACCAACGGATGATGGTGGCGATCAGCCCGACGAAACTCAATAGACTTCCACGAGACTTCGAGAACCGGACTTGACATTCCGCTTCATCGACTTGGCATCCCATGTCTCGTGCTCTTCAAGGGTCAAGGGTTCCTTGACGTTGACGAATCCCTCTGCAAGTCCGTGGCGAGCGAGCATGCGGTACATGCCCGACTCCATCCCCTCGAGACCGCAGAGATACATGAGTGTCCGTGGATTCGAGAAGAATGATCGGAACGTCGAATCCATCTCACCGTCGATGTATCGATCGACGTATTCACGTCGGACATCGGATCGACTGATGACCCGGTGGTAATGGAAACCCTCGTGCTCCTCGGCCATCGAGGCGAAGTAGTCGTCGTAGAGCAGGTCCGTGGTGTAGGGGGTTCCCATGACAAGATGGATTTCACAGTCAACCGGTCCATCGGAACCTTCAAGCAGTTCCATGATCATGCCCCGGTAAGGTGCGATTCCTGTTCCTGTAGCAATGAACAGGTAATCATGCTTCGATGGATCCTCTGGCAGGAGAAATCTCTTGCCCGCAGGGCCCGTCACGAGCACCTCATCCCCGACGTTGATATCACAGAGGTAGTTGCTGCAGACACCGAGGAACAGGTGATGGGCTTCCTGGTCATCGGTCTCCTTCTCGGCACTGTACTCGTCGATGACACGTTTCACGGTCGTGGAAATGACATTGCCACTCCCATCTTCGCCCTGGGTCGGGCAGGCCAGGGAGTAGAGGCGTACGGCATGGGGCTTTCCACGGTCATCCTCACCCGGGGCGATGACCCCGAATGCCTGCCCCACTCGAAAGGAGCCGGCCAACGGAGTCCCCGAGACGTCGATGGACACGTGGCGGACAAAGCTCGCAGATTTGCCCTGCATGCAGGATTCCGTGGAGACGACACGGCCCACCACAGGTGCCTTGGGCTTCACTGCATGCATCTGGACTTCACCAAGTTCTGGAGCGAGAGGGTCGTTCACGGCGACAGTATAGGAGGGGTTCTTTTCTGCGCCTTCAAAGGTGTGGTAGGATCCAGTCACGAGGAGCATCGGAGGCTCCCGGGATCCACCCCAAGGTCAAGGATGAAGGCCGAACATGGACGCATTTCGAATCCAGGGTGGAACCCGACTCAGCGGACGCTGCTGTGTCGACGGATCCAAAAACGCTGCTCTCCCACTCATGGCTGCCTCGCTTCTCTGCGATGAGCCGGTCCACCTGCGGGGAATCCCACCGCTGATGGACGTGAGGAACATGTCGAGGCTCCTGAGGGAACTGGGCGTCGACGTCCAGACTCAGGGACGGGACTGGACATTCCACGTCACCGATGCCACGAAATTGCATGCCCGCTACGAGATCGTCAAGACGATGCGTGCCAGCATCTGCACCCTGGGCCCGATGCTTGCACGTCGAGGTGAAGCACGAGTCTCCATGCCCGGGGGCTGCGCCATCGGTGACCGACCGGTCGACCTGCACCTGAGAGGACTGGAGGCACTGGGAGCACAGATCACGCTTGAAGGTGGCGACATCGTTGCACGTGCCAAGAAGTTGACTGGAACAACGATCTTCCTTGGAGGTCCATTCGGTTCCACCGTACTCGGTACAGCGAACATCATGTCTGCAGCCGTGCTGGCACGTGGGTGCACGGTGATCGAGTCTGCTGCATGTGAACCCGAGATCGCCGATCTCGCGGTTCTTCTGAATGCGATGGGCGCACACATCAGCGGTGCCGGAACACCTCGGATCACCATTGAAGGTGTTGATGAACTGCACAGCGCCGAACACGAGGTCCTCCCCGACCGCATCGTCGCTGGAACGCTGGCCATCGCAATCGCGATCTCGGGCGGAGATGTCACGTTCGAGAACTACCCCTGGGATCACCTGCTTGCATTGACACACTTGATGCATGAAATCGGCATCGTGGTTGAACCCGTCGATCCGCCCAACGAGCTTTCCAACCGGTGTACCGTCAGGGTGGCTGCCGAGGGGACGTTCAAGCCCGTGCTCTTCACGACACAGCCCTACCCGGGCTTCCCCACCGACCTGCAGGCCCAGCTGATGTCCCTTCTCTGCCTCGCCGATGGCAATTCCATCGTCACCGAGAAGATCTATCCGGACCGCTTCATGCATGTCCCGGAACTCAACCGGATGGGAGCCAAGCTGGTACGACAAGGCCCGACGGTCGTCGTCCAGGGTGTTGATGAGCTCATCGGCGCCCCGGTCATGGCCAGTGATCTCCGCGGTTCTGCGAGCCTCATTCTTGCCGGGCTCGCCGCCAGGGGTGAGACGGAGGTCAGCCGGATCTACCACGTCGACCGTGGCTACGTCCGGATCGAGGAGCAGTTGAACAACCTCGGTGCGAACATAGAACGGATCGACGGCGAAACCGGCGAAGTCGTCGGGGGCGCCCCGCTGATTCTCACGAAGCCGATGATCAGTGGGGCTCAACGAACCGCCTAGGCTTCCTTGCAGACTGCCTGTCTCGACCGTTCATAGAGACAGATGCCCGATGCCAGCCCCACGTTCAGTGACGGCACGCTTCCATCCATCGGAATCTCCACCAATTCGTCGCAGGCCTCGATGGTTTCACCTGGCAGGCCGGAACCTTCAGAACCGACGATGATGGCGCAGCGTTCCGGCCAGTCGATCTCCCAGGCTGGCCTGGCACCGCGTTCCGTTTCTGCGCCGATGAGGTGAAGTTCCCACGTGTCCCGGAGTTCCTGCAACGTATCGAGCCAGGTTCCCGGAGCTGCGATCGCCCAGGGCAGTGCAAGAACATGGCCCATGGAAACCCGGACCGCCTTCCGGTAGAGGGGATCGACGCACGTTGCATCGAAGAGCAGGCCGTCAGCCCCGAATGCGGCTGCATTCCTGAAGAAGGCACCGATGTTGTCCACGTTCGTCACACCCTCGACAACCAGCAGCGTGCACCGACCGCTCCCCTTCAGGTGGCCAAGCGCGCTGGATGGCAGCAGCAGGGACTCGTCGGGACGAATCCCGGCTGCAAGGACTCCCCGGTGGATATGGAATCCCGAGATGGATCCCATGATCTCGATCTCGGCGGTGTAGACCGGAACTGCATCCGGCAATGAGCTCAGTTCGTCCTCCAATCGATCGAACTTCGATGGGGAAAGAAGAAGCGAGTGCAGACGTTCGGGGGTGGTCAGCAATCGACGGAGAACCAGTTCGGACTCGGCCATGAACAGGCCTTCACGACCTCGCAGGTCACGATCACGGACATCACGGAATACATCCAACCTGGGATCGGTCGGGTCCGTTACCAGGTGGGGTCCATTCACTTCGACCCGCTGTCCTCGACAGGCCCACGAAGCACATCCATCAACTGTTCCTGTGCCTGCTGGTACCGTTCGACGCTGCGAAGCAGGTTCTCGCGGATGAC
>JAYZBD010000028.1:0-5695 GCA_036339395.1 Planctomycetota bacterium | reverse complement strand
CCATGGACGGCTCCGTGGCCATGCCGGCAGCCTGGAGCAGGCAGAGGCTCACGGCCAGGAAGAACGTCACTGCTTGGATTCCTCGGGCTGTTGAACAGGTTCGTTCCCGAGCATGCGGACCGAACGGGGCTTGAGACCAGCCTCCATGACATCCACGTCGAAGACACGATCCATCGGCTGATCCTCGACATCGACGGTGAACCCCTCGAAGACGACCAGTGTCCGACTGACTTCAGTTTCCCCATTCCTGCTCAGGAGGGTGATCGAACCAGGCAGGTTCGGACAGGCCAATACAGGTATTCCAGGAAGTCGAACCATCTTGGCACGGGATTGATCTTCCCACATCATCACATCATGCCCGGCACGAGTAATCCCCATTCGAGATGGATACTCGTCGCCTTCGGCAATCCACCACTTCATGGGAGACCCGGAGATGCCCTCAACGTCGAACTCCCAGGCGCTGTAACTCCTGCTCCAGGTGCCAGTCACCTGCCCACTGCCTGCAGGCAACCGGCGGAGGCCCAGTGAGACCAGGAGGGTGTCCATGTCAGTGAGAATGAAATCGACCTCTTGGTCTGAAGGCCACTTCAACAACTCTTCTTCCTGATTTGTGTAGAGCCAGTCGTGAATGCCATTGGATCCATAGACGAGGTATGTCTCGCCGAACTTGGAAATTCGGATCGCCAGTCGATCGGGCGCCTCGTACCAGAGGTCGAGCTCACCCTGCTCCATGTGGGACGTTCCATCCTCATCGTGCCACCTGAGTTCTGCAATACCCCAACCATGGAGCACGTCGATCGAATCAGCTCGCCTGTTCCACGCTTCCTCGACCGATGACCATTCGGGAGATTCGCCGGTTGGTTCCTCGTTCGTCCGTGCAGTATCAGGGGCACACGAAAGAACACACATGAGCACGATTGGAATTGTGAAGAAACGGAGGTTCATGCTGGATACAGGAATGGTGACTAGAGATCCCCTTGCAGTACGTCACCGAGTTGTTCACTGAGTTCGATGATGTCATCATCGCCCAGGCCGGGATTCACGAGGTCAATCATGGGATCACTCGGTTCTGAACCTTTCAGGCGAAGCTCCCAGACTTCTCGCTCGGAGTCGCCTTCCTCACCTGATTCGACGACCTCGTTTCGTCGCCCGGCATACCGCATCAATCTCTTCCTGATGAGAATCAGCCCAAGGACATACCGAAAGGCCTGCCGCTGGGGTCGCTCGTCTTCAGCCAATCGCTCGAAGATGTCCATGAGGACCTGGTCATCAACGAAGACCTTCCGGCGTTCCCCCTGCTGAGGCATCCTTGTCCGCCAGAAACTGAAGAGATGCTCGGGCCGCTCCCCTGCCTCCCAGCGTTCCACTGAATAATCGAGCCTCTGGAACCCCCCCTCCTCGTTGTCACAGAGCACGGCAATACAGGTCGAACCGGGCTCGATGGGCTTCCCGGAGGCTGCACATTCGCCCGTGGAGCGGGCAATGTGGTACTTGGAACCGAATTGGGACATGCCGGCAATGATACCCAACGCTTGAACAATCCACCGGCCGATACTGGCGCAGCACCAAGCCTATACTGTTCATCAGGAGCCGTTGGAGCACCAGGTACTCATGATTCCAGACCCATTTCAGACCGCTTTCTGGGAGATCCTCCTTGAATTGGCCGTGATCTGGGCCGGCGTGTACCTCGTGTTCCGTTTCCTGCAGGGGACGCGGGGAGCTGGTGTCATTCGAGGCCTCGGGATACTCGGAGTCATCTTGATGATCGGCTGGCTCGTCCTGGTGAATACCGACTCCTTTGAGCGGCTCAGGCTGATCCTCAACTACTTCGTCGGACTGCTCGCGGTCCTCCTGATCGTCATCTTCCAGCCGGAACTCCGCCAGGCGGCGATCCGCATCGGCCAGACGAAGATTCTCCGTGCCAGCCAGGGTGAACAGGAAGCAACGGTGGACGCCATCGCCGAGGCCGTCGACTTCCTGTCACGGAACCAGTTCGGAGCAATCATCGCCGTTGAACGCAATGTCCAGCTGGGAGGTCTCCTCGACGGAGGACAGCACATCGATGCCGCTGTCAGTGGACGATTGCTGCAATCGATCTTCTGGCCAAGCAGTCCGCTGCACGACCTGGGTGTCGTCATTCGTGGAAACCGGATCCTTGCAGCAAGCGTCCAGTTTCCACTGGCGGAGGAAGGTTCGATGCCTGCCAATTATGGTTCAAGGCACAGGGCTGCCCTTGGAATCGCAACGGAAAGCGACAGTGTCGTCGTCATCGTCTCCGAGGAGACGGGCAGCGTGGGCATCGCCGTCGATGGCAAGATTGAAATGAAGATCGGTCCAGAACAGTTCCGGGAACGACTGCAGGAACTTCTCAGCACGACGCCGGGAACAACTGCAGATGCACTGACCACGGTGCCATCTTCTGCTACGGATGCAACCGATACTGATCTTGAAACAAGCACGGAAACGACCGCATGAAACGCCTGGACTTTCCGACACTCATCCTGGTTACGATCGTCACGCTGCTCATCTGGCTGCTGGCAGAAGACCTGACCAGGCAGGAATCCACGCTTCGCTCTGCAGGAGTCGCCTTTGCAGTTGCTGATCCGGATCGCTTCGCCGTCGAACCCGATCGAGTCGAAGTCACCCTCGCGGTCGGAGGTTCGAACCGTTCCGTCGCGAGCCTGCGGGAAATCGTCGAAAACGAGACCTTGACAATCGGCCTGGAGGCAAAGGAAGGCTTCGTCTCGATCGACGATCTTGCCAAGCGGCTCAATGAACTTCCCGCGGTCAGCAAGACCGGCGTGAAGATTCTCTCCGTCCAGTCACCGACGAGGACGATCAAGATCACCGAACTTGCCGAGATCACCGCACCCGTTCGCCCACGCCTCCCGGAAGGTTCCCTCGTCCAGGACCCAGTCGTGTCCCAGAAGGAGGCAAGGGTCATCCTTCCTCGCCGCGATGCGGCCAGGCTGCCGGAGAACCTGACACTTGAAGCGGTCGTGGACCCGAAGGACATGCAGCACCTGGAGCCTGGAGACGCAAAGACGGTCGATGCAACGATCAAGCTTCCGGAGGAATACGCGTCCTTCCAGGACGTCAGCATCATTCCTGCCGATGCACGTGTCTCCTTCCGCCTCGTTTCCCGGTACAGCAGCGTGGATCTTGACAAGGTCTACGTCCAGTTGCTTGTCAACGCCGCCACGGCTGATGCATTCAAGATCACGCTCCCTGAACCCGTACTTCGAAACGTACAGGTCGAGACAAGTACGGAACTGGCTGCCCAACTTGAGCCTGGACCGGATGGCGAACCACCGGCTGCCCGGGTCGTCGCCGTTCTTCCACTCTCGAACCTCGAACTTGAACAGGGGCTTGAATCGAAACCGGTTGCCTACTTCATGGCATTGTTTCCCGATGGAACCGGCCAGGAAGTGACGGCCTCGGTCGATGGTGAAGCACATCCTTCGATCCCGATTTCCGTCGAGGCGGCAGCACCGCCTCCCACCACGCCGGACGCGCCCTGACCCGGGAACCTGCAGTCAAGTCCAGCGAGTTGCGTGCCAGGTCTTCTTGCCGCGACGAAGCAGGATGGTCTTGCCATGCAGCAGGTCATCCATGCCCAGGCGATGCTCAAGGGCCGAGTCTGCAGCCAGTTTGGCTCCATTGATCGAGACGGAGCCGTTTCCAAGGAACTCCCGAGCTTCCCGCTTGGACGCAGCCAGTGTCGTTTCAGGCAACAGGTCTGCAAGCAGGACGCCCTCGCCCTCGAGGGTGGAACGAGCATGGTCCGAGTGTGACACGTCCCTGAAGACATCGTCGAGCAGACCCTCGTCGAGCCCGGCGACATCCCCACTGAACAGGGCTTCGGCAGCCGCTTCAGCCCGGTCGAGTTCGTCCTGGCCATGCATCAGTCGCGTCATTTCCGAAGCAATGGTTCTCTGGGCCAGTCGATCCTGTGGCGTCTCCGCATGGCGACGCTCGATATCCTCGATGGCGTCCTGGTCGAGGAAGGTGAACCAGCGGAGATAGGTCGCAATATCCTCGTCAGCTGCATTCAGCCAGAACTGGTGGAAAGCGTAGGGGCTGGTTCGATCCGCGGTCAGCCAGATTGCCCCGGATTCGGTCTTCCCGAACTTCGTTCCATCGGACTTGGTCAACAAGGGTGCCGTGATTCCATGCCCCCTGGGGGTGTCCTCCGGGGAGTCGATCATGTCACGTCGAATCAGGTCGATGCCGGCAACGATGTTCCCATACTGGTCCGAGCCGGCAACCTGGACGGTGCAGTCCATTTCCCTTCGTAGGTGCAGGAAGTCGTAGGCCTGCAGGATCATGTAGGAGAACTCGGTGTAACTGATCCCCTGCTCACGATTCTCAAGCCGATCGCGTACCGAGTCCTTCTGGATCATCATGTTGACCGAGAAATGCTTGCCGACATCACGAAGCATGTCGATGTAGCCCAGCCCGCAGAGCCAGTCGGCATTGTCGACCATGCGGGCCGCGTTCGGCTTCGATTCGTCGAAGTCCAGGACACGTTCGAAGATGGAACGACAGGCCTCGATGTTGTGCCTGACCTGGTCTCGATCCAGCAGTTGCCGCTCGGCGTCCTTGCCCGATGGGTCGCCGATGAGACCAGTGCCTCCACCCATGAGGACGATTGGTGTGTGTCCACATCGCTGCCAGTGCGCCAGGAGTTTCATGGCCATGAAGTTGCCGATGGTCAGGCTGTCGTTCGTCGGGTCGAATCCACAATAGGCAACCCGCCCCGGTGTCTCCAGGAATGCCGGGAGCCCCGTCTCATCGGTCGTCTGGTGCAGCATGCCACGCCAGGCAAGTTCATCTAGGAAGCCAGTCAAGGCCATCATGTTCTCCAAGGAGGCCTGTCAGGCCTCGCCCCAGGACTCGATCTCGCTGCGGTACTTTCCGCCGTTCATGAAGACGAGAATAATGATGATCCATGCCAGGTTGAAGACGATCCCGCATCCCAGTCCGAAGGTACTGCTCCACTGCTGAGCCATCTTCTGCTGCTCGTAGGTCTCCATCGAGGAGTGCTCCGTACTCGTTGCTTCATCTGTTGAAGATTCAGCCTGCTGCTGCGCTTCGATCATGGCCTGCTCTGCCGCCTCCACCTTTTCATGCATCTGGGGCATGACGACCGTGATTTGGTACGTGGTGGAGGCGATGAGGTAGATGATGGAGACCATGGCCCATGTGTTCAGCAAGCCGCGACAGGTATCGCGACGCTTCACCAGTCGGATGGATCCGACCAGGAGCATCAATCCCAGGGCCAGCCCCGCAATCCCCTCAACCAGCATGAATCCACTTGTGGGCATGGATGCAACCATCTCGGCCCGCTGATCCTCGGGCATCGAACTGGCGATCAAGTCCATCAGGGACGACATGAAGAGGCCGCCGAGGAGGCCGCAGAATCCGCTGAGCAGCCCAATGGAGGCCAGGATGATTCCCAGGATGCCCAGCACGGTCGGCCAGGAGGATGGCTTGGAAGGCATTTCCATTCCAGGTGCCGACATGGTCATTTCATCTTGCATCGTGCTGCTCCTCGTTCCTGTTGGTTTCAGAACTGTCGAAGAAATCGCTCGTCATTTTCATACAGCCAGCGAATGTCCGCAATGCCGTGGCGACGCATGGCGATGCGCTCGATGCCCAGGCCGAAGGCGTACCCGGTCCACTCCTCGGGGTC
>JAYZBD010000027.1:0-47016 GCA_036339395.1 Planctomycetota bacterium | reverse complement strand
GAGGCGGAAGGCGCCGATGTCGCCGTGTTCGCCGGTGATCGGCGAGGCATCATCTACGTCCAGGGCGAACGTGTTGCCAATGTCAAGGAAGACGAAATACTCGATGCACTCCTCGATGAGTGCCGAAGATTCCAGGACCGGGTACGAAACGGCGAAGCTACCCTTGGCGAGAAGAAGGTCGAGATCGTGCCTCCCGACCCCATCGGGGAACTCGGCAGTGGAGTCGAAAAGATCACCGCTGGGCAGGTTGAGCAGGTCACGATCGAAGGGAACTGAAGAACTGCATCCGGCAGCCCCCCATCGGCGTACACTTCAGATGATGCGAAGAAGAGATGCCTTCACCCTGGTCGAATTGCTCGTGGTCATGGCGATCATTGCCATTCTCATGGGCCTGGTGCTCGTCGGGCTTCGAGCGGCCTACCGGACTTCATTGAAGACGGATGAACTGAGTCGAATTCGCCAGCTCGGCAATGCATGGCTCATGTTCAGCCAGAACCACCGGGACACGATCGTGCCCGGCTGGATGGACCATGCCGCACAGGAACGAGCAGACAGTCCCCAGGTCTACCCGGACCTGACCGAGATCTCACCAGCGCCCAACTGGGATCCTTCCAGTGAAAATGTCGCCGGCTACTGGACCTGGAAACTGCTCCCCTACCTCGACTACGCCTGGCCGATCATTCGCGGCCATCTTCCAGCGGATGAGCAGACCGTCGAGCACTTCCAGGAACATGGCAAGAACGTCGCACTCTCCCCGGGGTTCGGCTACAACGGCTGGTACCTCGGAGGTCAATGGGCGAAATGGGATCCGCATGTCGCGATGCCGCAACTTCGTTTCTCGAGTGTTGAACTCGAAAACGGCGCAATGGACAACCTCGTGATCACGAGCATCCCGAGCCTGCAACGACCGACCGAAGTGGTGGCGTTCTGTTCATCGTTCCATGCCAAGGAGGAGATGGAAGAGCCGAGCACGAGCAACCGACTCCGGGGGAGCTGGCTTGTCGAGCCTCGCATTCTCGCCGGGGAATACATGTGGGGACTCGACGAAATCGGTGACCTCGTCGTGCTGCAGGAAACGCATGCGCCCCTCGGTCGATTCACAGGTGAAGCAGCCTGCTGGTTTCCTGACGGCCATGCAGAAGGGTTGTCGAACGAAGCGCTTGCCGACCAGCGACGATGGATTGATGACGCCAGGCGGATCGGCGATACGGAAGCGTGGGACTTCAGTCATGCTGACGATGTCGATTGAAAACCTTCAGCTGCAGCAGAAGAAACATCAATCCTCGTGCGGAGTGTCGACGTCGATTCCGTGCTGGGCCGAAGCGATGACGGTCTCGAGTCGGCCAATCGCCCTGTTCGACTGGCTCTTGAAGATCATGTAGGGAAAGAGCGTCACGAGCGCGATGATGAGACCGAACGCCGTCGTGATCAGTGCAGCAGCGATGCCACCCGCGACTTCGCGAGGATCGGTCAATGTCGATTGCGAGCCAAGAAGTTGAAAGGACTGGATGATGCCGATGACCGTACCAAGGATCCCGAGCAGTGGAGCAGCCGTGATGATGGTCGACAGTGTGATCATGTACCTGTCCAACTGAGGCCTGACCGTATCAACCGCCGCCAGTGCCACGGCGTCAGTTGGACCATCCTCAAGCAGGGATCGGGTCACCCGACCGTAGGGAGTCTGGTCCGACTCGACCATTCCCCTGGCACGGGATGCATCTCCCATGCGCAGTGCCTTGTTGATCGTCTCGATCCGAGTTTGACCACTTCGACTGTTCAATGAGATCCAGAAGACGATTCGTTCGAAGATGAGCGCACAACTGCAGATGCTGAGGATCAGCAGGGGAATCATCACTGGTCCACCACGTTCAAGCAGCAGTTTCACACCTTCGATCAGGGATTGCATCGCGGGTATGATACGAAACCTTTGCTTACCCTGAATGATGCCGATACATGAGAATGAACCCGACAATGGCAGATGAGTCACTATTCACCAGAACAGCCGACCTGGTTGAGCGTGAACTGGAGCGCCTCCTGGCAGACGCCCAGTTGCCACCAGACCTGCTGGAAGCAACACGCTACGGGGTTCTCGGAGGAGGAAAGCGGCTGCGACCAACGCTGGTGATTCTCTCCTGCGAAGCTTCGGGGGGAGAAACGGGGGCGGCCCTTCACGCTGCGGCTGCATTGGAACTCGTCCACTGCTTCAGCCTCGTCCACGATGATCTGCCCGCCCTTGACGATGATCAACTCAGGAGAGGTGCACCGACACTCCACGTCCACAGCGGAGAAGCGATGGCCATCCTCGCCGGTGACCTGATGCTGCCCCTTGCATTTCATGAACTGTCCAGGGGGGAAACCACGCCCGAGATCTCAGCGACACTTGTCAGGGAACTGGCGGAAGGCACGAAAGCAATGGTGATCGGCCAGGTCTTCGACACGCTGGGCGGCATGCCAGCGGAACTTTCCAGGGAAGACCAGCTACGACTGGTGCATCGAAACAAGACTGGTGCACTGCTTCGCACTGCATGTCGAATGGGCGCCTGCTGCGGAAGTGCCTCCGGAGAAACTCTTGCTGCACTCACGTCCTACGGTGAAGCCGTCGGGCTCATGTTCCAGGTCGTTGATGATCTCCTGGATGTCACACAGACGGCGGAACACATAGGAAAAGCAACCGGGAAGGATGAAGCCTCCGGCAAGTTGACCTACCCGGGGCTCCTTGGAGTGGAACGCTCAAGGCAGGTCGTCATGGAACTGAAGGACCAGGCCATTGCCTCGCTTGATTCAATAGGGAGTACGGCGGATCCCCTGAAAGAACTTTGTCAATACATGGCTCTCCGGACGAAATAGGCTAGACTTTCGTGTCCCTCAGGGCACACGTAACCCGGGGACAAGCACCAGATACATGGATCAGCGGCGTGGAACTTACACATCTACCTTCCATCAACTCACCGGCCGACCTGAAGGCTCTCTCGGTGAATCAACTCCCGGAACTGGCGGATGAAGTCCGCTGGGCGATCTGTGAACAGGTCAAGAAGTCCGGGGGGCACCTTGCCCCGAATCTCGGTGTGGTTGAACTCACCATTGCACTTCACTACGTCTTTGATTTCGGCCATGACCGACTCCTCTTCGATGTCGGCCACCAGTGTTATCCACACAAGCTCCTCACCGGTCGAGCACACCTGCTTGGGAAGTTGCGACAACGCGGTGGCATGTCAGGCTTTCCCGAGCCACGTGAATCAAACTTTGACCTCTTCTCGGTCGGGCATGCAGGCACGGCTATCTCGACCGCGGTCGGAATGGCACGCGGTGACATGATCCAGGGAGAAGGCTGCACGGTTGAAAATCCCGACGGGCGAAGAACCGTTGCACTCATCGGTGACGCAAGCATCGTAAATGGCGTAGCCATGGAGGGCTTGAACAATGCAGGCACACTCGATCGCCAGTTTCTCGTCGTTCTGAACGACAACGGTATGAGCATTGCGAAGCCGCAAGGAGCCGTCGCGGGGTACTTCGACCGAATCCGGCTCAACTCGACCTATCGATCGATGAAGAGAACTGCCAAGGACCTGTTCAGATCAATTCCCGGCGGAGAAGCGCTGCGTGACATGTCGCATCGATTCTCAGAGATGGCCAAGGAAGCCGTGACCGAGGACAACTGGTTCGAGAAGTTCGGCCTCCTTACCGTCGGTCCCATAGATGGACATGATCTCCCAACCCTCATCGACATGCTTTGTGAAGTCCGCGACTTCCACTACCCCATGGTCCTCCACGTGCACACGATCAAGGGCAAGGGGTATGAGTTCAGCGAAGGTGATGCAACCGCCTTCCACTCACCCAAGCCCTTCCGGGTCGATGGGTGCCGAGTGGAATTGAAGTCATCTGGTCGCAGTTTCACGGCTGCATATTCAGATGCCATGTGTGACCTGATGGAACGCGACGAGTCCGTGACGATCTGCAGTGCAGCCATGCCTGATGGAACCGGTGTAAAGCAATGCCTCGATCGCTTTCCTGATCGAAGTTGGGATACGGGCATCTGTGAATCACACGCCATGGACATGATGGCCGGCATGGCAAAGACCGGGCTCAAGCCCTTCTTTGCCGTGTACTCGACCTTCCTGCAACGTGCATTCGACCAGGCCTTCCAGGAAGTAGCCCTCCAGGGTCTGCCCGTACGCCTGTGTCTCGATCGAGCCGGCCTTGTCGGCGGTGATGGAGCTGTTCACCACGGCTTCTGTGACATCAGCATCCTCTCCGTCTTCCCGGGCGCCTCCCTCATGGCCGCCATGGATGAGCCGAGTCTCCAGGCCTCGCTTGAATTCATGCGGACATACGACCAGGGACTTTCATGCGTCCGCTATCCCAGGGACAGCGTGAGCGAACGATACGCCGAGGAGTGCCCCCCGTTTGAACTGGGCAAGGCGCGACCACTCCAGGTCCATGACTCACCGGATGCCGCAGTACTCGGGTATGGAGTCATGGCACTTGCAGGCATCGAAGCTGCCGAAACAATCGGCTCGGATGCGGCGATAGATGTCTACGACGCGCGGTTCGCCAAGCCTGTGGACCGGGACCTGGTCCGTTCACTCATCGAGCGGAACGTACCGATCATCACGATCGAGGATCACACGGTCACTGGAGGGTTCGGCAGTGCCGTCCTCGCTGCGGCACATGACATGGGACTCGATACACGTGGCATCACGCGAATGGGACTTCCCGAGCATTGGATCTACCAGGGCTCGAGGGATGAACAACTTGCTGAAGCGGGTATCAGCGTCGAGAACCTCACTCGTGTTCTTCGGTTCGTCATGGATGGGCAGGACGTTCCCATTGTCATCACCGATCCACTTCATGTCACGACCTGATTGATCAACCAGTCAGGGCAGCCCGGCGGCAACCTGTGAACGCCTGTCTATGGGCATGAGCAGGAGGGAGATCGATTCATACAGTCGATCCGTCAATCGTGTGAACTCGCCGAATCTTGCATCGGATTCCTCCTCGAGCTCACCTGCGCTGATTCCAAGTTGGCTGAGCAGGTCCTGATCATGAGCGGCCCATTGCCCGACCTGCTCACGGGCTATCTCCGGATGATTCTGGATGCCATAGGTCCGGGTTCCCAGTGACCAGCACTGGATGTCGGATGAAGGACCCTTGGCGTGGATATGCGCATCCTCGGGCAACTCCACGACACACTCACGATTCCAGTGGAAATTCGCCATCCGCCAGGGCAATCCCCTCTGCAGTGGATCTTCCCGACCAGTCGGGGTCAACACTGTTTCGGCCCAGCCGATCCGTGGTCCATCCGGCATAGTCCCGACCCGGCCACCCAGGGCACGGCCCAGAACCTGTGAACCCAGGCAGATCCCCAGGACCGGGATGCTTGATTCGTGGGCGGTTCGAAGACAGTTCATGACATCTTCCAACCAGGGAAGGGTGTCATCATTCGCTGATTGTGGTCCACCGAAACACAGCACGGCGTCGAAACTGCTCGTTTCGGCGCTGACATGATCTCCACGATGCACCCTGCGTACATCCAGTCGATGCCCATGATCCTGGAGAGAGGATCCAAGTCGGCTTGAAGGAGCCATGTCACTGCATTCAATGATCAAGGTCGACATGTGGGAAGCCTACGTTCCAGGTTCCCGACAGGCAACCGAATGAACCTGGATCGTCATCCACCATCCTTGAACATCGCAATAGTTGCATCATGCCCCTGGTAGTAGGACTGGGTGAAGCGAACCATCGGTGTTCGTTCCATTGCCCAGTCAAGCCAGGCCACCGTATCGAACCTGCTTGCCGGCGAAACACAGGTGTTCCTGTCTGGATGGGGCCTGTTGGAGAGAAAGTTGAATACCAGTCCGACTGCGGATGCATCGAATGCGGCAACCATGAGTTCCCTGGCGAGATCTTCTTCCATCGCATTGAGTGTTCCGGAAACCACCACGATGTCGGGTTTCACATCGGCCATCCGCTCAGGATGTGCCAGGACATCAACCACCTCGTACCGGCACCGTGGCAGGTTCTCCCCCGCCGCCTTGACCACCATGCCTTCTAGGGCGTCGAAACCTATGTACTCGGTGAAGGGCACGTTCAACTCGACGAGTCGATGCGCCAGGTCCCCCGGTCCACACCCGACATCCAGGATCCTGTGTGCGGCGATGTCACCGAGCTCTATGAGTACATCGAATCGTCGCACCTGCCCTTCAGGACTTGCCCACAAGGTGGCATCGAACCCGGGCCCACTGGCTTCAAGTGCCTCGATGTAGGGGGCGAGATACTCAGGATGATCATCGTGTTCAGGCATTAGGGCTCCCTGGACTTGGCTCCTTGACTGCGAAGGATAGGATGATTCCGTCATGATCGGTCTCCTGAATACAACCTTGGTGTTGGTTCTGCTCTTTCCCGCCGCTGTAGCAGGCTCAGTCGATCCAGCGGACCTGGTCCATGCAGACATCGAGGACACCCGGCAGATCATCATCGAGGCCCTCTACCAGCATCGGCATCCCACACGACAATGGGATCCGGATGTCATGCCTTCCGGTGAAAGTACGAATCAACGGACAGGGGGATACACCGCGCTGGCATGCCTGGCACTTGTCACGGCCGGGGAGTCCTACCAGGATCAACGGCTGCAGGATGCACTCACTCATCTCCAGCAGGTCGAGCCGATCGGGACCTATGCCGTTGCCACCCGCTCCATGGTCTGGTCATCCCTCCCGGAACAGTTCAAGCCGAACCTTGCCCGTGATGCGGAATGGCTCATCAAGTCATTCAATGAACAGGCTGCTGGCTGGGATTACAAGGCGAGGCCGACCGGCACCATCTCTTCACCCTCGCCAAGCGTGCGTCACTTCGGCGTGCTTGCACTCTGGGAAGCCGCCAAGCGTGGATACCGCGTGCCCGCGCCGCTTCTTCTGGCAATTGAAAATGTGACCATGCAGAACCAGTTCCAGGATGGATCCTGGCCCTACAAGAATGAGTCGGGACCCAGTGGGTCCATGACCGCAGCGGGACTTGTCACGCTTGCCATCACTGATGAACTGCTCCACGCGGAGGAAGCCCTCTCCCTGAAACGCAGCCAGACTCCCCGGGAACGGTCCGCTGCAGGGGGACTGACCTGGTTGGATTCCAACTTCACCTCCTTTCGAACACCAGGCGATACGAGCAGGGGTTCACGATTCCCGATGTACTGGCTGTACGCCATCGAACGTGTCGGGCTGGCACAGGGCCTGACCCGTCTGGGTGGATTTGACTGGTTCCGCGAGGGAGCGTCGACGATTCGCAATCGGTTCCTCGACGAGCAGGGAGATGGATCCCTCCAGTTGAAATCGGCGTACCAGCCCGGTGGGCGGTCCTCGGCCGTACGCGAGTTGTGTTTCGCCCTGCTCTTCCTGAGCCGGGGAAGTGCGCCAGTCGCCATCAACAAGCTCCAGGTCGATGGATGGCGGTGGAACAACCGACCTCGGGATGTTGCAAACCTGTGCAGGCACATGAGTGATGAGCATGAAACGAGACTTCACTGGCAGGTTGTTCCACTTGATGACCAGCACGGGGCCTTGTTCGATGCTCCAGTGCTCTACATCGCATCGGACACGGCATTGCCCTTCATCGAGGAACATGAACTCGAAATTCGAACATTCGACCGGGAGGCTCGCGCTTATCTTCAGCGACGTGCGGACGGCATGCTCGAAGAAGGTGAACGTCCGCCACGACCGCCCCGCATCAAGGAAGTCGACGCCATCAGGAAGTACCTGGACCACGGTGGAACTCTCCTGTGTGTCAACGAGGGAAAGGGAACCTCCTTCATGAAATCCGTGAAGGACCTGGGATCTCTCCTCCATCCCGGCGTCGATTGGAAGAAACTCGGCACGAAGCACCGGGTCTTCATGGAACCTCAACCTGTCCGGGGTCGAAGACCCGCCGTCGAGACACTCGGCACGGGGGTACGTGACCGCATCCTGCTGGTGCCTCGTGGTGACGTGTCTGCCAGCCTGCAGTTCATGGATCGATCCTCGACGGGAGTGCTCGGCACGCTCTCGAACATCCACGCACGTGCCTCGGGAATGCTGCGAACACCGCCACGCCTGGATGTCACGACCCCGGAATCACCTGGAACAGGGGGGAAGGTCCAGGCCCGGATCGTCAAGGGCGTACACGGCGGCGACTGGAATGCTGAACCCGGGGCACTTCCACTCCTTGCCGTTGAACTTGAACGCCGTGGAACAACGTCCAGCATCGCATCCAGGATGATCCGGAAGGAGAGTCTAGGAACCAACACGGATCTTCTCGTCATCAGCGGTACAAGCGACACGTCGATCGACACCGACGCATGGGAAGCCATCATCGAGTACGTGAATGACCATGACGGCGTGGTACTGTTCGAACATGCAGGGGGCGGCGACGGTGGCATCTTTGCAGGACGAGCAGAGCAGGAAGCCATGAACCACTTCGGCCAACCCGTGCGATCAGCACGATCCACCGCGGTCATGACCGGGGATGGCCTGGAAGAGGGAATCGACTGCAGGACCGTATCCTGGCAACCCTTCTCGATCACCGAGGTCTTTGCCGAGTCGACGTCTGCGCCCCGACTCCGATGCATGTCCATCGACGGAACCCCACGGATCTTCTTCAGCAGGGAGGACCTCTCCCATGCACTCCTCGATCGGCCTTCCTGGGGCATCCACGGGTATTCAAATCGCAGCGCGAAGGACATTCTCTGCAACCTCGTGCAGTATTCCCTCCGATTGAAGAAGACGCCATGAAACAATCCATGATCATGGTTGCAGCCCTGTGCTCGCTCCTGCTCGGAGTGTTCATGGGGGCCCTCCTGCTTCCGGGATGGACTGAGCGTGACCAGGTTTCCGCAGTTGCATCCGCCGACTTCAGCACGCGAGAAGAAGCGTGGGCATGGTGGCGTTCCGGCAATGAGCCCCTGCCTCTGGATGATTTGAACATGGCACTTGAACTGGCTGGACCGGATGCATTCCAGCACGGTGTCGAACAACTCCGTCGCATGCGACGTTGGGGATGGGATCACCAGCCAAACACGTTGATCGAACGGCATCTTGAGCTGCTGACCTGGAGGTCACATGTGCTCGATGTCGAGGATGCAATCGACCTCGTGAAATCGGCACCCATATCCACATCGAACGAAGCCATGATCCAGTCGGCGCAGTCCCTCCTGGCCCATCCCGATGAGAACGTTGCTGGCGATGCCTATCGAGCCTTTGTCAGCTGGGCCGGATTTCGAACAGTTCTTGGCCAGGTCCTTGATGCGCTCCCAGCAGACCGCGATGCATGGGCTCTCCCCTATCGGTACTGGCAGAAGGAAGGACCGGTGCCATTGGCCATGAATGCACACGTTGGTTTCGAGGGTACCTCCGGCATGGAAGTCGCAGGATTGAACATCCTGGATGCCTGGATGGAAGACGCGAGTAACGAGGATTTCGTCATTGAACAGGTGAGGAAACAGGCGATGGCAGTCGACCCCGCAATCCGACGTGACACGGCACTGGCCTGGCTGCAGGACCGGGAGATGGAAGGCAACCAGGAGGAAGTCGACCGCGTTGGCCCGAGTGAGAACAGGCGCATTGCCGGGGCACTCCTTGCTGCTCATGAGGGGCTGGATCCAGCCATCATCGAGAAGGCCATGCACCTGGAGAACGATGCACGAGTCCGCACTGTCATGCGGCTTGCACGGGATGTCGTGGGACCCCCATGGAGAAACGAGGATCCTGGTGAGTTTGCAAGGCAGGCCCTTCGAAATGGGGAAGAAGGTGACTCGCTCTACCCGGTAGCCTGCAGGATGATGGCTGGAGACCTCGCTCTCCTGGGACCACGGCTGGACTCGGCTGCTTCCGGCTCCTGGCCTGAACGGATCCGCTGCCTCAGGCTCATCGCATGGCTCAGGCCTGGATGGGTTCATTTCGACGGCGAGCGGCTGCCGATGGAGGAGGCCCGGGTTGCTGCTTTTTTCGATCTCCTCCTCGCCAGGTGGCACCTGGAGCACCGGTGGCTTGTGAACTCCTCGACAACGACCGATGATGGCCTGCATGACTGATACGCCAACAGGCCGGCTCGCACTCCGCGTACACATGATGCCCAAGGACACGAACGCCTTTGGAACGATCTTTGGCGGCGTCATCCTCTCTCTCATCGACCAGGCGGGTTTCGATGAAGCTCGACAACACGGGATCCACAGGTGGGTGACCGTCGCCTTCGATGCCGTGAAGTTCACCAAGCCCGTCTATACCGGGGACGTGGTGACCCTGTATACGAATCCGATCAGGATGGGAACAACCTCGATCCAGATCGAGGTGGAGGTCTGGGCTGATCGTTACAACGCGGCCGAGACGACGCTGGTGACGCGGGGACAACTGACCATGGTCAGCGTCTGTGGCGAAGGCAATCCACTGCCCTGGTCAAGTGACGCGACACTCAAGTCCGGGGATGATGCCACGTGAACGAGTCATTACACATCGCTGCCTGCATCAGCGGTGGTGGTCGAACGCTCCTGAATATCCAGGATCGAATCGATGCCGGGTCCCTGGATGCGACGATCGATCTCGTCATTGCTTCACGACCGGATTGCAAGGGCGTTGAGCGGGTACGTGATCGTGGGTTTGAAGTCGTCATTGCTGAAACTGGTGATGAAGCAAGCAATCTTCTCGATCCGGACCGTCATGACCTGGTGTGCCTCTGCGGGTGGCTGAAGCATCTTCGGATCGATGACTGGATGCATGGCCGAGTCATGAACATTCACCCCGCTCTTCTGCCTGCATTCGGAGGAAAGGGGATGTACGGAAGCCATGTACACACTGCCGTTCTTGAATCCGGCGTTCCCGTTTCAGGCTGCACCGTGCATTTCGTGAATGACATGTATGACCAGGGACCCATCATCCTCCAGAGAGCCTGTCCCGTGGAAGAGGAGGATGACGCTGAAAGCCTCGCTCAACGCGTGTTTACACTCGAGTGCGATGTCTTCCCCGAAGCGATCGCCATGTTTGCCGAGGGAAGGCTCTCGCTGGCTGATGATCGTGTGAGGATAGCTCCACCATGACACTGCACCGATCGGCAGGCTACGATGTGTCACAGGAAGGACAGTTTCGACTGCATCATTGAACACCATGGCAACCGACAGGAAACCCCGGACTCCGAGCAAGCATTTCAAGCGATTCTTCCTGCGTGGTCTCGCTGTCGTACTTCCTTCGGCCCTGACACTCTGGCTCCTCGTGAAAGCCTACCAGTGGGTCGACTCTGCCATAGCCCAGCCGATCAACAGGGGAATCCAGTGGTGCCTCATCCGCCTCATGGACATCTGGCCGGGGTTCGCCGATTTCGCCGGCCTTGAACCCAGCGAGGGCAAGCTCCAGTCGCTTCGTGAGGGGGCAGGGCTCGTTCCCAGCAATACATCGAGTGATGCACTGCTCGTCTCGACATGGCGTGAAACGAACGTGGAATCCTGGTGGAATGATCACTGGTACATCCACATCATCGGGCTGATCGTTGCAATCTTCGCCGTCTACATTGCCGGCCGGCTTGTCGGTGGATTCATCGGCCGACTGGTCTATCGATACCTGGAGCGACTCATCAGTTCGATTCCTGTCGTGAAGAAGATCTACTCCTGGGTGAAACAGGTCGTGGATTTCCTGTTTGGCCAGGACCAGGGAGCCCAGTTCAGTCGCGTCGTGGCTGCAGAATACCCACGTCGTGGCGTCTGGTCCGTCGGTTTCCAGACCGGCCGTTCGATGCGAACCATCGCAGGAAAGGCTGGTGATTCAGTCACCGTATTCATTCCCTCGTCCCCCACCCCATTTACCGGGTACACGATCACGGTTCCACAAGCGGATATCATTGAACTGCCGATTTCAGTCGAGGAAGCAATCGGGTTTGCCGTCAGTGGCGGAGTGCTCTGCCCACCGAGTGAACGGGGGCGGCAGGTCCCTGCCCTGGGGGAAACCGGTGGAGATGGGTCGGCCGATTCCCAGCCGAGCGACGAAGACAGCCCCTGAGGTCACGAACACATGCAGATCAACATCAGTACGAAACACACTGAACTGACACCGACCATCGAGGAATACGCCTTGAAGAAGGCAAATCGCCTGACCCGCTATTTCGATCGGACGGAATCAATAGAAGTCATACTCGACAAGACGAAGAACTCGTATGAAACCGAAATCATCATCATGATCGAACACTCTGATCCAATCATTGCTCGAGCTGAATCACCTGACATGTATGCCTGCATCGACCAGTGTATTGACCGTGCCACGAGGCAACTTACCGACCACAAGAGCAAGCTGCGTGACAGCAAACACAACCCTTCCACGGGTGGAAGCAAGCCATGAATCTCCTCGATATCGTCGTTCAAGATGCAATCATTACCGATCTGACTCCGGAGAGTCGAAATGCCGCCATCGGTGAGCTACTCGACCTCCTCGTGAACGCAGGCGCTGTCAAGGCGGATCTGCGGGATGAGTTCCACAAGGCGATCATCAAGCGTGAGAACAAGGGATCCACAGGTTTCGGCCATGGTGTTGCGGTTCCTCACATCAAGCATGAGCAGATCGAGCAGATGTCGGTTGCCATCGGCATCAGCAAGGAAGGATTGGACTTCAAGTCCCTTGACGGGCAACCGGTACACAGCGTGTTCCTGCTGCTGAGCCCCGAAGAGAGACCCAGCGAGCACCTGGAAGCGATGGAAGCGGTCTTCGGCAACCTCAGCCAGGATACCTTCCGAAAGTTCCTCTTCCAGGCTTCGACTACCGAGGAAGTCGTGACTCTTCTCGGTGAAGCTGACTCGAGCAAGTTGAATACCTGACTGATCCCCCCGAGCAAGTCCATCGGTTGGACTGAACGAAGGCGCCCAGGCCCCCGAGGATGATGGAGTCCGTCCATGTCGGCTTCAGCACATGTCAAGATCACGAATCGCCTGGGCATGCCTGCGCGCCCGGCAATGATCCTGGCGGAAACTGCCCAGAAGTTTGATTCGAACATCACCCTCCGCCGGACAGACCAGGATGATTTCGTCGACGCCAAGTCGATCATGCAATTGATGATGCTTGCGGCAACGGAAGGTACGGAACTGGAAATCAAGGCAGATGGAAATGATGCCAAGGAAGCCGTCAAACGACTCATCGACTTGATCCGCTCGGGCTTCGACGAAGATTGACTACTGGAGGTCCTCGGGACGCAGGGCTCGATCCATCAACTCCTCGATGGCATCCCGGGGTGATGTTCCACTGAACAGGATTGACCCGACTGCTGACGTGATCGGCATGTCCACACCTTCACGGGATGCCATGTCGAGCACCGAGCGTGTCGTCGCAACGCCCTCGACCACGTCACTGGATCTCGCCTGGATCTCTTCCAGCGATTCACCTCGACCGATTGCTTCTCCACATGTCCTGTTACGGCCATGTGGACTGAAGCATGTCGTAGCCAGGTCACCGACCCCGGCAATTCCGAAGAAGGTTTCCAACCTGGCTCCCAACGCTGTACCAAGCCTGGCAATTTCCGCAAGACCACGTGCAAGGAGAGCCGACTTGGCGTTGTCCCCGATTCCAAGCCCGTCCACCATGCCGGCAGCGAGCGCTATCACGTTCTTGGTTGCACCTGCCAACTCGACTCCCAACGGGTCATCGAGGGTGTAGGTCCGTATCCATGGAACATCCAGGAGATCCTGGACCTCCCCGGCGAGTTCACTATCGTCTGATGCCGATACGAGGACAGCCGGAAGTCGTCTCGCAAGTTCCGTGGCAATCGTCGGACCCGACAGGACCGCCAGTGGTGAGCGGCGTCCATGCTGACGCTCGGCCAGTTCCCCGAGCACCTCGCTTGGTCGCATCAGCGTGGAATTCTCAATGCCCTTTGCCGTACTGATGATTCGAACACCAGGCTGTGCATGTTCAAGGATCTTCTCCCAGGTAGAACGAATGAACTGCGTGGGGATGGCATTCAACACATGTGTCGCCTTCCCAAGGACCTCACCGGGTTCTGATGAAACAACGACGGATGGGTCCAACTCGACCTCGGGCAGGCGATCCGGCAGCGTTCGCTCTGATGCCAGCCGCTGAACGGTCTCGGGTCGAGGACCCCAGATGGACACCTTCACTCCCCTGCATGCCATTGCATCGGCCATGACAAGTCCCATCTGGCCGGTCCCGATGATCGCAACATGATGCTGGGGGTCGTTTTTCATTCGTCTCCTGGGACCAGCATTGGACTCGAAGCGGGGTTGGGCTGCAATCCAGGCCGGTGGTGAACATCCATCCCGTTACCTGCGTAGCATCTGGACGCTGCTTCACACCGCCTTGACGGGGTGAGTTGAGGGCAAGGCTGTGCTAGGATGCCCCACTTCGACCCATTGGGCCCCTGGAGACCGACATGTCGGACATGACTGGACTTGATGCTGCGGCACTGGATTCAAACAGTGATTTGGATTCGATGGGCCCCAGCGCAGCCGGACTTGAACGGCGACTCCTGATTGCGATGAGTGGCGGCATCTTCCTCGCCGCGTCCTGGATCGGTGGCCTCCTTGGTGCCGACAAGGATGTTTCCCAGTTTCCTGCCGCCATCGGCGCTCTCATCCTTGTCATCCCTCTGCTCATGGGTGCATGGAATGAAATCGGTCGTGGTCGACCATCCAGTGATGCACTTGCCTCGCTGGCTGTCCTGGCAGCCATGTCCTCGGAGATGTACCTGGCGGCTGGATTCCTGGCTCTCTTCCTCTGGATGGCCAATCTCATCCTGAGCAGGACTGCCTGGGGAGCCCAGCGTGCCATCCGCGAACTCATTGACCTCACGCCCGACATCGCTCGACTCCTGTCAAGCGACGGCACCGAGCGAGAAGTCAACCTGCACGAGTTGAAACCCGGTGACATCGTCCGTGTTCGGCCAGGTGAAAATCTTCCTGTCGACGGAATCATCACTACCGGTCAGAGTGATATCAACCAGGCTTCCCTGACAGGTGAAGCCGTCCCCATCGAGGTCTCGAACGGCAGCGAGGTCTATGCCGGCACTACGAATCTCACCGGGCAGATCGACTTGAAGGTCACGGCTGTTGCGGGAGAAACCACGATCGGCAAGGTAGAGGCGCTGATTCGCGAGGCCGAATCCACCAAGACGCAGAGGCAGGAGTTCATCGAGCAACTGGCTTCGTACTACTTCTGGGTCGTTCTCATGGTCGCGGCACTCGTCTGGTTCTTCACCACTCGAAGCATGGATGATGCGATCCGTGACCAGGCTTCGATCCGCGCAATCACAGTACTCGTCGTCACCTGCCCCGGTGGGCTCCTGATTTCTCATCCAACAGCAATGGTCGCTGCCTTCGCCGCATCGGCACGACTCGGAATCATGATCAAGCAGACTCGCACACTTGAAGCAGCAGCGGACATCGACACCGTCGTCATGGACAAGACGGGCACCCTGACAACAGGGCAGTTCGAGGTCAGTCGACTTGCACCGGCCGAAGACGTGCCTGGCGCTGCCCTCCTCCAGGCTGCTGCTGATGGTGAACAGTCGTCAAATCACCCGCTTGCTCGTTCCATCATGGACACGGCTGCAAAGGCCCGGCTTGAACCGTCTTCCATCGAGACCTACGAGGAACTCCACGGACGAGGTGTCATTGCCAGGACATCGGCTGGCACAGTCCATGCCGGTCGTGGCGAGTGGCTGGCCGAACTGAACCCCGGCATCGAGAAGGATGTCAAGGCAGTAGAAGAGAAGATCACCGGCATGTCAGGCGTCCACGTCATGCGTGACAACACCTACCTCGGAGCGGTTGGCCTGGAGGACAAGTTGAGGCGGAATGCCATAGCCGCGGTCGAGGAGATGCGGGAGTTCGGCTGCAGGAAGATCTGCATCTTCACGGGAGACCGCCTGTCCGTTGCAAAACGTGTCGGCCAGTCTGTAGGCGTGGACTCCATCGAGGCGGAATGCCTTCCCGAGGAAAAGCACGAGGAACTCAAGTACCTCATCCGCAAGGGACACCGCACGCTCGTCGTGGGCGATGGCATCAATGACGGCCCGATTCTTGCAACAGCCGATGTCGGTGTCGCGATGGGTCTTTCCGGATCGGACATCGCTACGAACTCGGCCGGTGTCGCCCTGATGAATGACGACCTTCGCCATGTTCCCTTCCTCCTTCAACTTGCAAGACGGACACGTCGCGTGATCAGCCAGAACATCTCCATGTCCCTGATCCTTGCAGTCGTCGGACTGGCGCTGGCTGCCACGGGAACCATCCTGAATCTCTGGCTCGCCCCGTTCTACTATGCCCTTGGATACGTCATCGTCATTGCAAACAGCCTCAGGCTTGTCCGTTTCGGCGAGGATTACTCGGAGCAGGAACAGGCTCGCCAACGGATCGAAGCAGAGCAGATGGCCAAGCCCGAACGAAGAACGGCCGCCCTCGCGGGCTGATCCCCGGACTATTCAAGCTCGACCAGGGCCCAGGCATTTCCGACATTGCCTTCCTGCCAACCGCCGATCCGGAGGAGGTACTGGTTGCCGGCTTGTATTGGAACAACCACCGTGCTGTGCCAGCCTCCTGCCTCCGATCCACATGGGTGATCCGGATCATCATCATTGCATCCCAGCAGCACGAGATTTTCGCAATCAACCCCGTCGTAGATCGCCAGGTCCGTGTCGTAGTTCGCCCAACCACCGACCTCCTCGCAGGTGGAGAACGTCAACAAGCCCGAGTCGGCGGCTTCGTATCGAAGCCAGAGATCATTGGCGTTCTGACCCCCATCACCTCCGGTTTCGCATTCCTCATGATCGGGCCCATCCGTCGTCGCCTTCGTGGTGTCGATGTAATGCAACCCGTCCTCGACGAGCTGCGCATCCTCGCAGTCATCTGCCCCGATCGGAATACCACAGTTGATGGAGGTGCAGTCCGAACCCCCACCCCACCATGTCCCACCAAGCAGCATGCAGGCGGTTTCACTGAGTTCTTCAGTGCATGTCCCGTCCTCCCCACAGCACGCGCCGACCGGGATACTGCAGTCGACAAATGAACACTCCGAAAGGATGCCTTTCCACGTGCCGTTCAGGGCTTCACACGCCGTGGAGTCCGTCGTCGTGCATGTCCCATCGGCAAGGCAGCAGGCTCCATCGAACCCGCAGGTCGTACTCCATGATGACAGGACGATGAGCAGGTCTTCGACCTCGACACAGCAGTCTCCATCGGCATCGGCCGGGGGGCGGTATGTCCCATCGCCACAGTTGCCCCACCATTGAAGAAGGAGGAGCAGGTCTTCCACACCCACCTGCCCATCTCCGGTTCCATCCGCCGGGCAGGGCGACGCAGCCAGCGAGCATGGATCGACTGCAAGACTCGGAACACGTGTCGAAATACGTTCTGCATCCTGGATCCCTTCACGAAATGGCTGAAGCATCATCGATCCGTCCGAGGGCGGAACGTTTGACAGGAAACGGAAGTTGTACGTCGTCCCCCATCGAAGTCCGTTTCCATCTGGATTGAGTTTGAACGACTCGGTATGCCAACGCAGTGCATCCTCCGTCCATGCCGTCTCCCAATCCGTCCCGTCAATCTCCTCGCCGCTGTGATACTCGATGTCATGGAATCCGACGTCGAATACGTGCACACCCAGTGGAAGACCAAGTTCGACTGCCCTGACACCTCGGTGTGCATTGACATTCTGGATCGCGTACTCGTAGCGATACCATCCCTCGAAAGCAGGCGTCACGAGTGCTCCAACCAGGATTGCTCCATCACCTGCCGGCTGGCTCTCGGTAATGCGTACCGAGGGAACGGCTTCGGCCCAGGCTCTCAATGCTGGTTCGCCAACCGTCCCACCCATCGGATCACTGAGCGAGACTGTCCAGGCACCATCGAATCCTGACATGGAAACCTCCTGCCACGTGGAGTTGTTGAACTGGTTTCCATATGACGAATCGTGTCCGGAAACAAATTGGACTTCGGCGAAGTACTGCCCTGCACCCTCGGTACCGGTGGACTCGAGATCGGATTGATGTACCTGGAGCCTGCGAAAGACCTGGTCGCCGCCCTCTCCCCAGCCTGCCGGTGGAAAGGGGAACATGCCCGTGTATGGATCGACTTCCGTACGGGGCCCCATCACCTGCTGCAGGCCGTTGGTTGAAGCCGAGTATGCATCAGCACACCCGACACCGAGGTGCTGGTTGTCACCTGCCGGGATGCAGCCGCACCCGCAGCGATCCGCCTGGTCGGCAGCCCAACCATGCTTCAGCCAGGACATCCCGACCTGTTCGAAGGTTCCATCATGCAACCGGTAGATCGCCGAGGCGATGACGGGGTGATCCGGCGTGTCGCCGACCCAGTCAAGCACTTCATCACCGATGTTGCATGCATCGGTACCGAACGAGAATGCGGCGGTTTCACCAACGGAACCGTATGAAAGAGCATCCCAGAAACGAACAACCACATCTGGTCCGACACTGACGCATTCTGCGCGAACGAGGCCAGCAATTGCTGCCGCTGCAATGGTCAACAACCAGCAGACTCGTGACATCTTCTCCATGAGTTCCTCCAAGACCATGGTATAGACACAGCCCCCTCGTCAAAGGAGGAATGTACAAAGTGGGAATGGGGAGCTGTCAGGCGATCGTAATCGACTCGTCGAGGTAGACGTTCTGTATGGCGTTGAGAAGTTGAACGCCTTCTTCCATCGGACGCTGGAATGCCTTGCGACCGGAGATGAGGCCGCTTCCACCGGCACGCTTGTTGATCACCGCGGTGCGGACTGCCTGCGCGAAATCATTCTCGCCGGAAGCGCCACCGGAGTTGATGAGACCGATCCGCCCCATGTAGCAGTTGGCAACCTGCCAACGACAGAGGTCGACAGGATGATCGGAGGACAGTTCCTCGTACATTCGGTCATCGAACTTTCCAAATGAACCGGCGGCATTCATCGCGATGTACCCGCCATTGTTCGTCGCCAGTTTCTGCTTGATGATGTCGGCCTGGATCGTAACCCCAAGGTGATTGGCCTGGCCCGTCAGATCCGCGGATGCGTGGTAGTCGGTGCCATCGACCTTGAAATCGTTGTTCCGAAGGTAGCACCACAGCACTGTTGCCATTCCAAGTTCATGCGCGTGTGCAAATGCCTCTGCGATCTCCTGGATCTGGCGCCGTGACTCATCCGAACCGAAGTAGATCGTGGCCCCCACCGCGACGGCTCCCAGGTTCCATGCCTCGTGGACTGTTCCGAACGGCACCTGGTCGTAGCTGTTGGGACTGGTCAGGAGTTCGTTGTGATTGATCTTGACGATGAATGGAATCCTGTGGGCCCATGCTCGTGAAACAGAGCCGAGTACGCCGAAGGTCGTAGCCACTGCATTGCATCCACCCTCGACGGCCAGCCGGATGATGTTCTCGCCATCGAAGTAGATCGGGTTCTTGGCGAATGACGCCCCGCCGGAGTGCTCGATGCCCTGGTCGACAGGCAGGATGGACAGGTAGCCGGTACCTGCAAGTCGTCCATTCCCGTAGAGGGACTGGAGGGACCGCATGACCTGTGGATTGCGATCGGAGTTTCCGAAGCTGCTGCTGACGACATCAGGGCCTGGAAGATGCAGGAGGCTCCTGTCAAGAACAGCGGTATGCGAGAGCAGCGAATCGGCCTCGTCACCGAGAAGATCACGTATCGATGTGCCAGCAGCGATTGAGGACATGTATCAACTCCTGTAGTGCTTCGACATGGACATTGTACCAAGTACACTGATGGATCATGTCCAGCCCAACAAACCAACGAAAGGCACTCGTGGCCATGTCCGGAGGAGTTGACTCCTCCGTGGCTGCCGCCCTGCTCGCAAAGGACGGCTGGGATATCGTAGGCTGCTTCATGCGGCTGGGCACACCGGGAGATGAACTCGAAGCAGATACGGCCTCTTCAGGCAAGAGCGAGCTTCGTATCGGACATCGGGGATGCTGCTCGATCACGGATGCCGCCGATGCACGTCGCGTCGCAACCCGGCTCGATGTCCCCTTCTACGTCTGCAACTTCAAGAAGGACTTCGGCCGGATCATCGATTACTTCGTCGCCGAGTACAACGACGGTCGCACGCCCAACCCCTGCGTCCGGTGCAATGACTGGTTGAAGTTCGGCAAGCTGCACGAGTATGCACGCCAGATCGGCGCCTCGCACGTCGCCTCAGGCCATCACGCACGGATCATCGAAACCAGCGAAGGCACCCGCCTGCAGATGGGGGCCGACGCCGACAAGGACCAGAGCTATGTCCTCTTCGGCGCCCCGAGGGAGCGGCTCGATGAAATGCTCCTCCCCATCGGCGACTACACCAAGGATGACATACGGGCGCTTGCCGAGGAGATGGGATTGCCTGTCTTCAACAAGCCCGACTCCCAGGAGATCTGCTTCGTCCCGGACGACGACTATGCAGGACTCGTGGAGCGAACAACCCCCGACGCCATGCAGCAGGGTTCCATCCAGGATGTCGATGGCAATCAACTCGGCACGCACGATGGACACCAGCACTTCACGATCGGACAGCGACGAGGCATCGGCGTCTCGATCGGTCTTCCGCTCTACGTTGTCGACAAGGATGCCGAGAAGAACACGATTACAGTCGGGCCACGCGAATCACTTGCCGCCGGTGGATGCATCGCCGGCGAATCGAACTGGCATGTCGATTCGTGGGACACATTCCGACCCTGCACGGCAAAGATCCGTTACAACGCGAAACCCGTCCCCGCCTCCGTTCGGGCCTGCTCTGACGAGCTCATCGAAGTTCGGTTCGATGAACCCCAGGATGCGGTTGCTCCGGGGCAGGCTGTCGTCTGCTATGAGAACGAACTCGTCATCTGCGGGGGCTGGATTCACCGGGCGGTGGATCGACCATGACCATGGACTGGTCAATGCCCTACGACTCGCGTCGCATGCCTGTCTGTGCTTCAAGCATGGTTGCAACCAGCCAACCACTTGCCGCGATTGCCGGACTCGATGTACTTGGCAAGGGTGGGAATGCCGTCGATGCAGCTGTTGCAGCGGCCATGACCCTTGCAGTCGTGGAACCATGCTCGAATGGAATAGGTTCCGATGCATTCGCCCTCGTGCATCACGAGGGAACACTTCATGGTCTCAACGCATCAGGCCGGTGCCCGGCTGCCTGGACGCCCGACCATTTCAGTCGATACAAGGGCATGCCGACGCTTGGATGGGACGCGGTCACCGTGCCCGGCGCCGTCTCCGGATGGGTTGCACTTGCTGATCGTTTCGGCACGATGCCCTTGACCAGCCTGGTGGAACATGCTGCACGGCATGCCAGGGATGGGTTCCAGGTAGCGCCCCTGGCCGCAGCATCATGGAATCGGTCCGTTGATCGGTTCAAGGACTTCCCTGAATGGCAATCCACCTTTGCACCCGGTGGTCGTGCGCCATGCGCCGGCGAACGATTCGCATGCCCTGCACAGGCTCGAACACTCGAAGAGATTGCTTCCAGCAATGGTGCCTCCTTCTACGAGGGTGTACTGGCAGAAGGAATCCTGGACGCCTCACGCGAGGTGGACGGACTGCTTGATGCTGCCGACCTGGCTTCCCATCGTGCCGAGTGGGTGGATGCACTCGAAGTGGAGTACAGGGATCGGCGGCTCCATGAACTGCCTCCCAACGGCCAGGGGATTGTCGCACTGGTTGCAGCAGGAATCCTCGAGCGACTCGATGCTCAATGCTTCGAGCCTGATGATCCTGGCCTGCTGCACCTGCAGATCGAGTCGATGAAGCATGCCTTTGCCACGTGCAAACCTGAACTGGGTTGCCCTGACACGATGAGTCGAAGTGCCGGATCACTCCTGGAAGTTTCGATGCTGGATAATCTTGCCGGACAGGTTGACCCATCAAGGGCCCATGACCCCGGCCACGTCGTCGTGACTGATGCTTCTACCGTCTACCTGGCAGTTGCTGACTCGGATGGCATGATGGTGTCCTTCATCCAGTCGAACTACATGGGATTCGGAAGCGGTGTCGTCATTCCGGGCACCGGCATCGCCATGCAGAACCGGGGAGCGTGTTTCGTCCAGGAACAAGGCCATCCCAACGAGGTTCGGGGAGGGCGACGTCCCTATCACACGATCATCCCTGGATTCATCACGCGGGATGGTCAGCCGGAGACGGCATTCGGCGTCATGGGAGGGCACATGCAACCACAAGGTCACCTCCAGGTCCTTTCACGGATGATCGACAACCACCAGAACCCGCAGGCTGCACTTGATGCTCCTCGCTGGCGCATCGACAAGGGCCGGCATGTTCACCTTGAACCGGGATTCCCCGCATCGACCGTGCAGGGCCTGGTGGACCGGGGACACGAGATCGAGGTTGCCGATGCCCGCTCTGTCCAGTTCGGAGGCGGGCAGGTCATACGACGAATGGACGGTGGCTACGTGGGAGGAAGTGACTCAAGGCGAGATGGCCTCGCCATCGGCCGGTGATCCTCCGGTACCCTACTTGGCATGCTCCTGTACGCAGGTATTGATGAAGCCGGCTACGGGCCGATGCTTGGACCACTCTGCATCGGCTGTTCCATCTTCTCACTCGATGATCATGATGCAAGGAATGGTGCACCTGATCTCTGGGATCGGCTCGATCATGCGATCTGCCGTGGCCGACGAGATCGTGGGCGCCGCATCGCGATCGACGACTCGAAGAAACTCAAGGGCTCGAGACAGGGTGGCCCCCACCCGCTGCATCACCTTGAGCGAGGAGTCCTGTCTTTTCTTGCAACGACTGTGAACGGCCTCGACTGGCTTGACGGGCTGAGTGACGAACGGGTGCTGTCCGAACTCGGTGTCACCGTACCTGCCCACCCCTGGTATGAAGGTAGAACGGAGTTGCCCCTCGGCGAGGACCCGGCCCTGCTTCGCATCACCACGGGCCGACTTGGGCGCGCCCTGTCCGAGTCAGGGGTGACCTGCAGATCACTGTCGTGCGAGTTGATCGACGCCGATGAATTCAACGAGAAGGTGGTTCGTACAGGCAACAAGGCCAGCCTGAACTTCGAAGCGATCCTCCGGATCATCAACAGGCTCCGGAAGGCGTATCCAGAGGATGAAGTTCATATCGTCGTGGATCGCCAGGGTGGACGGACACGGTACCGGTCTGATCTTCAGCAGGCCTGGTCGGATCACGCAATCCAGGTGCTGGATGAGGGCCCTGCGCTGTGCAGGTATCGCCTGACACCTGGTCATGGGCCGACATGGTGCCTCAGTTTCACCCAGGCGGGCGAGCATCGTCATCTTCCGATTGCGTTGGCCTCGATGACCGCGAAGTTCTGTCGCGAACTGCTCATGCTTCGCATGAACAGGTGGTTCATCGAAGCCCAGCCCGGCCTCCAGCCGACTGCGGGCTACGTACAGGATGCGCGACGGTATCTCGATGACATCGCGCCCGTGATCGAATCGAGATCAATCGAACGATCCAAACTCGTTCGCAACTGTTGAACTCTGTCTTTTACTCATTGACAGGGGCCATTCCGTCGATAGAATCCCCTGATCTCCGGATGGGCCGATGCCCTCCGGGGTGTTGATACACGGCGTACTCACAGCCCGACTGCACCAGGAGGTTTCCATGCAGCACGAGGAAGACGAGCACGCCCGGCTCCGCTGAGGACCCGGATTCTTCGATCCGCCCCGGTGAACGCCGGGCAGGGACTCAGCGGACATCGCCAGGAATCCATGGCGACTCCCGCAACCCATGCACTGTCACTGCACTCCATCCGTGCACCTGCCCTGCTCTCGCGATCGCAACACGATGACCACTCACGTCCCCTTTACCTGACCAGATGACTACCCCCATGACGACCAACCTTTCCAACACACGCAACATCGGGATCTGCGCCCATATCGATGCCGGCAAGACCACGGTCACCGAGCGTGTGCTGTACTACACGGGGCGAAACTACAAGATGGGCGAGGTTCACGAGGGAACGGCCACGATGGACTTCCTGCAGGAAGAGCAGGAACGTGGCATTACGATCCAATCGGCTGCAACAACATGCCCATGGGACTTCAAGGGAGAGATCTACACGGTCAATCTCATCGATACGCCGGGACACGTCGACTTCACGATCGAGGTGGAGCGTTCCATGCGAGTCCTCGATGGAGCCGTGACCGTGTTCGATGGCAAGGAAGGCGTTGAAGCTCAATCGGAAACAGTCTGGCGACAGGCTGATCGATACGACGTGCCGAGAATCTGCTTCATCAACAAGATGGACAAGATCGGTGCCGACTTCGAGTTCTCCTTCAACTCGATCATCGAACGACTCGGGGCAAACCCGATCGCCGTTCAGATTCCCATCGGAGCGGGTGATGAACTTGAAGGACTCATTGATCTCATCGAAATGAGAGCCTTCTACTTCGACAGTGGTGAACTCGGCGCCGTCGTCGAGGAACGGGATATCCCCGATCACATGGTGCAGGCTGCGGACGCATGGCGACACCAGATGCTTGAGCAGGCCGCGGAACTTGATGATGCCTTCATGGAACAATACCTGGAGGATGAACAGTCGGTCGATCTCGAGACGTTGCGAAGTGCCCTTCGAAGTGGAACACTCAGCAGGGCATGCACTCCTGTCTTCTGTGGAGCCGCACTGAGAAACATCGGCATCCAGCGGCTGCTCGATGGCGTCATCACCTTCCTGCCCGACCCGACCGAGGTCCCTGACGTCGAGGGTACCAACCCCAAGGATTCCACCGAGAAACTGAGCAGGCCGAGCAATACCGAGGCCCCTTTCTCCGGCCTCGTCTTCAAGGTAGTTTCAGATACGCACGGGGATCTCACCTACTGCCGCATCTATTCGGGCACCCTTGAGAAAGGGACACGCGTCCTGAACCCGGTGAACAACAAGAAGGAGATCGTCTCGAGGATCTACGAGATGCATGCAAAGGACCGGGAGGCCCTGGACAGCGCACACGCCGGCATGATCGTCGCACTCATCGGCCTGAAGCACTCGGTGACAGGCGACACCCTCTGCAGCGCCACTGAACCGGTCGTCCTCGAACGAATGCATTTCCCCGACCCGGTCATCTCGATGTCGATCGAGCCCATGACGACCGATGACAAGAAGAAACTCGCCGAAGCGCTCGGGACAATCCAGCGGGAAGATCCTTCCTTCAAGACCCGCTACAACGAGGAGACCGGCGAAACGATCATTTCCGGCATGGGCGAGCTCCATCTCGAGATCGTTCGGAACAAGCTTGTCCGTGACATGAAGATCGGTGTGAACATCGGCACTCCCCGTGTGAGCTACCGCGAGACAATCACCGGAACAGCGAAGGACATTCGAGGCAAGTTCGTGAAACAGACCGGTGGACGCGGCCAGTATGGCGACGCGGTTCTGAACGTCGAACCCATCACGGCTGAAGAAGCGGAGGCCCAGGAATTGGAAATGAAGGAGGGCCTCGTCTTCGTCAACAACATCAAGCAGGGAGTGATTCCACAGGAATACATTCCATCCGTTGAAGTCGGCGCCCGATCTGCTGCACTCTCCGGAATTCTCGGTGGGTACCCATTGCAGAATGTGAAGGTCGAACTTGTATTCGGTTCGTATCACGATGTCGATTCAAGCCAGATCGCCTTCGAACAAGCCGGCGCCCTTGCCTTCCGCGAAGCATGCACCAAGGCGGGGCTGACACTCCTGGAGCCGATCATGCGGGTGCTCGTTACGACTCCCGATGAATTCTTCGGCCCCGTCAGCAGCGATCTTGCAAGTCGAAGGGGCCAGATCGTTGAAAGCGATATCAGGGGGAATACGAGGGTCATCCACGCCGACGTCCCTCTCTCGGAAATGTTCGGATACACGACGGTTCTCCGAGGCATGACCCAGGGAAGAGCTTCCAACACGATGGAACCCAGTGAATACCGATCCATGCCGCCGAATCTCACCGAACAGGTCCTTGCCCAGACCTGAAGCAACATCCTCCAGCATCACGCAGGCATGAACCACGTCAATGATGTGGTACGGTGTCCTGTCGAATCACATCGGGACCCCAAGGTGGCATGACTGGAACGATGATCGAACTCGAACATGACCTGGCGCTGCTCGATCGTGCGGCGCACTGTGCCGTACGTGGACATGGACATGTCGAGCCCAACCCCATGGTTGGATGTATTGCAACCGACATGGAAGGTGAGATAGTTGCAGTCGCACATCATCAAAGACATGGAGGACCACATGCGGAAGTACTCGCCATCGAGATGGCGGGTGCCCGGCTTCGGGGAGGAACCCTGTACGTCACGCTTGAGCCCTGCTCGCACGAGGGGCAGACGGGGCCATGTACCAGTGCCCTCCTCGATGCAGGCGTGTCCCGAGTCGTCATAGGACAACGCGATCCGAATCCGGATGCTTCGGGAGGCGCGGAGATACTCCGAGCCGCTGGAATCGAAGTCGATGTCCTTGACCACGAAGCATCCCGATTGCTCATCGCTCCCCATGTCATCCGACTCCAGCAACAACGACCGTGGGTCCTGGCAAAGTGGGCGCAGACCCTTGATGGACGCATCGCGACCAGGTCGGGGCAAAGCCGCTGGATCAGTTCGAGTCGAAGCAGGCGCATGGTTCACAGGCAACGTGGTCGGGTCGATGCAATCCTGACCGGCATTGGAACCGTCATGAATGATGATCCCCGACTCACGGTCAGGCAGGCCCGGACTCGTCGAACCCCCCGCCGCGTGCTTGTCGATCCCGGGCTGGATATTCCGATGGAATCCGCCCTGCTTGCAACCATGGATGAAGCCCCGTTGACCATTGCCTGTCTCGAAAATGCACCCGCAGGACGGCAGGATGCGCTCCGGCGGTCGGGGGTCGATGTACTTGCACTGCCCGCACACAAGGGTCGGCTCGACCTGCGATCAATGCTGCAACTTCTTCATTCCGACCGCGGAATCTCCACCATCCTTGTTGAAGCCGGGCCAGGGCTGCTCTCAAGCCTGCTCGATTCAGGCTGCGTGGATGAGGCCTGCGTGTTCATCGCACCGACTCTCCTGGGTGATGATGATGCGATTCCACCACTGAGAGGCCGTGCTCCGGACACGATTGATGGCGGACTCGGCATGGTGTTGCGACAGGTTCATCGCCGTGGTGAGGATGTTCTGCTTCGCTACGGCTTGCCCACCGGTAACTCGTAGTCTGCCGGTTGCAATGGAAGCATGAGGAACTCGGGATGGATGCGGATGACGCCATCTCCGTTCTCCATTCCCCATCGACCCGACTCTTCCGTTTCACGCAGGAGTCGGACCGTATCCAATGGCCGACCCCCGAACCCATGCAGGGTAACCCGCGCCCGTTCAAGTTCTGCTGGGTAGTCCTCCCGAATCTCGATTTCCGTTGCACGAAGCTGCATCAATGCTTCCAGGAGGCTGTCGACGGGTTCCGAAGGGACCACCTGATCCTCGTGGTCCGGAGCCGTCCATGTGTCGAGCGTACGTTCGAGCACGACCGTGCCGTCCTGTGATTCGATCACGATCCGCTTTACATCTGCCGGCTGCACTCCACTGCCCGTATGGTCGATCAACCCCACGGGATCGGACAGGATCGAAGCCACGGTGTTCGAGTCGAGCTTGAGAACTACCGGCACACCTTCCACCATCGCTGATCTCGCATCGGTGTCTCCTCCAAGTCGCTCTCCAACATGGAGGACATGCTCTTCCTCACCATGTCGGATCTGGATCGAAGCTGCCGGTGGAGCAAGGCCGAAGACGGCAAGGTCTTCCGGTTCCTCGAGAATGACATCACTCCAGCTTGACCGTGCAAGTTCGATGATGTGTCGACCGATCTCATCCTGGTTGAGCCGTGTGCTGATTGGAGAGGTCATCCGCCATTCCGTTCCCTGCCGCTCGACGGCGATCCTGCTGTCTCCGATGGTTCGCTCTATACGATCAACCTCGATGTCGATGCCCGGGAACAGCAACCTGTCACGCCAGAGCACGGGATCCTGGTCAAGTACATACCCGTGAATGTTTCCTTTCGTGACCAGGACAGGACCTGTTCGATTCCGACGCATGTAGCTGCGACCACCGATACCAGTCCGGCCCAGTTCAAGGACCAGTTCATCCCCTCCGTAGACGAACCTGATCGTGCCGCGTGGGGGCAGAAGATCCAATCGGATGAGAGACTCGGGATCGGTTTCCTCAAGCTCATCCAGGACCTCCGTCTGCATCGCAGCCTCCACAAGGGCCAGCATGGCCACGGTCTGGGCACGATGCCTGATTGGTTCTACTTGCCACCACGTATCACCCTCTCGCTGGAACCCAACGGTCTTCTCGCCGCCCTTGTCGATATGGATTGCGCTGATGTCCCCGGGCGAAAGTCCCAGGTCATCCACGAGGCTGGACCGGGCGACTGCGCGTGCAGAGTCCGCTCCGGGAGAGCCAATGATCCAGGCCCATGCAAGAGCAACGGACGCCAGGAGCAGCATGATGATCGTCGCCCTGGAACTCATCAGTTTCGCCTCCTGAGAAAGACGACGATACCCAGGAGGATGACGCTCCCGGGAAGGCCCAGCACCAGCAACCAGCCGTAGAAACGCTGCGAGGATGATGAAAGATCATGGAGCCTTGACACTTCCTGTGACAAGGGGCCCTTGGCAACAAGTTCATCAGAACCGGAGAGCCACGCTGCGGATGCAAACATGAGTTCATGATTGCCGGGATTGAGCAGAGTCACTCGTTCCCCCCCGGTCGAAACTACGACATCCGCGATGTTCGTCAACATCCATGGTCCGGATCCAACAACGAGGATCCGCTGTGTCCGCCCGGTACCCGGAATCGCCTGCTCATGAGACCAGATGACATCCACCGGCTCGTCGAGTGAACGACCATTTCGTCGAATCGACCCGAGATCCTCGCTTGGAGTCCACTCCTCCTCCAGCCACCGTGCTTCACCAGCTGCAATGCTCCCGACCTGTTCCAGGGTGGAACCATGGCCATCCTGTGCATGAATCGGGACTGGAAGCGGTAGCAGCAGTCTCTGTCCATTCAAGGCGGCCGCGATCGGGTGTTGCGCCGGAAAGTCGTTGAGCTGCTGGAACATCTGTATGACTGGTTCGCCCTCCTGGTCAAGGCTCTCCTCGAGCAGGACCGTACCGGTCGAAGCCTTGATCCCGTATGGCTCAAGCAGGCTGGCCCATGGATCAGGCTGACCATACCGAGGCATGTAACTGGGATAGAGATTGATCAGGACCGACTCCCCCTGTTCCAGGAGCTGAGATGTCTCCTCCAGGAGGCGGCGTTCTCCCTTGGACAACTCGAACCCTGCACGCATCGCTGAAGGAAGCACTACCCAGGCCCTCGGCGCATCGGTCGGAAGCACTGGTTGGGAACCGAGTGTCACGGGCCACTCAAGCACGTTGAAACGTGCAGCGCCGAGAATTGCGCTGACACCGGTTGCATCAAGTTGCATCGGATCTGGAGCAAGAATGGAAGTCTCTTCACCATGGACGAAGATGACAGTCGGCATCTGTTCGCTCAGGATGGATGCGATGGCGGACGCAAGCACCTGCTCTCCCCTGAATCGCTGGTCGAAACGAACCTGTCCAACCTCGTCCGTGATGAGATTGGTCGCAAACAACTGCGACGCAGGGATCGCCATCGCCTCATCGGGACCGATGATGACGGCGGCTTCACCCTCGCTGAGTTGAGCAGCAATAACGGCGTAATCAAGTTCTTCGAGTCGAAGCAGATCATCCGCCGCAACGGCAAGTTTCGATGCCTGCTGATCCATGGCGGATTGCAACGATTGCCAACGTGCATGATCCACCGTGACGGATTCCAGCATCCGCATCCGCCTTGATGCGGATTTCAGTTCACGGGACCACTGCTGGAGCCCCTCGATGAGAATTGCGCGAGCAGCCTGGTAGTTGGGAAGCGGCTCCATTCCATCCGGCTGCAACTCCTCCCTGATCCGGTCCAGCACGAGGTGCCCCTGGTCGGCCAGGAGTTGCAGCGCAGAGGCGAGAGCTCCCCATTCCTCGACAACCGATTGGCGATCGGCCATCGATGCCAGGATTGAATCGAGACGAGAAAGGGCAGTGGATGCAAAGCCCACGAGTTCAGCAAATGCCTGTTCGCCCCGTTCCAGAGCCGAGTCATGTGCCTTGATTCCCTCCGATTCTCGATCTCGAAGTGCCAGCAGGAGCGATTCGTACTCGCTCAATGAAGCGGGATTGGAAGGGTCGATCCGATCTATCCGCAGGTTGGGCGCAGCTGCTGCTGCTCGCTCCAGGACTTCATCGATCTGTCTTGCCACGGCCTGGTCACGCTCGGATTCAACCATGACTACGGCGATCCGCCATGCTCCCTCGAGATTCTCAAGGAGTGCCGTTGTCCGGGGGCTCAGTGAATAGGCCCGTGTCTTGGTGGCATCCAATCGCACACGGAGCGAGGAACTCATCGAGACCATGACCAGTGACACCACGAGTACCGCCGCTGCAAGGAGAAAGACCACGCTCCTGCCCCAAATCATCACCCTGGAGTTGCCCGGATTTCGCCCGCTCATGATCGTCGCTCCGATTCAAGAACGGCGATTGAAGCAAGCAGGAACCATGACGTCACCAGGAGGAAGAAGAGGACACTTGAACTGTCGATCAACCCGATGGTGAAGTCCTGCATTCGAAGGAATGGATCGAATGGTTTCATCAACGACCAGGCATCCGGACCAGCCCATGCCGGCAATGCCTCCCGACCGAGACTCAGCAGGATGAAGAAGAAGACGGACAGCAGGTAGGCGATCGTCTGTGAACCGGAGATGACGGATGCGAGTATGCCACTGCCGAGGTACATCGAACCCACGAGCAGAAGACCCAGGTATCCCGACGCGATCTCCCCGTAATCCGGTTGCCCGTACAACTCGAGAAGCACGACCAGGAACAGTGTCGGAAGAAGAATGACGACCAGCGATGCAAGGGACGACAGGAACTTGCCCACGACGAAAGAGGCGGCGCTGGCGGGGCTTGCTGATATCAGTTCAAGCGTACCAAGCCTGCGTTCCTCGCAGACGGACCGCATGGTTACCGCTGGGCAGAGAAAGAGCAGAAGGACGACATCGAAGTCGAAGATGCTTCTCATGGACGCCGGCTGACCCTGGACGAAGACGTCGGCCATGAAGACGATGCTGTTTCCGAGCAGGAACAGCGCAATGACAACGTACCCTGACGGAAAGAGGAAGAAGGCACGGAAATCCCGGCTTGCAATTGCACTGCATGTCTTCACGAGACAACACCCTCCTCGGAGAAGGCTTTCGCCGTCAGTGCCACGAAGAGATCCTCGAGTGACGCGTCTTCCATGCCCGACTCCCGGCGAAGTGAAGGCAGATCACCCTCGGCAACGAGTCGACCACGCGCCAAGAGGATCACGCGATCACAGATCGCCTCGACTTCCTGGAGTACGTGCGTGGAAAGAAGAATCGTGCGATCAGCCGAGAGTTCCTCTATGAGTTGCCGAACCTCGATCACCTGGAGCGGATCGAGTCCGGAAGTAGGTTCGTCCAGGACGAGGACGGCTGGATCATGAAGAATGGCTGCAGCCAATCCCACGCGTTGGCGATAGCCACGTGAAAGATGCCCGATGGGACGATTGACAACTTCCGAGAGTCCACACCGATCAACTGCCCTGGAAATGGCTCCGGCAGGATTCGGCAGTACGTAGAGCCGGGAGCGGAACAGGAGATACTCCGCCACGCGCATTTCCGGGTAGAGCGGCGAGCCCTCGGGAAGGTACCCCACGATTCGAGCAGCCCGGCCTCGATGTGTCTGCAGGTCATGCCCCCCGACCTGGATCGATCCCTCGCTCGGAGGGAGAACACCACAGATCATCCGCATGGAAGTGGTCTTCCCGGCCCCGTTGTGACCCAGGAAGCCCACTACCGAGCCGGGCTCAACGTCCAGGCTGAGGTTGTCTACGGCGACAATACGTCCGAACCGTTTGACCAGTCCCCTTGCGATGATTCCACCATGTTGACCTTGAGTTGACTGCAAACTGGTCCACCACTTCCTGGGGCTCTGCCCGAATCCGGCCGATTCACCATCAAGCCGCTGAACCGGGGATCGCCGAACTATTCAGTTCGTGGTGCGGATTGTCAAGCGGGTTTGCAATCCAATCCGATGCTGGACGGTTGCCGCAAGGCGAATACCGGCTACGCTTCCCCTGAAGAGCTTCCGGAACGTGGGGAGGGCTCGACTCCATGCACGACACGCCACCTCGATTGCACCTTGTAGGTGGATCCAGCGACCACGATCCCATGGACCTGGGAACGCTTGGCGATGCCGTCGTCCTGGTGGTCGAAGGTGAGCCTCGCTGGAGCAATCCGAGGTTCGATGACCTCTCCCCAGCACTCCGGGAAGCATGCATCAAGTGGTGTGGAAATTCCGACGATCCACGTCGAAGAACGCACCTCAGCGAGGACGGACGACACTGGGAAGTCCTCAGGGCTCCAGCGGAGCAGGACGCCTGGCTTGGGATGCTCTTCGAAGTAACCGATGACCGGAATCACCAGTTGCGACGGCAGATCATTGCTGCAGCCGGTGTCGAACTGCTGCACCTGGATCGATCGACCGTCGAGGAACTGAACGTCGCTGAACGCCTTCGGCTCCTCGAAGAGAAGATCGTTGAACATGTCCGTCGCGAGTTGAAGTTCGATAATTTCGAGATTCGGCTCCTTGAACCAAGAACACGCCAACTTGAACTGGTCATCGCGGAGAACATCAATCCACTCAAGATCGGTGAAGTCATCTATGCCGAGGAAGCGGGCAACGGGATTTCCGGATGGGTGGCTGCAACGGGTCGATCCTATCGTTGTGACGATGTGCAGAACGACCCCCTGTACCGCGAAGGACTTGACGACGCCGCTTCGACACTGACAGTTCCATTGCGAATGCACGATGACATCATCGGTGTCTTCAACATCGAATCGAATACGAAGTCACATTTCACGGAGAACGATGAAGAGCTTGCCGCACTCTTCGGTGAATACATCGCCATGGCCATGCACATGCTCGACCTGCTCGTCGTGGAACGATTCACGACAAGCGAACAGGCCTCCATGTCACTGCTGTCGGACCTTGAAGCGCCACTTCGAGACATCTCCCTGATCGTTGATGAATTGAAGCAGGATGCAGATGGGGATGACGAACGTATTGCACGGCTGAACATGGCCCTCGACATGATGCGGAACAGGATCGAAGCTTCTGCTGCAGGCCCACGCTCGATTCTCGACGCCGAGCAGGCGATTGCGATCCTTGAGCCTGTCGATGAGCTGCTCGGGAAACGGGTCATCGTTGCGGACGACGAACCGAATATTCGCAGGATGGTCGCAAAGATTCTCGAACAACTTGGATGCGAAGTCATGATGTGCTCCAACGGAGCCGAAACACTCGAAAAACTCGAGGAAGCGGACCGTTCGAATGCGTCTCCTGACCTCCTCCTGTCCGACATCAAGATGCCCGACCTCAACGGGTACGAACTCTTCAGGGAAACACAGGTCCGCTTCCCAGGGATCCCCGTGATATTGATGACCGGTTTCGGCTATGACCCGAACCATTCCATCGTGCGAGCCAGCCAGGAAGGGATGCAGACCGTGCTCTTCAAGCCCTTCAAGACTTCGCAGCTCGTTGATGCCGTCACGCAGGCCGTAGCCTGCAGCTGATCGATCAGGACGCAGCACGGTCGATCACGAGAACGCGATCATCTCCGAAGGCATCCCGCTGGATCCGGGCCGGGCCGATCTTCTCTCCCAGCCCGAGGACCTCCTCCGCATGGTCATCACCGAACTCGAGAACAAGCATGCCACTTGGAGCAAGGAAGGGTTCGACTTCATCGAGGATCGAGCGGATGCAATCGAGACCATCCGGGCCCCCACGGAGCGCAAGGGAGGGTTCGAACTCGCGGACATTCCTGTCAAGCGAGTCCCAGGTTGCATCCGCGATGTAGGGCGGGTTGCTGGCGATGAGATCGAATCCCCCGTCGGGCGAATCGCCCTTGATCGGTTCAAACCAGCTGCCCTCCCGAAGTTCGACTTGTTCCGAGACTCCATGGCGATCGATGTTCCGCTTGGCGACTGCCAGTGACTGTGAGCTGACATCAGTGGCTATCACCTTCATTCGGGGAACCTGGAGTGCAAGGGAAACCGCAAGGCATCCAGTACCAGTTCCCAGGTCGAGTGCGTGCCTGAATGTCGGCACATCTCCACCGGCGATTCCGCCCCTGTGTCTATCCATCACGACCTGGAGGATCACTTCACTTGCCGTACGGGGGATGAGGACGGAAGCAGTCACCTCGAAGGAACGACCGAGGAAGAACCCCTCCCCCACGAGATGTTGCACGGGCTCCTGCCTCGCGGCTCGAGTGACCAGGTCACGCAGGCGAGCACGTTCCCCGTTGGATGCAGGTCGATCCGGATCCGTGTACAGCATGATCGGCTCGACACCCAGAACATGCGAAAGCAGCATCTGGGACGTCACCTCGGGTGCATGGACCTGCCTGGACTGGAAGTGGTCCTGCATCCAGCCAAGGAGGCGGCGTGTTGTCCAGGTATCACCCTCCGGCAATGTCTTCATGATGTTGTTCGCCTCAGCATGGGGAGACCACGATACCCGGAACATGCGAGACTGATGCCGGGACACTCCATACCGGACGAGTGCGTCCCATTGGTATACTGCCTCCGTTTCACACTGGACCTGCACCTTTCACATGGCACTTTTTCGCAAGAATCGATCCCGTTCAGCTGTCATTGATACGACAGCCCATGCAGCACCCGACCGTGCACTGGAATCCCGGATCCAGGAATGCGGTCAAGCACTGCTGGACGAGATGAACCAGGCCGGATCCGGCATGCTCTCGACAGCTTTCTGGTCAGACAAGCTCATGGACTGGGCCATGAAGGACGAGGCGTTCAAGGTCCAGCTCTTTCGCTTCATCGATACATTTCCAAGTCTCAAGACACCCCGGCAGGTGCACGAGCACCTTGTCGACTACCTGTCACAACCCGGAGTGACCCTTCCTCCTGGGCTGGGCGTGGGCCTTGGAGCAGGCGGCCTGCTCAAGGGTGCCATGGCAAAGATGGTCTCGGGTCGAATCACGGCAATGGCGGGCCGTTTCATTGCCGGGACCGACGCTGCATCGGCTCTTCCCGAGTTGAAGAAGATGTGGGACCAGGGAATCGGGTTCACCGTCGACCTCCTTGGCGAGGCGTGTGTCAGTTCCGATGAGGCCGCCGTCTACCAGCAGCGATACATGGACCTTGTTGAAACCCTCCCCCGAGAGGTCGGTGAGTGGGAACCCAACCCAGTACTTGAGCAGGATCACCTCGGGCATGTACCCCGCACGAATGTCTCGATCAAGATCAGTTCCCTGTATGCACGCACGGATCCAATCGACTTTGAAGGATCGCTCGACGGGGTCGTAGACATGATCAGCCCCATCCTTGAACGAGCCGGTCGAAACGGAGTACTCGTCAACTTCGACATGGAGCATCATGCATTCAAGGATCTGACGCTTTCGCTGTTCGAACGGTGCTGCGAAACGTACGACTTCGAAGCGGGCATTGCACTGCAGGCCTATCTGAGGAGCGGTGATGAGGATGCACGACGGATCATCGAGTGGTCGAAGGCTGCGGGTCGAGCAGTCACTGTCCGGCTGGTCAAGGGCGCGTACTGGGATGAAGAAATCATCAGCGCCGACATGCACGGCTGGCCGGAACCTGTCTGGTCCCGGAAGCGGGATACCGATGCCTGCTTCGAGCGGATGACACACCAGTTCATCGAAGCAACTCCGAGGAAGACAGGGGAAGGTGGCACCAGGCTTGCTCTTGGTTCACACAATATCCGGTCCCTGGCTTCGGGAATCGTGGCCATCGAGGAGGCTGGACTCCCGATGAATGCCTTCGAGATCCAGATGCTCCGTGGCATGAATGACCAGATGAAGCAGGTCTGCCACGACCGTGGGTTGCGGATCCGTGAATATGTTCCTGTGGGTGAAATGATTCCCGGGATGGCCTACCTCGTCCGAAGGCTCCTGGAAAACACCTCGAACGAGTCCTGGTTGCGAGGAAGCGCCCAGGACACGATGTCAGCCGAGGAACTGCTCGCATCTCCACATGGAGCCGAAGAAGATGATCCGGGATTGGCACGGGAGCAGTCTCGACCGGAGCGGCACGGCCTGAGTGACAGCATTCCATCGATTGATGATGGGCGACCCTTCTTCAGCGAACCGATGCGTGATTTCTCAGCGGCAGCCAACCGTGAAAACTTCTCTGAAGCCACCAGGGACTCGAAGGTCCCATCGACAGCCAACGACAGTTCACTCGATGACGTCGACAAGGCGCTCGCCTCTGCGAGCAAGGCATTCCCCGGCTGGAGAGATCGATCCCAGGATGAACGCTCGAACATGCTGATGGCCGCTGCCGCCGCAATGCGTGATCGAAGGGATGAACTTGCCGGTGTGCTCATCCGTGAATCAGGGAAGACCTGGCGGGAAGCCGACGCCGGTGTCTGTGAAGCGATCGACTTCTGCGAGTACTACGCGCGGCAGGCTTTCTCGTTCAACGAGCGACGACGGCTGGGCAAATTCGTCGGCGAACTGGACCTTGAATACCACGAAGGCCGAGGCGTGGCCGTTGTCATCAGCCCGTGGAACTTTCCACTGGCAATCTGCATGGGCATGACTGCGGCCGCACTCGTCATGGGAAATACCGTCATCATGAAACCCGCTGAACAGACGCCTGGTATCGCCAGGATTGCATGCGAGCTGCTCTGGTCGGCGGGGATACCAGGAGACGTACTGCACTTCCTCCCGGGTGAAGGTGAAACAATCGGAGCTGCACTGGTCCGTGATCCCCGGGTTTCCTTGATCGCATTCACGGGTTCCAAGGCGGTTGGACTCGACATCGTCCAGGCTGCCGGCATGACTCCCGAAACACAACCATGGGTCAAGCGAGTCGTCTGTGAAATGGGTGGCAAGAATGCGATCATCGTTGATGCCTCGGCCGACCTGGATGAAGCCGTCCTTGGAGTCCGGGACAGCGCCTTCAACTACCAGGGGCAGAAGTGTTCAGCCTGCAGCAGGGCCATCGTGGTCGAGTCCGCATGGGACACCTTCATTGATCGACTGGTCGCCTCAACGGAGTCGCTGAAGGTCGGCGATCCACTTGAACCGGGGACCGACATCGGTCCGGTCATCGACCAGGAGGCTGCCAGCCGGATCGAGGAGGCCATTGCGGAAGGACGCGCCGAATCGACACTGGCCTATGCCGGCACCGTGCCCGAAGGCCTTGCCGACAAGGTAGGCAAACCCTTCATCGCCCCGCACATCTTCGTTGACGCCCCGGTCGATGGATACCTTGCCACCAATGAGATCTTCGGGCCCATCCTGGTCCTGCTTCGTGCCAGGGACTTCGAGCATGCCCTGGAAATAGCCAACATGCCCGCCTACAAGCTCACTGGAGGGGTCTACAGCAGGATGCCCAGCCACCTGGAACGTGCCACGAACGAGTTCAGGGTCGGCAACCTGTACCTGAATCGATCCTGCACCGGGGCACTGGTAGGCAGGCAGCCCTTTGGCGGATTCGGGATGTCTGGAATCGGGTCCAAGGCTGGAGGGCATGAGTATCTCTCCCAGTTCGCCGTCCCGAGGGCACTCTGTGAAAACACCATGCGTCGCGGATTTGCTCCCGGCATGTAACACGAACGTATCCGAAGCCGTAGACTGTCGGGTCTCAACAACAACGTACCACTGAGGAGAGGAAGCTCACCATGAACCGAATTACCAAGTCACTCATCCTGACCAGTTCCCTGTTCCTTGTTGCCAGCTGTGGCAGCCACACCGCTGATGACGCCCTCATGGGCGGCGCTGCAGGCGCAGGTGCCGGGGCTCTCATTGGTGGACCTGTCGGCGCAGGCGTCGGTGGTGCCATCGGCGCAGGCACGGGTGCCATCATCGGCTCCGGCCAGGACAAGCAGGATCGCGAGGATGGCGTCGCCTACGAGAATCCTCTCGGAAACGACAACTGATCCTCAGGGCATCCCCGTATCGAGTTTCCTGTATCCAACAGACTCGACCACGTCCTGCAATTCGATGCGCTCCCTGGCAGCGAGATCCGCCGTGGTCCGTGCTATGCGACGAATCGCATTCCATCCCCGTGCGCTGAGACCAAGTTCCTCGGCCGTAGCGTCCAGGAACTTGGAAGCTTCGTCGGTCATCCCGGCATGCTTGTCCAACTGGTCTCCTGACAGCATGCTGTTTGGAATTGCCCCCTGTCGTTGCTGCTGAATGGTGATGGCGCTTTCAACCATGTGCTTCGCAGTCCCAGTCGACATGCCGTCATCCCTTCCCTCGCGAAGCCGACGGACGGGAACAGGTTGAACTTCGACCTGGAGATCGATGCGATCCATCAATGGTCGCGAGAGACGTGACAGGTAGCCGTGCTCCCTGGCAGGTCCATGACTTGACCTTGAAGGATTGGCAGCCGCCACGAGAAGGAATCTCGCTGGAAATCTCAAGGTACCCTTCACACGTGCAATGGTGACAGCATGTTCTTCCAGGGGTTGACGGAGTGTCTCCAGGACACGTCGATCAAACTCCGGAAGTTCGTCCAGGAAAAGAACCCCGTGATGGGCGAGGCTTGCTTCGCCTGGCTTCGGATGTGATCCCCCTCCGACAATCGCGGGAGCGGATGCCGTGTGGTGAGGACAGCGAACCGGTCGCTCCCTGGCAGCAGAGCGGTGATTCACGGACATACCCGCACAGGATTCGATCTGCAGCAACTCGAGATATGCGTCACGTTCAAGCCTTGGAAGCAGGCCCGGAAGTGCACGTGCCATGAGTGTCTTCCCACAGCCTGGTGGTCCAAGGAGAAAGAGATGATGCCAACCTGCCGCAGCTACGATCAGCGCCCTCTTGGGCCCTTCCTGCCCCTTGATTTCGTTGAACTCCACAGATGGTCGAGTTGGACGAACCCTCTTCTCCTGGAGTGGACTGAAACTGCTGAGAATCTCGATCTTGTTCAAATGCGAAATGACTTGCCCAAGTGAACCTGCAGGGAGAGCACGCACCCCATCGACAAGTGCAATCTCCGCTGCATTGTCCTCAGGCACGATCACATCGCGACGCTTCAGCCTGCGGGCAAGCAGTCCCAGGCCCACTATGCCACGTACCGGCCTGAGAGAGCCGTCGAGTGCCAACTCCCCCGCAGCAAGGCAATCCAACGATGCTTGCCTGCCTTCAGTTGAAAGAACTCCTGAGGCTGCCAGGAGAGCCAGTGCGATCGGGAGGTCGTAGACCGGACCTTCCTTCCTCCGGTCTGCAGGCGCAAGATTGATCGTGATCCTCCCAAGGGGAAAGACGTACCCGCAGTTCACGATGGCTGTTCGAACACGTTCTATCGACTCACGGACAGCTGAGTCAGGCAGGCCGACAATGGTCGTGCAGGGCCGTGACGAAACAGATACGTCGACTTCTACCCGGCAGAGTTCCGCCTGTATTCCATTGAGCAGGTAACTGTCGATTGTTCGAATCACTGTTCACCCTTCCGTCGGGAGGGGTGCGGCAGGTTGACTCAGGGCGTCTCGGTTGCCGTACTCTCAAGGCCCTCGACAGCGATGACGCCCATGGCGTCACCCACCCGGTCTTCCTCGTTCACGATCATGTCCGCCCCGGCATCCTCAAGCAGCCCGACGTGGATGTTGTAGCGAGCCCTCGCAATGATCTGGAGGTTCGCTGCCAGATTTCTCACCTGCTCGATGACCAGGACGGAGGCATGCGTGTCTGGAAGGGTGACTATGACCGCCCGTGCTGATGGAACGCCTGCATGCATGAGAATATCCGGTCTCGTCGCATTCCCGAGAATCGCTCGAAGATCCCACGTTCGCAGGGTCTGGACCGTGCGAGGATTCAACTCGATCACCAGTGGCTCAAGACCACGTTCGCGGAGGCACCGGATGACTCCCTGTCCGGCAGGTCCCGCTCCAATGACGATGACGTGGTCATGCAATTCCTCGGCGGTCGCAGGATCCATTGCAGCCTGGCGAACGACACCGATGCGAAGCAGCACCCGCTCCAGGGATGTCGAAATGTTGCGTGCATGACCCGCCAACAATGGCACCAGCAGCAGGGAGACCAGGGATGCTGATGTCAGGATCTGGAAGACATCATGTGAAATCAGCGCATTGCCGACAGCTACTGCACCGATGACGAAGGAGAACTCGCCGATCTGGGCAAGGCTGAGTCCTGTTGCAATGGATGTTCGTGGTGCCACCCCGAGCATCCGAACAACTCCACCGGTCATGATCATCTTTCCGACGACAATGGCCATGGAAATACCCAGGACGAACAGCAGGTTCGAACCGGTCAACAACCACGGGATGTCGGCAAGCATGCCGATTGACGCGAAGAAGAGCGTCAGGAAAACCGCCTTGAAGGCAACTACGTCGGATCGAATCTGCTTTGCAAATGGAGAATCCGCCAATACGAGGCCGGCAACGAACGCTCCCAACGCTGGTGAAAGTCCAAGTCGCCAGGCGACCCAGCACGCAAGAAGACACGTCACAAGGGCCAGGACCACGGGAAGGTCGTGGTTCCCCGTCCTGGCAGTTGACCTGAAGAGACGAGGCAGCAGCAACAGGCCAGCCAGGACGAACGAGCCGATGAAGACAACCAGCCCCATTGCCGTTCCACTGATCTGGTCAGCCAGGCCCCCCAACTCTGCTCGTTCACCGAGAAAGCTGACCACGAGCATCAATGGCACGATGGCCAGGTCCTGGACGATCAGGACCGCCATCGAGATGCGTCCATGTTCAGAATCCAGTTCACTGCGATCGGTCAAGACTCTCGCTACCGAGGCCGTTGAACTCAGGGCGACCATCGCGCCGACGGCGATGGAGGCACGCCAGTCCAGCCCCCACGCCATGATGATCACCATGGCGGCCGCCATGGTGAATGACATCTGGAGAATGCCGGCCTTCACCCCCTGCATGCCGAAGGCAAGCAGCCGCTTCCTGGACATCTCAAGCCCGATCGTGAACAGCAGGAGCGCAACACCGATCTCTGCGGCTCGTTCCATCATCTCCGGCGCCGTCCCGATGAGATTGAAGATGCCAGGTCCGACAAGAACGCCGGCGACGAGGGAACCGATGATGGCACTCATTCCAACTCGTTCGAAGAGCATGCCCAGCAGCGCAGCGGCACCAAGCAGGATGACGATGTCACCAAGTACCGTCCAGAACACCATGGTCGAAGCATGTTCCATCAGGTGCCAGCTCCAGGATCGTTCAACCGGCAATCCTCATCACCCGGCCCCTTCGCCGGTGACCTGCCCCTGGAAGCCTTCCGAATCCTGGCTCGCATGTCCAATCGCATCCCCTCGATGATGTCCCGCACATGTTCCATTGCACCCTCGGGTCCCATGTCGACAAGAAGTTCCGCGGGAATCGGATCGCCATACATGACCATGATCCGACCACGGAGTTTCGGCTTGGGTCGACCCGCTGGCCAGGCATCGTGCCCTCCCTCGACCGCTACCGGAATTACAGGTGCCATGCCACGCTTGATGAGAAGAAATGCTCCCCTCTGGAAGGCCTTCAACGAACCATCCGGCGTTCGAGCGCCCTCGGGATAGATCACGGAAACCCTTCCTTCCTTCAACTCGTTCAGGGCCGCCTTCATGGCGCCCGCGTCTCCCTTGCCCTGCTTCAACCAGATCGAGTCGAACGCGTAGCCGATGAACCAGCCCCAGAAACGTGAATCGGTCTTCAATGTACTCCTGGCCAGCGAACGTGGGCAACGATCACTGATGGGAACACCCACCAGGACCGGGTCGAAGTGACTCTGGTGATTACTGATGAACAATGCCGGACCGGTACGAGGAATATTGTGAGTTCCATGCCATCTCGCCCTGTAGAAGAACCAGAGGATGGGCTTGCAGATGAGGTAGGGAACGATTGTCCACCAGACCAGCACGTGATACCAGGGCAGTCGAGTACTACGACGCTTGAACTGGGACCACTTCAGCACGTTTCGCCACCCTCCTCGGCCAGCACCGTTTCGAATGCCATCACCATGGCATCTACGACCTCTTCGATGCTCATTGAAGACGAATCGATGTCAATCGCGCCATCAGGTCGAACCAGGGGACCGACACTCCGTGTCGAATCGATCCTGTCCCTTCGCTCGATATCCGCGATGATTTCATCGAGTTCCACCCTGGTGCCCTGCCTGGCGAGCTGGTCCACTCTCCGAAGCGCTCGGACGGCAGGATCCGCGTGCAGGTAGAAATGAATGAGTGCCTCCGGGAACACGACCGAACCCTGGTCCCGGCCCTCGGTCACGAGTTGCGGGTGTTCCGATGCGATACGACGCTGTTGGCGAACCAGTACATCCCTGATGACACCCTGGCGGGCAACATCGGAGACCCGGCTGCTGACTTCCATCATTCGGATCGCGGTAGACACATCCTCCCCGTCCAGGAACAGGGGGGGCGGACTCATTGACCATTCGAAACGAAGCGTTGCCTCCTCCAGCACCGGGGCAAGTACGTCCCCATCCGCAGGATCGATGTTCCTGCGAAGGGCAAGAAGTGTTGCTGCACGATACATCGCGCCGGAGTCGAGGTACTCAATTCCAAGGCGTTCCGCGAGCAGGTGCGCAACCGTGCTCTTGCCGCTGCCGGCCGGCCCGTCAATCGTGATGATCCGATTGGATGGCATGTCCATCACTCTTCGTCGATTGCCGCCTGCAACTCTGCCCTGGCCAGTTCGATGTCACGGGATGGATCTCCTCCACCGATGTAATCGATCGTCACCGTATTGACGTAGCCCACCTTGCGGATGGTCTCGATCGCCGTGGCAAGCCCGAGGCCCTTGTGCCGCTTGTTTCGATTGAATGACTCGACCCGCAACTGGATCGCCCCCGCATACGGAGCAAGTTTCCGAAGATGTTCCAGTTCGACTTCCTCCGACTGGCCGCGAGCGAAGGTCGGCATGGCCCCGATGCGGAATCCCCCGACCTGCTTGATCAACTCGGTCAGTCGGTCTGGATCATGTGTCATACCCTCGTGAGGTGCAATGAGCAGGTTCAGCTCCATGTGCTCGATGGCCACCATGAGATCCTTGAAATGTCCAGCTGCCATCTCCATCCGCTCATCGGAATCCGCCGCATCGCATCGAACTGCCAATGCATTGCACCCGAGGCGATTGGCCGCCGTCGCCAGTCGCTTGATCCGCTCGGTAACGGCGTCGTACTCCGCCTCGTCATCGTGGCCGAAGGAAAGGGCGTCCTCTTCGAACAACACCAGGCATGGACATGCCGCCTTGTCCGCCTTGTCCCGCAGGCCATCGAGGTCCGTGAGACTCCAGCCGGACAACTGCGAGGTATTGATGTTCAGCCCCCGCAACTGAAGTGTATTCATCGTAAAATCAGGCACGTCCATCAAGGTCCGAGGTGGATCGGCCTTTGGGTCCAGAAGGGCCTGCAGCGAGGCGGTCGACAGTGTCAGAATGAGGGACATGGTGCGAGTAGGTGGAGAGTGTAGCCGCATCTGCACGAACCTGAAGAAACACGCCTGATGACTTGGGACGCTACCATGACCCCTTGAGTCCAGTCCCAGGATGTAGAACCGGACCAGGAGATCCAGACACATGCCAAGCCCCGCAGACTGCCGTTTCACTGATTCACATGAGTGGTTCCGGATCGAGGACGATCTCATTACCGTCGGCATCACCCAGTATGCAGCCAATGAACTGACCGACATCACCTGGGTGGAAATGCGAAGCGTCGGTACGTCCATCTCCGTCGGCGATGCCGTCGGGGAAGTCGAGTCCGTCAAGACCACGAGCGACGTCTACTCCCCCCTCGGGGGAGAAATCATTGAATCAAACGAAGCCGCTGTCTCGAATCCAGCCCTGCTCAACAGTGATCCGTTCGGAGAAGGATGGCTCATCAGGATTCGTGCAGACGGAAGCGGGGATGCAGGCAGCCTGCTCGATCAAGCCGCATACGATGAGAAATACCCGCTTGACTAGCCCGGCCACGGCCTGCCCGGGCAGGACGGACTACCCGCGATGACCGGCTCCTTCGAACTTGTCAGTCCATACGAACCCACAGGTGACCAGCCAGGAGCCATCGATGCCTTGGTGAAGGGCCTTGAACAGGGTGCCGGAAACCAGGTTCTCCTGGGCGCAACAGGTACAGGCAAGACCTTCACGATGGCGAATGTCATTGCCCGGACCGACAGGCCCGCACTTGTGATCAGTCACAACAAGACACTGGCAGCACAACTCTTCGAGGAACTTCGTGAACTCTTTCCGAACAATGCCGTCAGCTACTTCGTCAGCTACTACGACTATTACCAGCCTGAAGCCTACATCCCCCAACGGGACATCTACATCGAGAAGGATGCGGCTCGAAATGATGATCTCGACAGGCTTCGGCTCTCAGCCACCAGCAACCTGCTTTCACGACGAGACGTGATCATCGTCTCCTCGGTCAGCTGCCTCTTCGGACTCGGCTCACCGGAATCCTATAGGAATCGAGTGATTCCACTCCACGTCGGACAGGACATCGACCGGAGGGAACTCCTGCTCGCGCTGACCGACATGCAGTACAACCGGAACGAGATCGAGTTCAAGCGAGGCCAGTTCCGGCTGCGTGGCGAAGTGCTGGACATCTACCCGGCGTACGAAGAGTTCGCGATCAGGGTCGAGTTCTTCGGTGACACGGTTGAACGAATCGAGTGTTTCCAGCCGCTCACGGGTGAGGTACTTGCGGAGGAACAGTCGGCGTTCATCTTCCCGGCAGTGCACTACGTCCTTCCGGAGGAGCAGCTTGAAGAAGCGGTTGCCTCGATCCGGAAAGAGGCGACAGGCCGATGCGCCCAGTTGAAGAAGGAGGGGAAGCTCCTTGAATCACAGCGATTGATGGCACGTACGCGATATGACCTGGAGATGCTCCAGGAAGTGGGCTACTGCCCCGGGGTCGAGAATTATGCTCGACACCTTGAATGTCGTGAACCGGGATCCCGCCCCTCGACACTTCTCGACTATTTCCGATACGTACCGGGACTTGAAGACGACGAATGGCTCGTCTTCATCGACGAGTCGCATGCGACCATTCCCCAGATTCGAGCAATGTACAACGGTGATCGCGCCCGCAAGCAGGTCCTTGTCGACCACGGGTTCCGGCTTCCCAGTGCGTTGGACAACCGACCGTTGAAGTTCGAGGAGTTCACCGGCATCATCCCGCAGGTCACGCATGTTTCCGCAACACCCGGCGACTGGGAACTGGAACAGGCCGGCGGTGTCGTCATCGAGCAGATCATCCGTCCCACGGGACTTCTTGATCCGAGGATCAGCATCCACCCGGCGACCGAACAGGTCCCCCATCTTCTTGAGCAATGCCGCAAGCGTGTTGATCTTGGAGAACGTGTACTCGTGACGGTACTCACGAAACGCCTTGCGGAGGATCTCACCGGCTGGCTTGACGAGCAGGGAGTCCGTGTCCGCTATCTTCACAGTGACATCGATACGCTCGACCGACTGGAAATCCTCCGTGACCTTCGAGCAGGCAACTTCGATGTACTCGTCGGCATCAACCTGCTTCGCGAAGGCCTCGATCTGCCCGAGGTCTCGCTTGTGTGCATCCTCGATGCGGACCAGGCAGGATTCCTGAGAAGTGAAACCAGCCTCGTCCAGACCATCGGGCGTGCAGCCCGCCATGTCAATGCTGAAGTCATCATGTACGGCGACACCATCACCCCGCAGATGAAGGGCGCCATCGATGAAACCGACCGTCGGCGGGCGATCCAGGAGCAGCACAACGAGGAACACGGGATCACTCCCCGCAGCATTGAAAAGTCGATACGCGGGGGAATCGATCGAGCCCTGAAGGCGAGACGCACCGCTCGAGAAGCGATTCATGATGGTGGAGATGAAGACACCTTCGATCGAGAAGAACTGGCAGAGCAGTTGGAACAGGAAATGCTTGAAGCCGCCGACAGCCTCGAGTTTGAACAAGCTGCCGTCCTGCGGGATCGACTCGCAAACCTGAAGGAAGGTGGGCGGGGCGAAGCACGCCGAACGGACAGGCAACGCCCTGGACAGGCAAGATCCCGCGCAGGAATCACGGGGCGGGGCAAGCGACGTGATCATTCCTGAGAACGTGCATCTCGATCGTTCTCCTTCATGAGGTACACTGCACGGATGCCCCGGCCCGACGGACCATGCCCGGACACGTGCAACGTTCTGCTTGTTGGCGGAGGCGGGCGGGAACATGCGCTTGCATGGGCGATGAAGCAGTCGCCGAATCTTGGACGACTCTGGCTTACACATGCTTCCAATGCGGGACTCAATGCCCTTGGCGAGGCCTGCCCCCATGCATGGGACACGACGAACATATTTCAACTGCAGCGGTGGTGTGAACGGGAATCGATCGACCTGGTCGTAGTAGGTCCGGAAGGACCACTCTCAGAAGGAATCGTGGATGCGCTCGAAGAAATCGGTTGCGCAGCATTCGGGCCGTCCCAGGCAGCAGCTCAACTCGAGGCGGACAAGTGCTTCGCCAAGGAGATCATGAGGCAGGCCGCTGTCCCGACAGCAGACACACGGACATTTTCTGATGCCAACTCGGCACGGAGATTTGCACTCAGAGGCATCGACGAGGAACTGGTATCAACAGGGCTCGAGGATGAAGCCACTGCTCTCCGGCGGTTTCTCGCCTCCAATGACGATCGTGGAGCCGTGCACTTTCCGGAGCTTTCAGGAAAGATCAAGGACCTGCTGGAAGCCCATGACGAACGTTGCGTCGTAAAAGCGGCTGGCCTCGCTGCAGGCAAGGGTGTGATCATCTGCAGGAATGCCATGGAGACCCTGGAAGCCATAGATCACATCATGGATGATCGAGCCTTCGGCAACGCCGGGGCATCTCTGCTCATCGAGGAGTTCCTCGAAGGGCAGGAACTGAGCGTACTGGCACTTGTAGATGGCCAGACGATCTGGATTCTCGATCCATGCCAGGACCACAAGCAGGTCGG
>JAYZBD010000026.1:0-9224 GCA_036339395.1 Planctomycetota bacterium | reverse complement strand
CCACGAGGAGGGTATCGGGTGTCCCCGGCAGGGTTGCGACTCGTGGATTACCACTGCGACGACCAGGGTCGATCGATGTCACCGTCTGCACATCGCCCATGGTTCCATTCGGGTGTACTGTCCGAAGCAGCAGTGACCCTTCCTCACGTCGACTGAGCCAGCAGATGGCGGCGCGGCCATCCTCCAGCATCACCAGGTCGACACGACCGACTGCGTCCTCGCCCTCAAGCTGGATTGGCGTCCCGAAGCTTGCGCCTGCATCATCCGAGAAGGTCGCCCAGACGCCAGTGCGGCCTGGGGCCGCGGTGTACCAGGCTGCAGCAACCTGGTTGCCCTTCGCTTCGACGGCAGGTCCGTTGACGGGGCAGCCGGCAATGGCCCAACTGTCCTCATGCAGCATGACAGGGGAGGTGTAATCGTCCTCTGCACGCAGGCACTCGATGTCCCGGACTTCCTCGCCTGTCCGGTTGCGGACCAGCACGATGGGCCCGTGTGCAGTCATGGTCGCTGCGGTGGGGCAGCATTCACAGACCATCTCGTCGATGACGCGACTTTCGCCGATCGTGTCCTTGATGACGGCAGTTCGCAGGGTCATGGCACCTGAGCCATGCCCGTGCTCTTCATCTCCACTGCTCATCTCCCGACCATCGAGCCAGAATGCGCGGGTGCCACCCTCCTGGGGAACGAGGCTGACAAAGCCATGCTCCGTCATTGTTCGATCGTCATTCAATGTACCCAGGTGCGTCCATGTGGTTCCATCCTGCGACTTGGCAACGGCGATGTCGTAGGAGTAGGTGCCGGGGCCTGACATCTGCAGCCAGGTCGCGATCCATCGCGATCCATCGTGGCTGATCGTCGGGACATCGGCCCAGTTGGCGAAGAAATCACTTCGCTGCACGATGGTGACTGGATCCGACCAGGTGGAGCCGTCAAAGCGTGCCACCTGCAGGCGGAAGGTTTCCGTATCCAGGTTGGGATCAACCGGCTCAAGCCAACTGAGCATCACTCCATCCTCGTCCGTTGCCAGGAAGGGGGCGAGGGCACCGGGCCTGGCCGGAGGAGCTTCCTGCTCGTCCGCAACCGAACCACCTGCAAGGAGAAAGGTGAGAAACACGCCAAAGGTGTAGTGGAGAACGTGGCTCACAGCCGTTGGGCCAACCAGCCCTCGACTGCATCAATGTTGATGCGTTCCTGCTCGAGGCTGTCCCGGTGCCGGATGGTCACCGTCTGGTCGGCAAGCGTGTCACTGTCGATGGTGAAGCACCAGGGGCAGCCAGCCTCGTCCATGCGAGCGTATCGCTTGCCGATGGATTGCTTCGCGTCGTACTGGACCGGCCACCTGCGACGCAGGTCTTCGTGAAGTTTCATCGCCACCTCGGGCATGCCGTCCTTGTTTACCAGCGGGAACACGGCAGCCTTGATGGGAGCCAGCCTCGGGCTGAAGGCCATGTAGACCTTGCTCGCTCGTTCCGGATCGGGCGTGTATGCCTCGCACAGCATGGCGAGCGTGCCGCGTGAAAGTCCTGCGGAAGGTTCGATCACGTGTGGCAGGTATCGCTCGTTGCGGGCCTGGTCGAAGTACTGGAGTTTCTTCTTCGAGAACTCCTCGTGTCGGCGCAGGTCGTAGTCGCCCCTGTGGGCTACACCCTCAAGTTCGCCGTACCCTGGGGCGGTGAAGGGGAAGCGATATTCCACGTCGAAGGTACCGCAGCCATCCTTGGCGTAATGGGCCAGTTCATCGGCATCATGCTTGCGCATCATGACATTGTCACTGGTGAGCCCCAGGGATTCCCACCAGGATTTCCGGATGTCGCACCAGAACTCGAACCATTGCGAGGCGTCATCGGGATGACAGAACCACTCGATCTCCATCTGTTCGAATTCACGTGAGCGGAAGATGAAGTTGCGGGGCGTCACCTCGTTGCGGAAGGCCTTGCCGACCTGGGCGATGCCGAATGGCACCTTCACCCGCATGGTGTCGACGACGTTGCCGAAGTTCAGGAAGATGCCCTGGGCGGTCTCGGGTCGCAGGTAGGCGGCGCTGTCCTCATCCTGCACGGCGCCCACGAAGGTCTTGAACATCAGGTTGAACTGGCGAGGCTCGGTAAGGGTTCCGACGGTCTTGGTGTCGGGGCCGACGGTGATGGCCAGTTCTTCGGCTGAGAGCTCCGTCAACGGGCAGGTGTCGAGCTCCTCGTCGGCAAGTTCGCGCTTGACGTATTTACCCAGTTTCTTGCGTGCATTGGCCAGCGAATCATCGTCATTGTCGAGGTAGGCGTAGATCTGGCCGCTGGTGTCTCCCTTGACGCCCAGGCAGAGCAGGTGGTCGGCGCGGTATCGCGACTTCGTTTCGCGGCAGTCGACCATCGGATCGTTGAAGCCACCCACGTGACCCGATGCCTCCCATGTCCGTGGATTCTGGATGATCGACGAGTCCAGCCCGACGATCGACAGGGGCTCGCCATCGGGACCTGTTGGTGGGCAGCGGACCATGTCATGCCACCAGGCATCACGGAGGTTGTTCTTCAACTCGGTTCCGAGCGGTCCATAGTCCCAGAATCCATTGAGGCCACCATAGATTTCCGAAGCGGGATAGATGAAGCCGCGTCGCTTGCAGAGTGAAACCAGGTCGTCCATGGAGAAGGAGAGATCGCTCATGGGAGCCGGCATGGTATCCGATGACCCTCAGTCCTCGTCGGGGTTCTGTCCACCGGCATCGGCATTCATCCGGGATGCAACCCTGTGGCGAGCAAGGTGCGTGGCGAGCCTGATGGCTGCTTCCATGGATCCGGGATCGGCCTTCCCCATTCCAGCAAGGCCATAGGCTGTCCCATGGTCCGGACTGGTTCGAACGAAGGGGAGCCCGACGGTCCAGTTCACGGAGGATCGATGTTGTGCAAGTTTCATCGGGATCAGGCCCTGGTCGTGGTACATGGCGACCACGAGGTCCCATCGGCCCTCGATGGCTTCGCGGAAGACGCTGTCTCCCGGGAGCGGGCCATGGACATCGATGCCCGCGTCCCTGGCCATGCGAACCGCCGGTTCGATGACCCGTGACTCCTCGTCGCCGAAGAGTCCGGATTCCCCGGCATGGGGGTTGAGCCCGGCAACCGCGATTCTCGGTGCGGGTATGCCAAGGTCGAGGCAGGCCTGGTGTCCAAGGTCGATGGGATCGAAGACGCATCCGATCGTCAGCAGGTTCCGCAATTCCATCAGGGGAACGTGGGTCGTGGCGAGTATCACGCGGAGCTTCGGTGATTCGAAGAACATGGCTGTTCGTCGTGCGTGTGCCCTGTGCGCAAGCAGCTCCGTATGCCCGGGCCACTTGTGACCTGCAAGATGCCAGGCTTCCTTGCTGATGGGCGCGGTAACCACCGCATCGATTGCGCATGGATCGGCGGCATCTCGCATGGCATCCGAGACGGCGGCATCGACCCACGCCTTTGAGGCATGCCCACCACGCCTGCTTGGTTCCGGGGGAAGATTCATGAGGGTTCCCCCGTGATCATGGTCCCGCACGACGACATCACTTGAGACGCGACCGGCCAGGTCGATGTTGTCTGCCGGTACGCGATGCCAGGAGGGTTCTATTCCAAGACGATCAGCTGCAAGTGTCAGGATGTCGTTTGCTCCATGGATGACAAATCGAGCTTCGCGGAGGAGGTCCGGGTTCTTGAGAGCCTTGACGATGACCTCCGGTCCGATGCCGGCTGGATCTCCCATGGTGAGTCCGATGATCGGTCGTTGGTCCTGCATGTCGTTCCGTTCTGGCATCGGCATATCCTAGCCAACCAGCCCTTCTATGATGGTCCCATGCGTGAAGAGACGGATCGAATTGCACGACATGCCGCACGGCTTCTCCACGAGAATCGCGTGCGTACCATCTCCTCGGCAATCCACGCAGCTCGCGATGCCGAATCCATTGAAAACGTCCCTCTTCCAGGGCGGGGCCAGGTTCGTCGTCATCTTGCAGCCATGAGGATGCAGTCCCTTGGAAGTGAGGGGTACATGCAGTTGCAGAAGGACATGTTGATCGCGATCGACGAGTGCCTCGCAAGACTGTCCTGGGAAGCGGGTGACATCGAGTGGCGGATCACCGGTCGGGCAGCTGAAGCACGGTTCGATGGCTCCGATGCCGTGCACATACGATTCCTTGCCTCGATCGACGACCCCACGATGTGCGACCTGCTCGAACAACAGGGATTCGAGGTCACCAGGGTGGGCAGCAGGATGTCACGTCATGGCCGGCTGAACGAGATCAACGCGGAATCAGGTGTTCTTGACATCGTGTTGCTTCGTTGTCCAGACCGATCCCGGTTGCTTGATCCACTGAACCTCGTGACCGGTCGTCCGATCCCCATGCTCGATGGACCTCTCCTTGCAACTCGTATTGAAACGCGGAAAGACAGCGGCTGATCAGCCGAGACCGCCTTTCAGTTCCTTGTCGCTGAATTTCGCCTTGAGCCTGGCCATGGCAGGATCCTCGGCTCGTTCAGCGACGCCACCTTCGTTTCCGGCCTGCTTGATTGAAAGGGCGATCCGCCGTGTAGCTGGATCGACACTGAGAATCCTGACGGAAACCGACTGGCCGACCTGCGCCACCGACTCGACACGCTTGACGTGGTCATTGCTGAGCTCGGAAATATGCACCAAGCCCTCGACGCCCTTGGACAATTCGACGAAGGCGCCGAACTCGGTGGTCTTCGTCACGGTGCCTTCGACCACGTCTCCCTCGCTGAACCCTTCCATTGCTGAATGCATTGGATCGGACGTCAACTGCTTCATGCCCAGTCCCACTCGTATCGGCTCGGTGTCACGTTCAATCGAGAGCACCTGGACGCGGACGGCATCGCCGACCTTGACGAGGTGGCCCGGGTCCTGGACGCGTTCCCAGCTCATTTCCGAGACATGGATGAGTCCATCGATTCCCCCGATGTCTGCAAACGCGCCGAAGGGTTGAACACGAGTGATGAGTGCGTCGAGGACCTGTCCGACCTCGAGGTTCCCCAGGAGATCTTTCCTTGCTTCTTCCCGTCGTTCCTGGAGCATGGCCCTCCTGCTGAGGACCATCCTGTTGCGTTGTCGATCGAGTTCGATCACTTCGCATGGAAGCTTCTGCCCGATGTAGATGTCAAGGTCGGGAACGTGGTGGAGTTCAACGTGGCCTGCGGGCATGAATGCAGGATGCCCTGAAACCTCCATCTCAAGACCGCCCTTGTTCGTTCCAGTGCATCGTGCTTCGATCGCATGCCCGATTTCGATCGTGTCCCAGCGGGCTTTCTGAACGCCGCCACGACGTGAGCAGATGAGCATTCCATCATCGTGGTCTTCCCGCTCGATCATGAAGGTGTCCCGCATTCCCGGTGACGGGGTCTCGTCGAAGTGATCAAGCGGGCAGGATCCCTGGAGTTTCGGACCAAACTCGATGAAGACTTCCTTGCCACGAACTGAGACAATCGTCCCTTCACGTTCAGGTCGCTTGCCACTGCGACCGTCCGCCAGTTCCTGGTCTACGAGATCCTCGAGACTTGTTTCGCCGATGGCTGCATCGATCTCGTTCTGCAGTTGCTGGTCAAGCTCATCACCGGGTTCGGGTGCCTGGAGGTTCATGTATCAACTCCCATCCCGGACAGGACCCGCAGGGGTTGTTCCATCTCGACGAGATGGCCGGCTGTTCGTGACGGTCCGACATGGGTCACCCGAACACGTACGACGGAACCCCTTGGCCTGCTGGTGGGAACATGGACGCGGTCATAGTGATCACATCGCCCCGTCATGATGGATGGATCGTCTCGATCAGCTTCCTCGAGTATGACGCGAAGCGTGCGTTCCTTCAGTTGCCTCCGCCATCGGATGGCAAGCCCATCGATCGGGTCCTCTTCAAGCGCAATGAGATGTCGGACGCGTGCCTTGATCGTGGCGGCCTGTACGAAGCGGTCCGTCCATCTCGAAGCAGCCGTGCCTTCGCGTGGGCTGAAGGGGAACACGTGCATGTGGAGAAACCCGACCTGTTCCGCGACGGAGACCGTCTGGAGGAAATCCTGCTCTGATTCCCCCGGAAAACCGCAGATGATGTCCGTGGTCAGGGCCGGGGGAAGGCCGGTGTCATCGGCAAGTTCGTGCTTGACCAGGTCGATCATCTCCATGTAGTCATCAAGTGTGTACTGGCGATTCATCATCCTGAGTATCTCGTTGGAACCCGATTGCAGGGGCAGGTGCAGATGGGGAACGACAACAGGTTGGTTGGCGACCATCGCATCAAGGAGTGGCTGGGTTACATCGCCTGGTTCCAGTGAACTGAGCCGAAGACGAACCAGTCCGGGAACCTGCGCCACGGCATCAAGGAGATCAGCCAGTGGCTCAGCCTGGGGTCGTGCCTGCTTTCGGCGCAAGGCTGTTTCATGTCCGTAGGCTCCAAGGAAGATGCCAGAGAGCACGACTTCACGATGGCCCAGGTCGACGAGACGGCGGGCTTCCTCGACAACGACATCGATTGATTTCGACCGCAGTGTCGGGCGGAGTTTCGGAATGATGCAGAACGTGCAGTGTGCATCGCACCCGTCCTGGATGTGGATCTCGGCGCGTGCATGACGACCGGGTTGAAGTGGTGTGGCAAGGAGTGGAAGAGGCCGTATTCCATCCGCGACCTGGAGTTTCGTCGCGGAAGGATTGATCGGAGTCGCCAATGAGCGAATATTCAGGGCCTGAGTGGTTCTTCTCCCAAGCCAATCATCGACCTGGGAGGCGACTCGTTCGACCAGGGGCCTGTGGTGTTCATCGCGATGCCCGACAATGCTCGCCCCCCCGGCCAGATCGGATGCGGTCCTTTCATCCGCCGAGACAAAGCAGCCGGTGACGAGTACGTGGGGTGTCACCCCGTCCTTTGCCAGGGCGGCCCGCCTGATGGCGTGGCGGGATTTGGCAGCAGCCTGGTGCGTTACTGCGCAGGTATGGACTACCTCCAGGTCGGCAGGAAGGCCTGCTTCAGCAGGTTCCATGCCTCGATCAAGGAGGAGAGACTCGATTTCACGGGATTCGGCGTGGTTGACACGGCAGCCGAGTGTCCGGACTCGGAAGGTAACTGTCGGGTGCTTCATCTTCATGGTCATTCCTGGCAGTGGACGTGCCATGGTAGCAAGGACTTCAAATGCAACTGGAGAGGGGATTGCTACGAAAACCACCTCAAAGGGGCACATTTCTCCTGCATCCACTTGAACGTTGCCCCCTGGAGTGGTGAAGGGTCCATCGACAGGCGAAACCGCTTCGAGGGGGACTTCAGGCGGGTTTGCCGTGTATGATTCCCCGATCAAGGTGGCCCAGGTTTGAGGTCCATTCCTGACCCCGCCGCCTTGCTTGCAAGGACTGCACGAAGAGGATATTCAGTACCAATGGCATCACGTCAAACTGCATGGGGCATCGAAATCGGCGGATACGCGATCAAGGCCATACGCCTTGACCGTGTTGGAAGCGATATCACCGTCTCTGATTTTGCCTATATCCCTCACAAGCGTGTGCTCTCGAATCCGGATGCCGATCAGCAGGAAATCGTTCGGTTGAGCCTCGGCCAGTTCATCAGCGACAAGAAACTTGAAGGTGAGCACCTGGTGATGTCTGTTCCCGGGCACAGTTCATTTGCGCGCTTCGCGAAACTGCCTCCGGTCGAACCCAAGAAGGTGCCCGACATCGTCAAGTTCGAAGCAGTTCAGCAGATTCCGTTCCCGATCGAGGAAGTCGAGTGGGATTACCAGACATTCGTCTCTGAAGAGTCCCCTGAAGTCGAGGTCGGCATCTTTGCGATCACGAGGGAGAAGATCCAGGAACGCTTGTCCCTCTACGGCGAAGTCGGCATGATTCCCGAGGTGATGACGCTCAGTCCCGTGTCGGTCTACAACGCGATGGCCTATGACCATGACCTGGCGACTCGTGAGGAACCGGTCGTCTACATCGACATCGGGACGTATGCCACGGACGTCATCATTGCAGAAACAGGTCGTTGCTGGATCAGGACCTTCCCCATCGGGGGGACCCACTTCACGGAAGCGATCGCCGAATCCTTCAAGTTGAAGTATTCAAAGGCCGAGCGTCTGAAGCTTGAAGCCTCCTCCAGCCGCTACACGAAGCAGATCATGCAGGCCATGCGGCCTGTCTTCAGTGACCTGCTCCAGGATCTCCAGCGTTCACTCGGGTATTTCTCGAGCGTACATCGGGAAGCAAAGCTGGAGACCATGGTTGGACTTGGTTCAACCTTCAAGATTCCAGGATTGCGGAAGTTCATCGGCCAGCAGTTGCAGGTCAACGTCAGCCGACTCGATGAGTTCAAGCGCATCTCGGTCAGTGGCCGGGAGGCTTCCGCCTTTGCTGAACACAATGTCAACATGGCGACTGCATATGGACTCGCCCTCCAGGGAGTGGGTTCTTCGCCGATCAACGCGAATCTCGTTCCGGTACCCGTACTTCGAGAACAGATGTGGCACAGGAAGACGCGTTGGTTCGTGGCGGCTGCGGCAATTGCAATTGTTGCGGGGGGAGCCACCTTCTACAGGCCGTTCATCGACTCGGCTTCAATCGATGCCCAGCCCCCGGGGCTGGTCAAGGACACCATCAGCCGCGCCGAACAATTGCGTAGTGAATACGAGTCTGCAAAGAACCAGGTTGTCATGAGTCGTGAATCAAGCCAGTTGCAGGATCTCTTCCTGTACAGGACGGTCTGGCCCTGGATCGTGAAGGACGCTGCCCAGGCAGTGCTTTCCGCCGATCCCCAGCCCGTACTTCTTGGAAGTGATCTCGAGGCCGTGATGCAGATTTCGCCGGGCGAGCGACAGCTTGTTGAAATCCATGACCTCAGCGGCGAATACGTCGGGCCATCCGAGACCGGCGGAAGGCCACGCATTCGGATGCGCATGAACCTGCTGCTGACCCGGGATGATCCGGAAGTGTTCTTGAACGAGACCGTTGCCAACTGGCTTCGAGTTCACGCAGAGCCAGTTGGAGATCGCGTGGACGTTCCGTACCGAATCCTTGTTGATTCGATCTCCTTGAACCAGACACTCTGGCAGGTTTCTACGACTGCGGATGAGGCAACGGACGACGGCGACGGCGACGGCGGCGGTCGCGGCGGCGGCGGTCGCGGTGGTGGTGGCGGTCGTGGCGGCGGTGGTCGGCGCGACAGGTACTAGCCAGCCTCCTCCTTCATTTTTATCAGCAGGCGTAACCCATTTTCAGTG
>JAYZBD010000025.1:0-5846 GCA_036339395.1 Planctomycetota bacterium | reverse complement strand
CCGCTCGATGGAGCACCTGGCTGGATGTCGATCCGCCATTGCTTCCTCGGGAAGGAAAGGATCACCAAGCAGGCGATGCTCCGAGATGCCGGGCAGGAGTGCCCAGCGATGATCAGTAGGTCCGAACAGGCTGACCAATGGCGTACCCATGGCAGCGGCAACATGCCTCGGCCCCGTATCATTGACGATTGCGAGGCGTGCACGCCCTGCGACTGATTTCAAGGCACCGAGTTTCATTCCTGCAGCGACTGCATCGAGGGCATCACACCTGGTGGTTCGTGCAAGTGCGGCAGCGAGGTCCGCTTCCCCCGGGGAGCCGGTGATGACGGGCCTGAGTCCATGTGATTCGTGCAGTGCATCGGCAACAGTCGCGTAGTGTTCAACCGGCCACCGCTTGTCTGCACGATTCGCTCCAGGAACCAGCAGCAGCAGTGGTTCCTGGTCCGTACCGAGCACACGATCCGCCTCGGCATCGTCATCGGGTGTTGCAACCAGCTCGAGGGTGGCGTCCTGCGCTGCTTCCTTCCCGAAGCAGGCTTCCGCGAGTCGCCGGTACTGCTCAATGGCGGACACGGGACGCGACCGATCCGCGTCTGGCAGGGCATCTGTCAGCAGCATTCCCCGTCCATCCCGGTTCGTGCCTATGCGGAGTGATGCACGGGTCCACCAGGCCATCATCGCGGAACGGAAACTGCCTGGCAGCAGGATGACTGCATCCGGACGATCCTGGGCGAATGATCTTCCGGCACGGACCGGTCCAAGGAGGCCGCTCATGTCAAGTGTTTCGAGTCGATCAAACCAGGGCAGCCCGTTGAGCAGGGGGTGAAGGTACGGGCGTGATGCGAGGCAGATGTGGGCGTCGGGGCAGGAATTCCGGGCAGCGCGGTACATGACATTCGCCATGACAGCATCTCCAATCCACGAGGGTGCCACGATGAGCAGTCGCTCGATGTTCCGAGGAATGATCACGACTTGTTTCCCAGGATGACGTCTGCTGCATCGGCAAGACTGTTCACGACTGCATCAGGAGGTTGTTCGTTCATGGTGTCGAAGCCGCTGTGGCGAAGCAGGATTGTTCGGCATCCGGCATTCTGTCCAGCCCGTATGTCCCGGGGTGTATCCCCGATCATCCAGCTGCCGGGCAGGTCCAGGTCAAGTTCTTCCGCTGCCTGTTGAAGCATGCCCGGTTCGGGTTTCCTGGTGTCGTGCTCGATGTTGAATGGTTCGACATGACCATCGGGGTGGTAGGGACTGTGGTACCAGTGCATCAGGAGGTCACGGCCTCCGGAGGCATCCCTGACCTGGGTCCTGATCGTGTCATGGACGGAGCGCACATCCTCCTCGGTAAAGAGGCCGCGCGCGACACCACTCTGGTTCGTCACGATGACCAGGGCAAAACCTGCGTCATCGAAGCGGCGCAGCGAGTCAACCGTGTCATCAAAGAGATCAACCCCGGCCGGATCGCCGAGATGATCATCATTCCTGATGATCGTGTTGTCACGATCAAGGAAGATGGCGGGCTGCATGCCTTACCTCCGATCGCCCATGCAGGTTCGAACTGCTCGTGCAGCTTCGATGAGGGGGTGATCCAGTGAAACGAGACGCTGCTTGCCTGCAGCTTCAAGGATGCCGATGTCACCGATCGTTCCATCGGCCCAGGTGATCATTCGATCATGCTGCCCCGACAGCAGGAGTTTCATGGCCGCCACGCCGAACCTGGTCGCAAGTACCCGGTCGGCCGCTACAGGCGCACCTCCTCGCTGCACGTGACCAAGAACGGTGGTTCTCACCTCGAACCCGCATCGACGCTCAAGTTCATCAGCCACCCTGTGTCCAATTCCTCCAAGTCGAACCGGATCGACACTGTCTCCGACGACCTTGGAGACGGTCTGGCCTTCGCCGGCTGCCCGGGCTCCTTCCGCACAGGCAATGATCGCAAAGCCGGCCGGGGAGGCCATGCGATCATCGAGGAACTCGCAGATGGCATCCATGTCGAAGGGGATTTCCGGAATCAGGATGATGTCCGAGCCCGAGGCCACCCCGGCGCACAAGGTGAGCCATCCCGAGTTCCGTCCCATCAACTCACAGACCATGACTCGATGGTGGCTGTCCGCCGTCGAGTGGAGACGATCAAGCGACATCGTCGCGGTGGTCATCGCGGTCGTGAACCCGAAGGAGAGTTCGCAACCGTGGATGTCATTGTCGATGGTCTTGGGTACACCAACGCAGGGCACGCCCGCGGTCACGAGTGGCGCGGTGCAACTCATGGTTCCATCACCACCGATGACGATCAGTGCATCCATCCCGTGCTTCTCGATCGTTGCAAGACATCGATCGGTTGCATCGATGTAGCGAGGAGTCCCGTCCTCATTCTCGCCTTCACGGTACTTCAATGGACTGCACCTGTTGTTCGTGCCGAGAATGGTCCCTCCACGGGTGAGTATGCCCGAGACATCACGCGGTTCAAGCAACGATGTTTCGTCGCAGATGAGTCCCTCGTACCCGTTGAGCACACCGATGACCTCGATCCCGTGCTGAAAGATCGCGGTCTTCGTGACAGCTCGAATCACGGCATTCAAGCCCGGGCAGTCACCCCCGCCTGTCAGCACGCCGATTCGATTGATCTTCCTGGCCATGGTGTTCACCTCTATCCACTATCGGACCATTGCAGTCGGCCTGACCATCACCTCGTTCACCGAGACGTGCCCCGGGGCGTCGATCGCCCATCGAATCGCTTCGGCCACATCGTCTGCCTGGAGGATGCCTTCCATGCCTGCATACCAGGCCTCGGTTGCAGCGCGTGAATCCGTATCGGCAATCGTTGCAGGGAGGGCGGTGTCGACGGCTCCCGGCGCAACAAGGCTGACCCTGATGCGGTTGCCGTCATCCCGTGCGGATCGTGCAAGTTCGGTCCGAAGTCCCTCGCAGATCACATGCAGGGCCGACTTGGTCGCGCAGTAGACGGTTGCATCGGGGAAGAGATGCCGCCCGGCAACTGATCCAACGATGATGATGTGTCCTTCTCCTGAAGAGCGCATTCCCGGGAGGACGGCATGGATTGCATGCAGGACTCCCAGGACGTTGACGTCAAGCATCTGCTTCCAGTCGGCAGGATCAGCCGAGTGCATCGGGCCGATCGGCATGACACCGGCCGAGGCCACCAGGGTCGTGACAGTTCCGTGTTCCCTCGTGGCCTGGTCCACGGCGGCCTTGAGTGCCGAGAGGTCGCGTACATCGCATGGAAGGTCCATGGCACATCCCCCGGCCTTCCGAATCTCCCCAGCAACCTCCTCGAGGGGCTCGGGGCTCCGCCCGGCAAGGGCGATGGGCCTTCCACCAGCAGCCAGTGTTCGAGCCGCCGCCGCGCCGATTCCACTGCCTGCACCCGTGATGAAGACACAGCCGCCCTGGTTCCCTTCAGCCATGTTGCTCATGGTTCGTTCGCTCCCTGCCTTGGAGCGTCGTATCCTACCCGCAATGACTCCGCGCCCAGATACAACCGATCCCGAAGCTTCAGCCCTCGTAGCAGCTCGCAATGAGAAGCTCAGTCGGTGGCGGGACCTGGGCATCCAGGCCTATGGCCACCGCGTCACCGACCTTGTCGATCTTGACCAGGCACGGGCCACGTTCAACCAGGAAGCCCATGACACGTGGGCCGCTGCACGCGAGGCGGGCGAAGATGTTGATGATGCTCGCCCGGTTGTCCGTGTTGCAGGTCGCTGCGTGCAGCACAGGGCCATGGGCAAGCTTGTCTTCATGGTGCTTCGGGATCACACAGGCGATCTCCAGGTGAGCATCTCCAAGCAGGATCTTGACGCGGATGCATTCAAGATTGCTTCGAAACTCGACTACGGCGACATCGTCGTCGCGGGTGGACCGATGGGGATGACGAAGAAAGGCGAGATCTGTGTCTGGGCAAACGAGTTCGCCGTGCACTGCAAGTCGCTTGCGCCGCCACCCGAGAAGTTCCACGGGTTGACCGACCAGGAGGCCAGGTACCGTCGGCGCTACGTCGACATGTATGCCAACCCGGAAACACTCGGCGTGTTCTACGCGCGATCCAGGATCATTTCCTGCATGCGCAGGCACATGGAGGACGCGGGCTACGTCGAGGTCGAGACACCGATGATGCAGCCTGTTGCAGGCGGTGCTGCGGCACGTCCGTTCACGACCCACCACAACGCGCTCGATATCGATCTCTACATGCGGATTGCACCCGAGCTCTACCTGAAGCGACTGCTTGTCGGCGGCATGCCACGCGTCTTCGAGCTCAACAGGAACTTCCGAAACGAGGGCATCAGTCGTCGACACAACCCGGAGTTCACGATGCTCGAGGCCTACGAGGCATTCGGGGACTACGAAACCGTACTCGACCGGGGCGAGTGCCTGCTTCGGTCAGTTGCCACGGACCTTGCTGAAGGCGGATCGATGGCGCGGCCCTACGGTGACATTGTCATCGACTGGTCCAAGCCATTTGAACGACGCACCTACGCGGAGCTCATCGAGGCCGGTGCCGGCATCGACATGCACGACGAGACTGCCGTTCGAGCCAAGGCCGTCGAGATGGGCATCGAAAAATCTGATTCGAAGGATCACTGGCTCCTCGTCGAGACGATCTTCGACGCGCTTGGAGAAGCAGCCATCGATCCAGCGACCCCGACCTACGTCGTGGATTTTCCAAGTGCCGTTTCTCCACTGTCCCGTCCGCACGAAGAGAATCCGCAACTGGCCTACCGGAGCGAGTTGTTCATCGCGGGAATGGAACTTGGCAACTTCTATACGGAACTCAATGACCCGGCAATCCAGGAAGAAGCGTTCTCCAGGCAACTGGCCGGGGAGGATGACGAAACCAGGGCCTTCCGGACCATGGACCATGAATTCATCGACGCGTTGCAGGTGGGTATGCCTCCCGCAGGTGGATTCGGCATTGGCGTGGACCGTGTCGTCATGCTCATGACCAACAGCACGAGTATCCGCGATGTCATTCTCTTTCCGCTGATGCGACCGGAGTAGTTCTCAATGTTTACTTTTCTTCGAACATCCCTCTGCCTCATCCTGCTGACAATCACCGGGTCGGTCACCGCCGAGGTGGTGCTCGATGACTGGTATGTCTTGTCACTGATGGATGCGCCTGCAGGCTGGATGCATGTCATGGGCGATGTCCAGGACGACGGACAGCGCAGGTTGAAGAACGAGACCTCGATGGAACTGAAGCGAGGGGCGATGGAGGTCTCGATTACCGTCCAGGTTGAATGGGTCGAGACCTTGGAGGGTGCCCCCGTCTCCATGACGATGCGCCAGGACATGAGTGGCCAGCGTGTCACGACGGTCTGGATGTTCAATGAAAACGCACTCGAGATCACGACCGAGCAGGGTGGGCGTCGCACGACGACTGCCGCGGAGGTCCCCGAAGGGACGTGGTATTCGACCTGGGCGATGGTCGATGAGATGAAACGGCGCATCAAGGCCGGCGAGACCGAGTTCTCGCTGCACACGATGATCCCGGATCACGGCATCAAGCTCGTGAAGGTCACCTTCGAGAAGATTGGAACGGAACCCTGGGAAGAGGATGGTGTAAAGAGTGAACTCACCGCATGGCAAGTGACCAATGATGCCATCCCGTTTCCCTCGACGCAGCTCCTCAGCCCCGATCTGAAGATGATTGGAAACATGATGTCGGCTCCCTTCGGCGACATGGTCTTCGCGTTGATGGATGACCGCGAGTCCGTCATGGAAGTGCTCAAGATGTCCACGAACATGCCCGAGTTGATGGAATCGTTCATGGTTCCCGTCGATCGAAATATCCCGGGATGGAAGACCGCGAGAAAGGCATCCTTCAGGTTGAT
>JAYZBD010000024.1:0-5186 GCA_036339395.1 Planctomycetota bacterium | reverse complement strand
CGCCAAGTTCCCTTGCCAGGTTGGCAAGACGCTGGGCCAGTTCCTCCAAGGATGCCTCCGTGGGATCCTGCTCTCCAAGCAGCGGGATGAGGTCGGTCCTGGATGCCTTCCGAAGAACCTGGATCCAGGAGAGCTGATCGGTGACCTGGTCCGGCCTGGGAAGGCGTGGGGCAATGAAGGCACCCGGGAGTCCCCCGGGGGTTGTCATCGTCGGAGGCGCATACAGCAAGCTGCGTGAAACAGCATGTTCGAGCAGGATGTCTCCGAGGCGACGCATGGCCCGGGCAGAGGGTAGAACCAGCAGTACGCTTTCCAGGTTCCACTCGCCTGAGCCTGGAGGCCGGCGAAGAAGGAGAAGATCCGCAACCGCGTGCAGGCAGTGTCCACCTGTTCCAAGAAAAACCCGCTCAAGAGGCATGGTCGATGAGTATACCGCTCCCGGCTAGTCACCTTCGGGCTTGGATTCGCCCTCGCCCTTGCTGCCGCTGCCAAGGGGATCCTTCAGCGCATCCTTCAGGTTCTCGAACCCTTCCTTCAGTTTCGTAAATGGGACAAGAGGCAAGTCGGTGCTTATCTTCCGAAGGCTGGTCATCGTTACCCCCGAAAGTCCGTCGATCGGGTGCTTGAATGCATGGCTGAGAATTGCATGGGTCAGGATGTTCACGAACTGGCTTGCCATGCGGTGGGTGTCGGATTTCGTGCCGATGTTCTTGACCGTGAAATCCGGGATCGTCGTTTCCAGGGACCCGCCGGCAATCGTCACGATATCGCCATGGGCAGTAAGTACGAGGTCCTTGACCTCAAGGGTCCTTATCTCCAACTCCGTCGGCGTATCGGTCTGGGGTTGCTCAGCAACATATGCCTGGATGTTCTTGATTACTTCTTCGATGTTGATTTCCTTGTCGACCTCCTCGAGATCGAAAGTCAAGCCATCCAGGACAACACGGGAAATATCGATGTCATCAGACATCAACGTGCCCAGTCCACAGTCGATTTCAGCCCTGTCAATCGTGAGGAGAAAGGACTTCTTGAATCCAGGTGGATTCTTGATCGTGATTCCCGTGAATGTTGAGCTCGATGTAAGCACACCGAGATCAACCCCTCCGAAATGCGCCTCGACACCGAGTATCTCCGAAACTTCGCTGTCGATGACCGAACGGGCAATCACATCGACGAGCCTCAATCCAACAAGGCCCAGGATGAGCCCGGAAACAATGACGATCGTGATCACCTTGGTGGCTTTTGACTGCTTCATGGATGTTCATTGTCGCCGTGATCCAGCAGATCATCAAGTTCAAGCAGATACCTGCTTCACCCCACCCAGGACGCGCCGGGTCTGGTGGATGTCAATGAAGGGAAGAATGACCACGATCACCAGTTGGAAGAGGCCGAATACGATCATGATGTTCACGATTCCGTACTGCTCGACGGGGCCGGAGATCCACTGTCCGATCGTGGTCGACAGGTTGAGAATGGCCATGTAGGCCGTGAACTGCGTACCAGCAACAATGGGCCATGACACCGTCATGTACATCGAAAAGAGCCCCACACTGGCCAGGGAAACGAGGAAACCCTCTGCAAGAATGAAGGCCGTCATGGCTCCATCCGATGTCCAGGAGAACCATCCCGAGCCAAGCAGATCGGGATCCATCGCCGCAAAGGCGAGGTAGCTGAGCCCAAGGCAGATCGTTCCGAATGCAATGATCCGCTTCGCACCGAATGCATCAGCGAGGAACCCGCCTCCCATGGCACCTGCCAGGCCGAGGAAGACGCCATACCCACCCGAAATATCCGTGTAGTCGGTCCGTGCCCAGCCCAGGTCCTGCTGATAGAAGACCTGGAGTATCGGGCCCAGTGCACCATTGGCAATGAACATCCCCAGGCCGATGAAGCCCGCAAGGATCGATGCTCGAAGCGAGAAGGCCCTGCCAAGACGTTGGAAGAGAACCTTGATGGACCTGGAAACTGCCGCAACTGTTTCACTCTGCACTTCACCCCGTGTCCAGGGCAGCAGTTTCTCCCCTGCACGTTCACGCAGGAACAGTGGTACGCAGAGTATCGCGGCAAGTATCAGTGTCTGGTATGCAAAAACGCCGTCAAGTCCACTCGATGTCAATACCCTGCTCAGTACAGCCCCACCAATGAATGTGCCTATGAACTTGGAGCCATACATCAGGCCGCTGACTCGACCACGCTCCTCTTCCCGAAGCAGATCGACGGCAAGTGCATCAACCGACACATCCTGGAGCGAGTTGAAGATGTTGTGGGTAAAAACCATCCAGCCGATCAGTACCAGTGATTCGGTAATCGACGGCACGAACGCCATGATGACGATCGTCAGGATCATTCCAGTCTGCGCAAGGAGAATCCAGGGGCGGCGACGCCCCATCGCGGGGATGCCGTATCGATCGATCATGGGCCCCCAGACCCATTTGAATGTCCATGGGAGCGTGCCCATTGCAAGAAGGCCACCGATCTGTGCCGTAGTAGCATTCGATTCCACGAGGTAGGCGGCAAGAGTGACTGTCACGAAGCCATAGGGAATGCCCTGGGCGACGTACAGGATGCAGAGCGTCAGAAGCCTCAACAAGGGCCGGTCTGCCAGGTTCAACTGCTTGCGGGATGATGATGGGGGGAGCCGAAGGGTGCCGGCGGACCTGAGCCGCACCAGGAGAGTGATCACGCCTGCAATAATCACCAGGCTGATGATCCAGGTAAGCAGGTTCAGGGTGTCGGTGAAGTTCACCAGGGCTTCCAGCCCAGCATCGGGAAGCGACTGCCCAGTTGACGTTCGGGGCGAAGAGATGCAACTTGCCAGGATGCCGGCGATGAAGATACCCAGGGTGCCGAGAAGAAGTACCCCGGCTTTTGGTCGATCAGGAAGGGGCATCCCGGCTCCTGTCTCCTGGCATGTTCAGGTTGCAGACAACGTGGAAATGGGGCCGAGTCAGGTTGATCCGTATCCTTCTTCCTTCAACTGCTCGATCGCCATGCGCTCGCATTCTTCCAACTTGCTTCCAATCATCGCATCATCAAACTCCACGCCACTGGCTCCCAGGTCTGTCCTGATCTTCGAAAGGACATCCTCGACCCCGGGTTCCTTGATGTCCTCCTTGACGACATCCATGGCATAGGCATCAGCGGCATCACCCTCGAGGCTCATGCAGCCAGCTGCCCACAGTCCCAGCAACTTGTTACGGCGGGCTTCAATCCTGAACTGCACTTCGGAATCGTGCTTCAGTTTCGCGTCCTGCCCCTCTTCCATCTTCTCGAATCCACTGGACATGTTCATTGATCTCCATGTGATGAACCTGGGGCATCATACATCGGTGCGGCGAGGTTGATCAGTCCCCGATGGCCGCGGTAATGGCCGCGGCCAACGCCTCCGGTTCGTCGGTCCCGATCCGGAAGTGATGCCCATCTTCATAGGTCAACTGGACTGCATCCATCCCGGAGACATTCCACATCCAACCGTCAAAGACATACCGGATGCCAAAGCCGTACCACAGGCGATTTCGAACTGTCCTGCACGAAACGACCTGGGACAGCGGAATGCGCTTTCGAAAGAGTCCCAGGCCGAATGACAACCGGATGTGTTCATCATCGATGGTCACCGTGAGTGAATGGAAGAGAAGCATGGCAAGGAACGCCACGCCGACAACCGTGTAGAGCACCCAGGTGGACAGCACCGCGAACAGGAGAAGCCACCCGGCGACGATGAGCCAGACTACGCGAAGGACTGTTCCCGGCTGGGTATGGTGATAGCGTTGAGTGCCCGGATCTCCCACATCCTGGATTTCGTGAGGCTCCTGCATCACTCTTCTCCATGGATCAGCGTCTCGAACAACCCGGTCGAGTCTGCCCGCCCTCGATACATGCCACGCGAAGAGAACAGCGCCACGGGGGCTCCCCCCTGGTCAATGGCGATGATACCCCCGGCTGCATCCGGCATCATGTGAAGCACACGCTCAACAGCCCCGCATGCTCCCAGACCTTCCGATCCTGCCAGCAGTGCGACCTTGTGCGCAGCCACCTGTCGAATGAACTCTTCTCCCTTCCCGGTACAGGACACGGCGCACCCTTCGTCGGCATAGGTCCCGCAGCCGATCAAGGGGGAGTCACCGATTCGACCCACCATCTTGCCTGTCATTCCACCTGTCGAGGTTGCTGCAGCCAGTCGACCTTCGGCATCTCGAACAACAGCCCCGACAGTCGAACCCTCCTGCTCCATTGACGCTGGTTCCGCCCTGTAGTGCTCCAACTCGGCAAGGCGTCGGTCGGTGTCGAACCAGGAGGGATCAACGCGTTCCATGCCAAGTGATTCCGCGTATTCCTCGGCACCGGTTCCGGCAAGCAAGACATGACGGGTCTGATCCATGATGCACCGTGCCAACCTGATTGGGTTTCGCACGGTCCGAAGGCCGGCAACGGCACCGCACTCGAGCGTCGACCCATCCATGATCGCCGCCTCGAGTTCATGCTCGCCGCCTGCAGTGAACACAGACCCTCTGCCCGCATTGAACAGTGATTCATCCTCAAGCCCGGTTACAAGCTGCTCGGCAACATCGATTGCGGCCGTGCCCGCCGAAAGCAGTTGCACCCCCAGGTCCAGGACCCCTGCAAGAGCGGCCATGCATGCATCTCGATGTCCAGGAGGCATCTCGACCGGTATCGACCCGGCCCCGCCGTGAATGGCCACTCCCCAGCCCTTGGTGATTCCTGCAGACATGACGAGTGACGATACCAGAAGGGCCTGCCCAGATATCCACTGCTGGAGTATGGTGTTCATTCCTGGCTTGCCTCGAAGGAGCACTCCCATGAAATCCCTCTGCATCATCACCTTGGCCGTTTCACCGCTGCTGCTCATTGCGGCGGCTGAAGACTCGGAACAAGCTCCCCGCTATTCAGAGCATGTCGTCAAGCTTGGAAACCTCGACATCGAGTGGGAGGGTGACCTTCGCCTTGAACCCAACAGCACCCATTCGATCAATGTCGATACCGATCAATGGAACCAGCAGGCCGAGGTACTGGATGTGGTCGTTCGCGACGGGATCGTTCGTCGAGGCGATGTGCTGCTTCGACTTGATACGACCAGGATCGATGAAGCGATTACCGAAGCACAGACAGCGCTCGATGAGTTGAAGGCCCGGACGCACATTTCCGAACGGACTCGTGCAATCGAAGCG
>JAYZBD010000023.1:0-6809 GCA_036339395.1 Planctomycetota bacterium | reverse complement strand
TTCCTGATCGCACCATCGACATTCTCAACGACACGGATTGCGCGCTCTTCGGTGCCATCACCAGCAAGCCACGCGAAGAAGCCCAGGAAGAACTTGATCCCTCCTTGAAGGATTCGGGCCTTGTCTACTTCAGCCCGATCGTGAAGCTTCGCCAACACTTCAACCTGCATACCAATCTTCGCCCTTGCAAGGCCTACGAAGGCAACCCGCTGAACTACAAGGAAGGCATCGACCTGGTCGTCTTCCGCGAGAACACCGAGGGCTCCTACGGCGGCGTCGAGTGGTTCCCGCTCCCCGAGAAGATCTACGACACGCTCTGCGACAACCCGAAGATGGTCAAGTGGAAGGAGAAGGGCCTCGAGAACGTCGCCCTGTCCACCCGCATCATGTCGAAGCAGGGCTGCGAAAGCATCTGCCGTCAGTCGTTTGAATACGCCAAGAAGTTCGGACGCAAGTCCGTCACGCTCGTCGAGAAGCCCAACGTGCTTCGCGAAACCGGTGGCCTGATGACCCGCGTCTTCCGTGACGTGGCCAAGGACTATCCTGATATCGACGCCTGGGAAGCCAACATCGACGCCATGTGCATGTGGCTGATCAAGAACCCGTTCGACTACGACGTGCTCGTGGCCGAGAACATGTTCGGCGACATCATCTCGGACCTCGCAGCCGGCCTGATCGGTGGCCTGGGCTTCGCCTGCGCCGCCAACATCGGTGATGACTACGCCGTCTTCGAACCGACCCATGGCAGCGCACCCAAGTACTACGGGCAGAACGTCGTCAACCCGATGGCCATGTTCCTCACGGCAAAGATGATGCTCGACTGGCTTGGCGAAACCGAGAAAGCCACGCAGCTGGAGAACGCGGTCGCCACGGTTATCAAGGAAGGCGCCATCGGCACCTACGATGTCAAGGGACGGGGCAAGGGCAACTCGACCACGGAAGTCGCCGAGGAAGTCGTTCGCAAGCTCAACGAAACCGCAGTCGGCGCCTGATCGCCGATTCAATCCAGGAGGCCAACCGCCATGGGTGGTCACGATACGTCGAAGAACAACACGGATTTCATCTCCTGGGCGCTGGCGAAATGGGCGTCCAACTTGAAGTACGAGGACCTGAGCCACGATGCGATCCAGTGCGCAAAGCTGTACCTCTTCGATTCCTTCGGATGCGCCCTTGGTGGCTCGCAGCAGCATGACGTCGAGATGTTCCTTGACCACGCACGCCAGATGGGGGGCGCTGACACCTGCACCGTCTTCGGCTCCGGTTTCCGTACCGATCCCGTCACCGCCGCCATGCTCAATGCCCTGTGCATCCGGGCCATGGACTACAACGACATCTACTGGAAGGCCGACCCGGCCCATCCCTCGGACATCATTCCAGCGGCCCTGTCTATCTGCGAGATGAACGGCCTGTCCGGTCGCGACCTGATCCTCGGGACCTGCATCGGGCACGAGATCGAGATGCGCCTGGCCGAGTTTGGTGATCCCGGTGTACGCGAGTACGGCTGGCACCACGCCACCATCACCTGCATCGCCTCGCCGATCGTGGCAGGTCGGATGCTGGGGCTGCCCGCCGACCAGATCCAGCAGGCCATCGGCATCAGTGCCAGCCCAAGTATGTGCCTGGGCGCCGTCACCGCCGGCAAGTTGACCAACATGAAGAATACGGTCGACCCCATGGCCACCCGCTGCGGCGTCGAAGCAGCGATGCTGGCTGCCCGTGGCTACAGCGGCCCGGAGCACGTCATCGACGGCAAGGAAGGCCTCGTCCACTGCTTCGAGAAATTCGGAGGCTCCTTCAACCTGGAGATGCTCACGAACGACCTGCCCACTGGCAGCAGTGACCACTGGAAGATCCTCGATTGCGGCATGAAGTCCTTCCCGATCGAAGCGCTCAGCCACGCTCCACTGACGGCGATGATGAAAATCGTCAAGGCCCACGACCTGGATCCCGACCAGATCGATGAGATCAAGGTCGAGGTCATCGCTCGAGCCGCCGACATCCTCGGCGACCCAGCCAAGTATCGACCGACCTCCAAGGAAACGGCCGATCACTCCCTGCCGTACTCGCTTGCGGTTGGGCTCGTCGACGGCATGGTCACGCCCCTCCAGTTCAAGCAGGAGCGAATCGACGATCCGGGACTCCACCCGGTCATGGACAAGATCAAGGTCGTTCCCAATGACGAATTCGAGGCCCTCTTCCCGGAGTTCCAGCCCAGCCAGGTGACCATTACGCTTGCCGACGGCACATCGCACACCGAGCGGGTGGATGTTCCAAAGGGCGACCCGCGTGACCCGATGACCGAGGAGGAAATCGCAGTCAAGTTCAATGCCCTGGGCACCAGTGTCGTCGGCGAAAGCACCTGCAACGAGCTGCGATCTCTCATCATGGGCATGGAGAACGAGGACACCCTTGATCGCCTCTTCCAGATGATGACCGAGCCGGTGAAGGCCTGAGTCAGTCCGATGCCACCAGGTCACCGGCGTGCCCGGGCTTGATCAGTCCACATTCGGTGACCAGGACCGTCACCATGTGCGCCGGCGTGATGTCAAATGCCGGGTTGCAGCCTGCCACGCCATCGGCTGCCGTCTGCACGGTCTGGACCGTGCCATCGGCACAGAGGCCCGTTGCCGTCAGGACCTCGAGTGGATCGCGTTCCTCGATGGGAATGCAGCTGCCATCCGGCATGTCGGCATCGATGGTCGATGTCGGAACAGCAACGCAGAAGGGGACTTCGGATTCGCGTGCCGCCAACGCCTTGAGGTAGGTGCCGATCTTGTTGCAGACATCTCCATTGGCTGCCACCCGGTCGGCGCCGGTGATCACCATGTCAACCTGGCCTCGTTGCATGAGGAGCCCGCCGGCATTGTCGGCGATGACGTCGCATGGGATTCCCTCTCGGACAAGCTCCCAGGCAGTCAATGCGGCCCCCTGGCTGCGTGGCCTTGTCTCATCGATCCAGACGTGGATTGGGATACCGGCCCGGTGGGCGAGGTAGATCGGTGCCGTGGCGGTTCCAAGGTGCGTCGTTGCAAGCCAGCCGGCATTGCAGTGCGTGAGGATGTTGACAGGTTCGCCATCTTTCGCCTGCGACAACTCCTTGATCAACTCCATTCCATGCCGGCCGATGGCCTCGTTTGCAGAGGCATCCTCGCTGATGATCGCTGCTGCTTCCTCGTAGGCAATCCTGGCTCGATCGCCAACTGGAGCTTCCAGGAGCCTGCCCAGGCAACGTTCAAGTGCCCAGCCGAGATTCACAGCCGTTGGACGGGTTGCACGGAGCATGGCTGCTGCCGACGTCAAGGACTTGTCTGTTGCATCTGTTTTCACGGCAAGCGCCATTCCGCACGCAGCGGTTGCGCCGATCAGGGGAGCGCCCCGCACCCGCATCACGGAAATGGCTTCTGCAGCCTCGTCGCACGTCGACAAGTCCCTGTACTCAAGGGCGTGAGGCAGGAAGACCTGGTCGAGGATGCGGACATCCCCACTGGATGCAAGGATCTCGATCGTCTTCAACTTCGAATCATCAGACATCCCGACACCATACAACGAGACCTTCTCATGGTTATCATCAGGAGCATGTCACTGGTCGTAACAGGAACCATCGGCATCGATACCGTCGAGACCGCCTCCGGACAGGCCGAGGGCGTCATGGGGGGATCCTGCACCTACTTCGCAGCCGCCGCTTCACTCCTGGCCCCGGTTCGCATCGTTGCAGCGGTCGGCGATGACTGGCCCGAGGACCATGCTGCAGTCCTGGCTGGATTCAGCGGCATCGACCAGGCAGGCCTGGAGCACCGAAGCGGATCGAAGACATTCCGGTGGGGCGGACGGTACCACGACGACATGAATGGCCGGGACACGCTCTTCACGGAACTGGGCGTGCTCGAGGAAGCCCCTCCGCCGGTTCCCACGGAGTACGCTGACAGTCGATACATCTTCCTGGCAAACACCCACCCCGCGGTTCAACTTGGAATGCTGGAACATTTCCCTGACCGTGCCATCGTCGTCGCGGACACGATGGATCTCTGGATCGATATCGCGCTGGACGATCTGAAGGCCCTGCTTGTGAAACTCGACGGCCTGGTCATCAATGACTCCGAGGCATTCCTCCTCAGTGGCGAAGCCAACGTCGTCTCAGCAGCCGAGATGATCTGCTCGATGGGCCCCTCCTTCGTCGTCGTCAAGAAGGGGGAGCATGGCGCCTATCTTCATCACCCCGAGGGATGCGCTGCATTGCCTGCACTTCCGCTGAAAGCCGAGCAGGTGGTCGATCCAACCGGGTGCGGCGATTCCTTTGCAGGCGGAATGATGGGACATATCTCGGCACGAAACGGATGCGACCTGGCCACGATCAAGGAAGCCCTCGCCTGGGGGACCGTTGCTGCAAGCCATACCATCGAGGACTTCGGCCTTGCTGGACTGCAGTCGGCAACGATGGCGAGCATGCAGAACCGATTCGACCAGTTCCGATTGATTACGAGTTTCTAGATTCCATCCTCGAAGCACCCGGGGATGTCCCCGATGCGCCCGTCAACTGCCGCAATTGCTTCCCGCGCCGAGGCTGGATCCATGCCACTGCATGCAGAGACGATCGCCGTCTTCAACTCCCCATCACACCCATCAAGCAGGAGATCCGCTGCTGGTCGATCCAGGTCCGGGGCATATGAAAGAAGCATGCGGATGGCCCGGTCGTGCAGTTTCTCATTGGTTGCACGAAGGTCGATCATCCGATTGCGGTGCACCTTGCCAAGTGCCGTGAAGGCGCCCGTTGTAATCGTGTTCAACACGATCTTGGTCGCCGTACCCGCCTTCATGCGAGTAGAACCCGTGAGCAGTTCTGGCCCGGTCTGCAGGTCGATGAGGTGATCGACATCGATGGGGCCTGCATCTGCACACCGGATGAAACACACGAGGCAGCCCAGGCTTCGGGCATGTTCCATGCCTCCCAGCACCCACGGCGTTGTTCCCCCGGCGGCGATTCCCACGACAGAATCAAGCGGCCCGAGTGCAAGCTCGGCCATGGCTGCATGGGCACCTGCTGGATCATCCTCCCTGTGCTCGGATGAACGCCTCAGGGCGGCATCACCACCAGCGATCAGGGCCTGGACCTGCCCAGGATCGGACTGGAAGGTGGGGGGGCATTCCGAGGCATCAAGGACTCCAAGGCGTCCAGATGTACCTGCTCCGAAGTAGAGGAGTCGGCCCCCATTTCGCATTCGCGGAACCAGGTCATCGATGAAGGCGGCAATCTGCATCGAGCATGCTCGAACCGCCTGGGAAGCAGCGGCCGCTTCATCGGCCATGCACTCGACAAGTTCGCTTGTTGCAAGGGAATCCATGGATGGCACACCGGGGTGCTCCTGTTCCGTTGCAAGGTGACCTCGATCTGGGGGGAGTGACATGATGCAAGTGTATGCAGTTGATGGCCTGGTGAAAAAGACAGCCCGCCGTTCCTGGGAACGGCGGGCTGGTTCATTCGACGTTACAGGTTGATCAGACCATTTCCTTCAGGGCCTTCAGGGGCCGCACCTTGACGACGTTGTGAGCCGGCTTGGCCTTGAACATCATCTCTTCGCCTGTGAAGGGATTCACGCCCTTGCGAGCTGGTCGCTTGGGCTTGTGCTTCTTCACGATCTTCATGAGGCCGGGCACGGTGAATGATCCAGGGCCACGGTTGCCAAGGTCCTTCTTGACCAGGCCTGACATGGACTCGAAGACGGCTGCAACATCCTTGCGTGTCAGTTCAGTCTCGTCTGCGATCCAGGTGTAGATCTGGCTCTTGGTCCTGGGCTTCGTCTCGGTCGTACTCTTTTTCTTCCTTTTCGCCATGGCGTGGAATCCTTTCGTGTGGAAATGAAACGGCGTGCCGGCTCCTCGGCCCTTCTGTCAAGTGCCCCTGGAGTGGGAGCATCCAAGCACTTGATTCGGGCGGAGGATACGTACTCAGAAGCCTGTCCACAAGGCTTCGACCCCTATTTTCATAGGGTTTTTGTGATTTGTCGACGCTGCATGGAATCGAAACATCAATGGGACCAATGCCGTCTCCTTCTTGATCGCCTCCAGAAATGCCTTGCCTTGTTCCTGAATGCTGCCCTTGAACTCTCCTGGCATGATCTTCTGCTTCATGTCCGATACCTCGAAATACCCCTTGAAAATCAGGCTCCAAGCCCTGTTCTTGGGTAGATACAGCCCTTTTTCATTGCTGTTGCAGTGCTTTGGTGTGAACATGGGAGCAAGTGGCATCTTCATGCCACGGGGAGATTGGCTTTCGTGGGTGGACTGGGAACAACCTGGTTGCGGTCCCGCTGCATGCTGCTTGCAGCCATGTGCGCGATGCTCCTGCCCACGGCGCATGGCCTCGCCCAGGACACTGGAACGTTGCCAAGGAACGGGGCCTCCAATGAGCGGTCCGAGTCCGACCGGGGTGTCCAATGGGCCTGCTGCGTCGGTGCCGGATGCTATGACATATCCGAACTGCTCTGCGACATCCACGGGGGTATCTGGCACGAGGGGGAACTGTGTTCATCAGGCATCTGTGATGGCGACAGCGGCTACTGCGCTGCCGGGTTCATCCTCGACTGCGTGGGCAACTGCCAGTTGGTCAGCTGGATCGGTGATGGATACTGTGACGACGGCACATGGGGCGCCTATTTCAACTGCGCCGAGTTTGGCTGTGATGGTGGTGATTGTCCAGATTCCTCCTGCAATCTTCCATCGGGAGATGGTGCCTGTTGCACCGGTTCAGGCTGCCAGGTCCTTTCCTATGAGAACTGTATTGTTGCCGGTGGCACCTACATGGGGGAGTACAC
>JAYZBD010000022.1:0-6491 GCA_036339395.1 Planctomycetota bacterium | reverse complement strand
CCGGGGGGTTCATTCATCTGCCCGAAGACCATGGCCACCTTGTCGATGACGTGAGCGGTAGCGCCTGTTTCATCGGTGTACTCGGCTTCCTGCATCTCGCGCCAGAGGTCATTGCCCTCACGGGTACGTTCGCCGACACCGCAGAATACGGAGTAGCCGCCGAACTCACGTGCAACACGGGCGATCATCTCCTGGATGATCACGGTCTTGCCTACGCCAGCACCGCCAAACAGGCCGATCTTGCCGCCACGGACGAATGGGCAGAGCAGGTCGACGACCTTGATGCCGGTCTCGAGAATCTCGGTCTTCGGATTCAACGTGTCCAGGCTGGGTGGTGCGGAGTGAATCGGTCGACGCCGCTCCGCTGCAACAGGCCCTCGGTTGTCAATGGGATCACCGAGGAGATTGAAGACCCGGCCGAGCACTTCCTCGCCAACAGGAACCGAGACCGAGCTGCCGGTATCGATGCACTCCTGTCCACGTTTCATGCCATCCGTCGAGCCAAGGGCGACACACCGGACATCGCCACCGCCGAGGTGCTTGCTTACTTCTCCAAAGAGCGTGGACTGCTCACCAGCAAAATCCAACTCGATGGTGACAGCGTTGTACAGGTCGGGAAGTGCGTCCTCTGGGAATTTCGCGTCGAAGGTCGATCCAATGACCTGGACGATGGTACCGGTACTGCCCATGGCGTAATCCTGTGGAAAATCAAGGGTTTGAAACAGATCCTGGAGCCCTCCTGGGACTCCCTCGCAAGCCGCGTAGGATAGCCTTCGAAGACGAACTCCGCCAATGTCCGCCGTGGTACTCATGACCGGCCCGGTGCTCGGTACCATGCCCGCCCATGATCATCTCAGCAGGCAGAGGCATTTCATGCAGTTCACCTTCCTGGACAACGTGATAGAACAGTCCGAAGACAGGATCCGGGCTTCCAAGCTGGTTCGAGCCGAGGAGGAATACCTCGCAGATCACTTCCCAAGCTTCCCGATCCTTCCGGGTGTCCTGATGATCGAGGTTCTTGTCCAGGCAGCAAGGCGGCTGCTGGAAGCGAGGGGGCTTGAACGGTTCGTGCTTGGGGAGGTCAAGGCCCTCAAATATGGGTCCATGGTCAGGCCCGGTGAAACCCTTGAAGTCGATGTCGAACTGCTCGGGGAAGATGAGTCGGGTGGATGGAAATTCCGGGGAAAGGGAGCCCTCAGCGGGGGCGAGAATGACGGGGAGACAGTTCTGTCCGGACGATTTACAATGCGGCCCGTCCGCGATACGCCGACAGCATGATCTACACCTCGTGGACATGGCCCGCGTGCCAGTTCACCTCACCTGGAGTGTCCAACGATGTCCATGAGCAAGGACGAGATCTTCACCAATGTCCAGATGGTGCTTGTGGAAGCCCTGGGCGCCGACGAGGATGAGATTACCGAGAACGCCAGCCTGACTGCCGATCTCGGCGCCGAGTCCATTGATTTCCTCGACATCGTCTTCCGCCTTGAAAAGGCGTTCTCAACCGATGATGCTCCCTTCAAGATCTCGCAGGGCGAACTCTTTCCAGAAAACCTCATGGAGAATGATGACTGGGTGAGTGATGGAAAGTTCACCGAATCAGGACTGGCCATGCTCAAGGATCGAATGCCGCACATTGATTTCTCCAAGTTCAGCGCCGACCCCGATCTCGGGAAGGTCGCCGACCTCATCACGGTGTCCTCGCTCGTGACATTCGTTTCCAACAAGCTGGAAAGTGCCGCAGCCTGAGTTTCTTCCCCCGGGCAGGGCACCCGATGCAGCGAGGCATGACATGCGTTGGATGTGGATCGATCAGATCATCGAGTTCGAGCCCGAAAAGCGAATGGTCGCTGTCAAGAGCGTCTCGCTGTCCGAAGAGCACCTCCACGATCACTTCCCTGCAACGGACTCGCTTGATGCACAGCCGCTGATGCCGGCGACACTGATCATCGAGGGCATGGCTCAGACCGCAGGCATCCTCGTGGGGTCCGTCAACGGATTCACTGAAAAGGTGATTCTCGCCAAGATCGCACGAGCCCGGATCGAGGCGGACGTGTTCCCGGGACAATCCATTCGATTCGATGCGACGATCGAACGAATCGATGCGGGTGGTGCATCAACGACAGGGACCATCGAACGTCGAACAGATGAGATCAACGACGAAGGCTGGGAGCCGATCGGCTGCATTGACCTGATGTTCAGCCACATTGATCAGAACATGGCGGGCGTCGAATTTCCAGAGCACAACTTCGTCTTTTCGGACAACTTCAAGCAGATCCTGCACAGCTCGGGACTCGAACACCTGGTCCGCTGAGCCTGCAGGCGTACGACGAATCACTCTACGTGGATGTCCCTTGCCATCTGGTGCAGGGGTGAATCCGGTGACACCTGGAGTTCACGCAGTCGATCTATGACCAGGTCGGGAACCATGTTCCTCAAGCGGTCGAGGTCTCCGCCGAGCCCGGCAATCTGGCGAATGAGACCGGAGGAGGTGAATGCATACTCCTCTCCCGTGACAATGAAGACCGTCTCGATATCTGCAACCTGTCGATTGGTGATGGCCAGTTGACACTCGCTGGCCAGGTCCGTGACATTCCGTATACCCCTGACCAGCGCTGTTGCACCCATGGCCTTGGCAAAATCAACCGTGAGCCCGTCGTAGGCATGGACACTCACCGGGGCCTTCCCGGCACCATCACCCAGTTCATTCACAAGAGTCCTGGCCATGGACTCCCGTTCCTCGAACGAGAAGAGCGTCGGCTTGTCGGGATTGTGGCCGATCCCCAGGATGATCCTGTCGAACATTCCCCGTGCACGTTGCAGTACATCGAGGTGCCCCTTCGTGATGGGGTCGAATGAACCGGCATAGATCGCAAGATGTTCCGTCAAGAAGAGGCCTCCGGGGGGCATGGTACCCCGGGCAGGTCAACCAACCTGCGCAACGCGCAGGAACCGACCTTCCACAGGCTAAAAACCACGATGCCCGCTTGGTGGGGAGCGATGTGAATTGGACTGTGCCAATGAACACGCAAGGAAGCAGGCCCCTGCCCCCTGAACCGATTGTCGGACCAGGAAACACCGGGTCCCGGGCAATCTCCCTTCTCTCTCTCGATGGATTGCAACCCACGCAATCCCACCCTTCCTTTCCCCATGGGACCACGCTTCCGTGTGCACTCCACGGCCCTGCAGATGCGGGGCCGTGGCAATTGCGGGTGCCCGTTCTCGATGAAGAACTCAGGTGTGTATGAGGTTGTCCCGCCCGGGAACAAGCAGGTCGGCAATTTCAACCGCTTCCTTGAATGATTCAATTGCCCTGTTCCTGTCCCAGCAGTCCTCCAGGACCATTCCACGTTCGTAATGCTCGATCGTAGCCACCGCGTCTCCGCATACCAGGATCGTGGCTCTCGGTTGTGGCAGGAGCAGTCCACAACAACCCGGAGAAACACCATGAAGCGGAAAGAGATCAACTCCATCCCCAATTGAATCAGGAGCGATCTTCACGCGTTGAAGGAGTTGATGCTCGTCATCGATGAGAACAAGTCGCTCCGTGTCCTGGTGTGACTCCGCCTCCGCACGTTCATCTACAAGGAATGACTCCATGGCCTCATGCTCTGCTTCCGCCATGAGCCAGGATGCATGTTCGAGGCCAACCAGGCCTCGGCGGTGGTCTGGGTAGAAACTCGTCAAGAAGACATCAGTTACTCCTGGGAGCCCGATGCCCGAGCGTTCCTTGAGACGTGCATCCAGCATGGGAGGTGGCAACGAGGGATTGACGAGGATCTGCTGGTCACCTGAAGTGATAAGCGACGTGGTTGCGTGTGGTGTCCGTGGATCGGATGTTTCGGTCCAGAGCGGGTGGGAGGCAAGTGTCCCGAGGGAGATGATCCTGATTGATGTCGACATTGGAGGGTGGAGAGTGTAATCCAGTGCAAGAAACCTGATCGGTTGAACGTCAACATGAATGGAACCGATGCTCAATTGACACATGCAGGCCCCTCCCACATAGACTTGCCCCATGCTGCTTCGCACACTACTGATCACGATTCTCTGCCTGTCTCCAGGATCCATGGCGACCCAGGAAGTCGACCCGCCGGAACCAGCCGCACCAAAAAGGCTTCCAGGTGGATTCAAGCAGGGAGTTGACTGGCCCACCCGGATGTCGATGCGGACGACATTGATCAGGGGCGCTTTCCCGATCTCAAGCCAGGTCGTACTTGTTCCCGATGCGGCGACCTACCTTGATGAACTCGGAAAATGGACGAAGCACAATCGATGGCCCGTCCTCCTTGAAGATGACTTCTATGCACCGATGTTCGTGAGAGCCTACAAGCCCCAGGTGATCTACAGTCGTGATTCGATCGGAAAACTGCCCTCGGATCACGATGAGCGCAGGAGGATGATCGAGGAAGTCGTCGCACGCGCCTGGCGCCTTGATGGTTCCGAGGCGACTACCGGTGCGCAGGCGTTCAAGGAAAGAAAGTTCATCCCGATCGGGGTCGTGCTCACATCCCTGCAGGATCCTGCATGGACCGCAGCTGTTGCACTTGCGGCCAGTCATGGACAGTACATCCGCTGGCTGGATGGAGAGTGGGGCGAATTGAACGAGACCCTCGACCAGGCGAAGACGCGGGAACTCCTCAAGGAAGCCAACAGGCTCGTTGCTTCGACAGGACAGAGCTGGGAAGAGATTGGTGACGCTGTCGAATTCGTGACCGTATGCCGCACACTTCCTGCACGTTGTTTCTTCAATGCGGGGGAACTTCCTGAAGGCATGCCTCCGCAGGCCCTGGAAGGACCCAGGGCAATCACGGATTGCGTAGGTCGAATGATGGACGGCTCAAGGTGGGGATTTGCCGGCATGATCTCCGGTGGACAACGATCCTCGATCTTTGCTGCCATGTGCAGTTACTTCCTGCCACGGACGAAGGTCTGGCTCGGGAACACCTACCCGGATGAAGAGCAGTGGGCCGCCTACCGCCTTGATGAAACGGCAAGGCTCTATGAGTCCTTCAATTTCACTGTCGAAAATCATGACATGTTGTCTCTGCCGGAACTCCGATCCGTCAGCGCATCCGGCATTACGACCGACCTGGTGATGATGACGTCAATGGGGAATGCCGATTTCTTCGATCTTGGGACTGATCGTGCCTCTCCCTTCGAGGTACCGGTACTCAACACTCCCGCAGCCCTCTACCTGCTGCACAGTTGGTCCCTGAAGACCCCGGGAAACCGCCTGAGCGTCGGGGGAAGGTGGATGCAGAATGGCGCGTACGCCGTTGCCGGGTCGTCACACGAGCCCCTGCTCAGCGGATTTGTTCCACCGACCATCGTGACAAGTCGGCTTCTTGGTGGAATACCGTTTGGTGCAGCGGTTCGATATTGGCCAGGTGATGGATCATTGTCCATCCCTTGGCGCATCAACGTGTTTGGTGACCCGTTCATGCGATGCGGCCCCCCGGCACGGATGGCCAGGCAGATTGCGCCCACGGGAGATGGTGCTGGCATGACGGACATCGCCGAAGCCGCAGTGATCGCTGCAGAACGTGCATTTGAATCATCCGACGACGAACACTTTGCCGAGGCCATCAGGCTCCAGGTGCTCCTCGGCGAAGACTCTGTGGCTGTTGATCTCTGGAACAGGTCCGCCGGGGCAGGAGCCGATGGCCCTGCTTCGGCGAAAGCTGCACTTGGCTCCCTCTTCCGGGCAGGTGAGACCATGGGATTCGCGGCAGCATTTGAGCGACTTCAACACAAGACATCGATGGACCGGGACATGCTCTGGTCGCTCCTTGGCAACACCCTTTCCCAACCCGGAGAGCCGACGTTCGTTGACCTGTTGGACGAAAACGTACGAACGGAGTTCCCTTCTGGAGACATGCAGCGACTTGGACCGGCACTTCAACGAGTTCACGGAAGTGAACATGTACGACAGCGGCTTGATGAACTCGGGGCAGGCGCATCAAACCGGCGGGAACAGAAGGCCCTCGATGAGTTGAAATCCAGGTACCGTTGAGCGGAATCAGTCGGTCCCGACAATCGCCAGGTATTCGACCGGTTCAGCTGATACGAAGAGGTGCCATGCCCAGATGGACTGGCCCAGGCCATCTCCTGCACTGATGCACAGCGGGTGCGTCGACTGTTCAACGACCATGGGCGTACACGAGTCGCCATCTTCCATCACGGCAAGTGATACAAGCACAGGTTCATGTTCATGCATGACCATTGCAGTCGTTGCAGTACATCCTTGTACAACTCCGATTGCCGAACATGCCAGGATGGCCTTGATCATTCGTGCGTTCATTCCTACCCCTCGGATGTGGAAACCGGCCCCGGAAGGCCTGATTTCACGGGTCTACCCACTCGTCGGCTGCTTCAAGGGGCTCCTGAAGCGAAGGGTGGAAATCAGCCCTGAATACATCCCCTTCATGATCAGGCCGATAATCAACCCCCGCTCAAAGGCTGTACATTGGTATTTCAAATGCGATCAGGAC
>JAYZBD010000021.1:0-10516 GCA_036339395.1 Planctomycetota bacterium | reverse complement strand
GTCACCAGTCGAACATCAGGATCATCGAATCCGCCAAGGAGAAAATCGGTCTTCCCGACGAGAAGGTCTACATCAACATAGACAAGTACGGCAATTCGTCCGCTGGTTCCGTTGCCCTCTGCCTGGACCAAGTTACGCGAGCTGGGAAGATCAACCCGGGTGACCATGTTGTCATCGTGGCCTTCGGTGCAGGCATGACCTGGGCCAGCAGTGTGTGGAAGATGTGATCATGGGATCTGGCGCAATGGAACAGGACATGAGTGGCGGTCAACCTGTACTGCTCTGTCCAGGGCAGGGAGCCCAGGCAGTAGGAATGGGAAGCGCCTGGGCGGGAGCATCTCCGGCTGCCAGGGCGGTGTTCGATCGAGCTGATGAAATCGCGGGAGATCGCTTCGATGCTCCCCTGAGCAGGATCTGTTTCCAGGGACCTGCAGACGCATTGAACCAGACGAATGTAAGCCAGCCGGCGCTCTTTACCTGCGGCGTGGCGTGTCATGCCGCACTTGTCGAGGTGAATGGCCCCATGGCTGCCTCTGCGGCAGCGGGCCTTTCGCTTGGTGAGTACACGGCGCTTCATCTTGCAGGTGTCTTCGACTTCGAGACCGGTCTTGAACTGGTCATGGAGCGAGGCGCTCTCATGCAGGCAGCTGCTGAAGCCTCGAGGGGTTCAATGGTTGCATTGATGGGCCCGGACGAAGCGACAGCCGACGCATTCTGTGCAAGTACCCTCGCTCAACTGCCCGAAGGCGAGGTCCTCGTACCTGCGAACTTCAATGCTCCGGGCCAGATCGTTCTTTCAGGGTCCATGGATGCCTGTGAAGCCGCCCTTGGTGCGGCCGAGGAGGCTGGATTCCGGGCCAAGACCCTGGTCGTGGCAGGTGCCTTCCATTCCTCGCTCATGGCACCTGCAGCAGGCGCCATGGCCTCCTGCCTCTCTGAAGCAGTGTTTTCAGAGCCACGAATCACTGTTTGGAGCAATGTGTCGGCAGCACCGCATCCCATAGATGATCCGGAACACATACGGCAGTCACTCGTCGAACAGATCACACAACCGGTACGATGGGCACAATCCTGCACAGGGATGATCGAGGCAGGCTCGACACTCTTTCTTGAGTTGGCACCTGGACGCGTTCTCAAGGGTTTGATGCGTCGTACAGATCGAAATGCGAAGGTAGTAACGAATGATGAACCAACAACGACACCAGCGGAATGACATGCGACACTACGTGGTGCGAGCAGCCTGCGGCCTTCTTCTCGGCATGATGCCGGTCTTCATTGCTGGTTGCAGCGACCCCGAGCCCCCCCCGGCCCCGAAGGCCGCGGCCCCGCCTCGTGTTGCTCCTGCACCATCAATCAACTGTGACCTTGATCAACTTCGGGAAGAACTTGAGATTACGGATCGTGTTCGAATTACACTGGCAGAAGCACCGCCGAATTGCCAGGAACGACGTGACGTCTTGTCCTTCTTCAATTCATTCGTGGAAGCTGACGCAGACACGTTGCGGGGCTACCTGTCTTCGGACGACAGCCTGCAACTCGAGTCCATGATCAATGCCGGGCACTTCGACGATTCAATTGAACGAATTCGAAACGTCACGCTCCAGACCGGGGTAAGCCCGGAAGGGCGGCACTGCATCCTTGCCATCTATCTCCTGGACGAAGGTGGATACGAAGCCCAACTCTGGTATTACGACCAGGGGCGGGCCGGCTCCACAGGGGTCTTCAGCGCGGCATCTCAGCCCCCCAGCATCATCTACAAGCTTTCGGGCGTCGACCTCGTTGAATCATGGTTCAAGGTACTGCAGGCCGAGGCCGAGGCCTGGCATGAATACGACTACGAACTTGATGACATCAGCGAGGGCGTCGAAGCAGCGGCTCCGAGTTCCAACAGGGGGGGTGGCGGAACGCTTCCCTCCGGGCCGATCGGCCCGGGATCACCTGGGCGTTCACCAGGTGGCCCAAACCCTGGTGGTCCAGGTGGGCCAGGACCTGGTGGTCCGGGTTGAGTGGATTCACTGTCTGAGCGTTTCCAACATTCACATGTATCATCAAACGGAGTCTTCACATCTCTGCATCAGGTGATTCGTCGAACGTGCAGCGCGTAGCGCTTGTGACAGGCGCCAGTCGGGGTATCGGGCGAGGCATCGCTGTTCGCCTTGCTTCGGACGGCCACCGTGTCGTACTGGTCAGTCGGACTCGTGATGCGCTTGATTCGGTCAAGGCTGAGATCGAGTCTTCAGGTGGATCGGCTGCCGTCGTGACCTGTGACCTGTCCGATGGAGAAGCCGTTGCAGCCATGATTGAACAGGTGACATCCGACGAGGAACGGTTGGATATTCTCGTGAACAATGCCGGGATCACGCGTGATGGTTTGATTCTCCGAATGTCGGACGAGGACTTCGACGAAGTGCTCGCTGTCAACCTTCGTTCGGTCTTCGTGGCTTGCAGAGGCGTTGCCCGCACGATGATGCGTGGGCGGTGGGGTCGGATCATCAACATCAGTTCGGTGACGGGGCTCGTGGGAAATCCAGGCCAGGCGAACTACGCAGCCGCCAAGGCCGGCGTCATCGGCATGACCAAGACCATTGCCAAGGAACTGGGTTCGAAGGGCATCACGGCCAATGTCGTTGCCCCTGGGTTCATCGGGACAGACATGACCGAGGCCCTGGGAGAGCAGGTGCTTGCTGAGGCTTCGAAACGGATACCCCTGAGAAGGCTGGGGACCCCGGAGGAAGTCGCTGCAGCTGTCTCCTATCTTGCATCGGAAGAAGGCGGTTACGTGACGGGGCAGGTCCTGACGGTGGATGGAGGCCTTGTCTGCTGAAACGCCCCCTGCCGACTTGGACGCATTGATCCGGAACCTGTAGAATACGACTTCTCACTCGGGCAGTTCCGAGCCAGCAATGGAGATCAAGACGTGACGGAATCAGAGATCGAAGCAAAGGTCATTGAAATCGTCTCAGAGCAGATGGGTGTCGATCGTGCTGAAATCAAGCGCGAAACGAGCTTCGCCAACGATCTGAACGCAGACAGCCTCGACACCGTCGAACTCGTCATGGAGTTCGAGGATGAGTTCGAGACCTCAATCCCCGACGATGAGGCTGAAAAGATACAGACGGTTGGCCAGGCCATTTCGTACATCCTCAAAGCTTCTGAATCTGCCTGACAGGGGTTCCGCTGACGGAGGCATGTAGCCTTCCCTGTCAGTGCTCCGGAGTGCATGCGCCATGACATCAACCCGAACCGCCGGTGATCATTCCGACGGCAGGCGTCGTGTCGTCATAACCGGCCTCGGGGCTGTCACGAACGTCGGAACCGATGTTGATTCATTCTGGAACAGCATGCTGCAGGGCCGATCCGGCGTCTGCCCGATCACGGCCTTCGAGCAGAACGAGCAATGGCTGACAACGATCGCGGGTGAGATCCAGGACTTCGATGCCACCGACCTCGTGCCGAAATCCGAGCACAAGAAGATGGACCGCTGCACTGTCCTTGGCATGCATTCGGCCATGCAGGCTGCTGCTGACTGTGGTCTGGACTTCAATGATGGTGACCCATATAGAAGAGGCGTCGTCTATGGTTCCGGAATCGGCGGCATCATCACCATCGAGATGGGGCACCTGAAAATCCTCGACAAGGGACCACAGCGACTGAGTCCGTTTACGGTTCCCAAGTTGATGGCCAATGCCAGCGCAGGCCACATTTCCATCGCGCTCAATCTCAAGGGGTTCAATTCCTCGGTGACCACGGCCTGTGCAAGTGGCGGACACTCGATTGCAGAGGCCTTTCTCACCATCCAGCGTGGAGCGGCTGACGTGATGGTGACTGGAGGAACCGAGGCCGCAGTCTCCTCGCTGTGCATCGCTTCCTTCTCAGCGATGAAGGCCCTGTCTACGAGAAACGAAGATCCCGAGGCGGCATCAAGACCATTCGACCGAGACAGGGACGGTTTCGTTCTCACCGAGGGGGCAGCGGCACTGGTACTCGAGGACCTGGACCATGCGACGCGGCGTGGAGCCGTCATCCATGGAGAGATACTTGGTTTCGGCATTACCGGCGATGCACATCACATTGCGGCGCCGGATCCCAATGGACAGGGCGCACGTGTTGCGATGGAGTTCGCACTGCAGGACTCCAGGTTGAACCCGGAACAGATCGATTACATCAACGCCCATGGAACATCCACTCCCCTGGGTGATGTGGCTGAAGTCCAGGCGGTGAAGGAGTTCTTCGGCGGGCATGCACATGAACTGGCCATGTCATCGACGAAATCGATGACGGGGCACGCACTTGGAGCTGCCGGGGGCATCGAGTCGATTGCCGTCATCAAGTCGATCCAGGACGGTGTCATGCCCCCGACCATCAATCTCGACAATCCGGATGAGGGCTTCGACCTGAACTTCGTGGCCAATGAACCCCAGGAGCGACCTGTCAAGATCGCCCTGAACAATTCCTTCGGGTTCGGTGGTCACAATGTCTCCCTGGCCTTTGCGGCATTCGATGGTTGATGCGGGAACCCGGTATCCATGAAACAGGCGGTCGTGTTGCACGACCGCCTTGTATTCATCCATGATGCAGTACAGCTAGAAGGGCATGTTCAACCCGGTGTAGACGTAGATGCTGTCTCGCCCCGGGTTGTTGCTGTACAGACCGGCATTGGAGATGTGGTGCCAGCGGACACCCACGAACCATCGATTGTTGTTGCCCACGTCCCAAGTGACGCCGATGCCAACCTGGGGTGTGAAGTTGAACTCGGATCCACCGGGAGGAACATCGTCGGTCGTGCCGAGCAGCCCGACACCGCCATCGGCATAGAGTGACCAGGTGTCATGGCGGAGGAAGTGCCATGCAAAGAGCAGGTCCAGGCCTCCACCGAAGGCATCACCTCGGTCCTGGAAGAAACCGAACAACTTCAGTTCAGGTGCGAAGGCGAAGGTATCGACTATGAAATATTCCCATTTCACGCCGAAGGCGATTTCCTGGTCGTTGTCGTGCTTGATATCGATCCCCCAGCCTCCAAGCAGAGCCCACCTCTGGGAACCTTCGGAGGCGAAGGTGGGCGTCGCTTCGGCTGCTCCTGCCCGCGTGTCATCCTGGAACGCCGCAGGGGCGATCCGCAAATCGGATGTCAACTGCGATTCAAGGGAGGCAAGCAAGGTCTCCTCCTCTGCAAGGAACCGGTCTGTTGCCGACGGAATGGTGCTGCCGGTGTTGAGAGTAAATTCGGGTGCAGCGAGGATCGAACTGCTGCACAGTACTGCTGTTTGTAGGATCATCCTGTTCCTCCAGGGGGTGTGTGCCTGTGCCGACAGGCTACGCCGAGGCGTGTTTGCTGGCAAGCAACTGCTCCAGGCCTGCCCCGACGGCCTGCATGGCCCGTGTTGCACTCCGCTGCAGGCCAGGGAGTTGAACGCTGATTTTCGGGTCAGCCAGGATGCTTTGAATAATCTTCCATGGGCGAGTCCTGCCGCCGGCATCCATCCACGTGCTGCAGTTGGAGGGCAGGGAGGAGGAGCAATCATCACTGATGCCTCGAATGACACCCCACTTCCATCCTCGTTCCTCCGCGAGTTTCGCGAAGTAGATGGATTCCATGTCAACGGCATCTGCTCCCGTGCCGTCCCTGAGTCGTGCCTTCGCTTCGGGAGTACTGCAGAGGGAATCGCAGGTGCAGATGACACCACCTCGCTCATCAAGTCGAAGCGGGGGGACTCGTTGAAGACCAGCCTCATCGATGACTGCATCGGCAACGAGGGAATGCCCCGTTTCAAGTTCCGGGTTCAGTCCACCAGCAATCCCGGCCAGGATCACGACATGCCCTTCGGGAATCCGGCACCGGCCTGCCATGCGTTCAATACCACCGCGGCCCGGTCCGCAGACAAGGAGGGGCCAGCCATTCTGCCTGGCGGTCGTTTGTATCCGTATCGCCTCGAACGCCAGGGGGGTGACAATGGTCGTACTGGGTGGATTCGATTCAGCCTGCATGGCATGGAAGCCTACCACGACACCGCATGCATGATCGCATTGCGTCCCACCATCGAATATCATGCCGGCTCGGAAGACCCCATCGTCTAGTCAGGTCTAGGACACCTGGTTTTCATCCAGGCAACAGGGGTTCGAATCCCCTTGGGGTCGCTTGGCCGGGGCCCGCGGCAATCCGCCGCGGGCCCTCCATCCTTGAAGGACTGGAGCAGGGATCGCGAACGTGACCTGGGTATCTCTTGTCATTCTTCTCTTCTTCTCGCCTCCATGGCCGGGTCCACCGCCATGGATGGAATCCTCGACACTGGCAGGCGCAGAAGATGACACTGACATTCCGGATGAGTCGTTCTTCATCCTGATCGATCATGTGCGATCCTGGCCAGAGGGTGCTCGTACTCCAGGTGTTCGCCTTGAAGTGGCTCATGAAGTTCTGCTGAAGGATCCCGCGAACCACCGTGGTCTCCTGCTTGTCATCGAGGGACGAATCGAGCAGCATCGAGACCTGGGCCCCCCATTCGAGGATGTGCAGGAGTGGTTCATACGGGATATGGCGGGTGATCCGTGGATTGTCTACGTCGTGGGTGAGGGGAATGGGACAACACGGGATGGCCAGGGGGTGATCCTGGAAGCCTACTTCTACAAGAGGATGCTCCTTGAAGACCGGTCGGGGATTCAGCGTGCATACCCTGCACTTGCCGGGGCCTTTCCGATCGCCCTGCCGGTTGAAGCCCCGCCGCCGGTGGCAGGTGGTGTCGCCGGGCTCTGGGCGATCCTTGCCATCCTCGCCGGAGCGCTGCTCCTGGTGATGCTCCTTGCGAGGAGGGCCGCAGGACAGCCGGCAAGTCGTCGTGCTATCGTTCACAGTGAGGACTCGTTGCCGCCGGATCCTCCACTGCCGGGTGAGGCCGATGAGGCCCTGCGGGAGTTGAAGCGGCGTGGACATGATGAAAGCACATGAGCAGCCTCCGCGTGAATTGTCCTGGTGGGTCCTATGACGTGCTGGTCGAACCCGGTGGACTCCAGTCGTTGGGCAGGCACGTTGACTCCGTGCTCGGTCCCGCCCGTTGCCTGCTCATCGCCGATTCAAATGTCGCCTCGACCCATGCAGTCCTGGCACGAGATGCGCTTGAAGCTGCCGGCATCCAGGCGAGTCTCCACCTGGTCGAGGCATGTGAATCCAACAAGCGACTGTCGACGGTCGAGGACTCGATGTCATCAGCACTTGCTGCGGGCCTGGACCGAAACGATTGCATCGTTTCGATTGGCGGGGGACTGGTTGGTGACGTCGCGGGATTCGCAGCAGCCTCGTTCCTCCGTGGCATTGCTTTGGTCCAGGTGCCCACGACCCTGCTCGCGATGGTTGATGCTTCCATCGGTGGCAAGACCGGAGTCAACTTGATCCTGCCTGGAAGCGAGGACCTTGGCAAGAACCTGGCCGGTGCCTTCTGGCAGCCACGACTGGTCCTCGCTGATCCCGAGGTGCTGGCAACGCTCGATGAACGCGAACGCCGGTGCGGTCTTGCAGAATGCGTCAAGCATGGTCTCATCGGGGATCCCCAGCTGTTGTCTGTCCTGTCCGATGACCTCGAACCTCTGCTCGCTGTGGATCCCGAAGCAACAGCCAGGCTCATTGAACACGCGGCGCAGGTGAAGATCGGAATCGTCGAGGAAGACGAGCGGGAATCCGGCCGCCGAGCCCTCCTGAACCTCGGTCATACCTTCGCGCATGCCATCGAGACCGACGAGGCGTTGGACCTGAAGCATGGAGAGGCAGTGTCGATCGGACTCATGGCGGCAACGTCCCTGGCGGAACTTCGTGGAATGATCGAGGGCGAGTGGGTCGACGATCTACGGAGCCTGCTTGGCCGGATCGGTCTGCCCCTGGAACTTCCTCTTGCCCGTGATCCGGCCGAGTTGATTGCACGAATGCGGTTCGACAAGAAGGTCCGATCCGGGCAGCACCGATTGATTCTCCCTGTCTCCCCGGGAAGAGTCGAGTGCATCGACGATGTCGAAGAGGACTCGATCCACCATGCGTGGATGCAGGTGATGCCTTCCTGAGCGTCCCATATTCAAGGCTCCCATCCACGACCGCCGATGATGCACTGGTGCGCCCCGTCTGCGCGCCGTGTTGGAAAATGCATTCCCCGGGCAAGGAGCGAGCAGGGCCGTGCGTACCGTTGCGATCGTCAACCAGAAGGGTGGCTGTGGGAAGACGACGACCGCCATCAACCTGGCCTCGGTGCTTGCCTGCCGAGGGACCCGGACGCTGCTTGTGGACATGGATCCACAGTCGCACTGTGCTGCGGGACTCGGCGTCCCCGAATCCTGCATCGAGTCGGGCATAGCCGAGGCGATGCTGTCGAACCTCGACCAGGGATTCGAAGCGGGCAACAAATTGTTTGAAGTGTCGCGTGGACTGGATCTCCTGCCCAGCACCATGATGCTTGCTGCTCTCGAGTCGCCCGATGGGGGGTTGTACTCATTGCCGGACCGTGATCGGCGTCTTGCGAAGGTCCTGGCCCATGTTTCGCCTCGATACGACATCTGCCTCGTGGACTGTTCGCCTTCGATCGGCCTGTTGACCTACAACGCGCTCAGGGCGGCAACCCAGGCGCTCATCCCGGTCGAAACGGGGTATTTCTCTCTCCGTGGCGCCAAGAGGCAGTGGGGCACGATCCAGTCGTTGATCGAGCGAATCGGGCGACCCATCGAGTGCTCGATGTTGCCAACGCTCCACAATCCCGACTCTCGACTGTCCACCCGTATCCTCGACGCGCTTGGCCAACACTTCCCCGATCACCTGCTGCCCCTGGTGATCCGCGAACATGAACCACTGAGGGAAGCAGCGAGTCTTGGGCAGCCCATCACGGAATTCGCGCCCGGCTCGGAGGCCGAGCGTGACTTCCTGGATCTTGCCGACTGGTTGCTTGCACTTGAACCGCCCCCGATGCGACTGAGTGATCTCGATCGACCCAGTTCCTCCACGGCGCCTCCACCCGAAGCCAGGGCCAATACCAGGGTCGGTGAACTTGCCATGCGGATGCAGGCTGGCCTGAAGCAGGAAACGTCAACACCTCCACCGGTATCGACGCCCGAGTCGGCACCAGGCCCGGTTGTCGATGAACCTGTCGTGTCCATCATGACTCCACCCGGTGGGGCATTGACATTCGGTGTCATCCAGTCGGAACTTGGCACCTGTTTCAAGCAGCCTGGACAGCCGGAACAGAGCCTTGCCATCTCCGGGGATTTCAACGGATGGTCGACGTCGGCTACCCCGATGCGATATGACAGGGCGTCCGGGATGTTCGAAGCCACCGTTCCGCTCCCGCCGGGTCGATATCGCTACCAGGTCGTCGTGGATGGCCGAAGCCAGGTGGATGCATACAACGACCAGGTGATCACCGGGGAGACGGGTGCCCGGACGAGTTGCTTCGAGATTGAATCCAACCCGTCACCATGACGACGCACCCGGATCAGTATGCCGCATTGACGGCACTGTTTACGACCGACAGTGTGCCTGCCCCGGTATTGGCAATCGAGTCGAACCTGGAACCTGAGATCGTCGTCGTGCCTTCACCGCGGATCGAGTGTCTCATTCCGGGTCATCTTCCGGTTCGAGCACATGCATGGTTTCTTCCGTGCGCAAGGAGCCTTGCCGGGCCGGGTCTTCCAGGTGTCCTGGCTCGCATCGACGATGACCAGGTCCATTTGACCTCGTTCGGACTGGATCGGGAAGAACTCGATGCGTTCCAATCGCTTCCGGAACTTGCAAGGGCCTGCGGACAATGGTTGATACTTCCTGGTTCGCACTTCGAACCATCCGGTACCGGCAGTCTTGATGCCGATCGCATCACCATCCTGACCGGTGCGGACCAGGCTGCGCTGGTTGCCGCCTACCAGATGATCAAGTCGATCGTTGCAGGTGCCATGATCGACCCGGCCAAGCTCGACCTGGGCCTGTTCATTGCAGGCTCTCCCGAGGGAATGGCAGCCGAGACGGCAAGCCGTCTTGCAGATACTGCACGTGAGCAGCTGGGTTGCACTGTTGCCTACCGAGGATCGATCCAACGAATCGAACTTGACGAGCATTGTTCAACGGGAATGAAGCTTCCTCTTTCCGAAGGGGGAATCGGCACCTTCGTTTCGGATGTCAGGTCAGCCCTGACGTCATCGAAACCGATCAGCATCGAGACTGGACCGGTTGCCAAGACGCTTCCTCAACCACCTGGAAAATCGTGGACACCCCCATCCGAGCCTGGACCAGTCGAGTTCACCCCGGCGAAGTTGATGCCCGCGCCTTCGGTGGCGATGCAGTCCACTCAAGAGCCTTCCCTTGCGGATGCATCCAGTGATCGGGGTTCATTGGCATCCCACGTCGAGGGCCTTGCGCTGCTGCCGATCACGTGTCCTGCATGTGATCAGATCGAACTGGCAGTCGATGATGCAGGGCGGGTGCACTGCCTCGGTTCCATCGAAGAACTTCGGTCCCTGCTTGTTGCTGAAGGGTGGGTCATGTCACAGGGGGCCCTGC
>JAYZBD010000020.1:0-20283 GCA_036339395.1 Planctomycetota bacterium | reverse complement strand
AGCCCTACGCGGCCAGCTGCCGGGACACGTACCCCGGCGAAACTGCGCGAGCGAGAGCATCATCCTGGCTGATGCACCCGCGTCTGCAGAGCTCGGTAATCGAGGCATCGAGACTGATCATCCCGACTGAACGACTGGTCTCAAACACGTTTGGTATTTCGAACGTCCGTGACTCACGGATGATGTTGCGGACTGCCGGCGTGCAGAGAAGAAGTTCGACGGCGGGGATCATGCCTTCCTGGTCGATTCTCCTGAAGAGAGTCTGCGATACGACCGCCTGGAGCGTATTGCCGAGCATCGCACGGATCTGGTTCTGCTGACCGGCGGGATACATGTCGATGATCCGCTCGACTGTCTGGCTGGCATTGACCGTATGCAGCGTTGAAAGAACAAGGTGCCCCGTCTCGGCAGCGGACATCGCCAATGCAGTCGTCTCCAGATCACGCATCTCGCCGACGAGAATGATGTCGGGATCCTGCCGCAGGGCATGCTTCAACCCCGATGAGAAGGAGGCCATGTCCTGGCCGAGTTCACGCTGTTCAATGAGGCATTTCTCCGATTCAAGCCTGTACTCGATTGGATCCTCCAGGGTGATCACGTGAAGCCGTGCTCGACGATTCATTGCGGAGATCATCGCTGCCAGTGTTGTCGACTTGCCTGAACCGGTGTCTCCCGTAACCAGGACGAGTCCACGAGGCAGGCGTGTAAGGTTCGCAACCGTGGAAGGAAGGTTCAATGAGGACAGTTCCGGCACCTCGCTCCGAACCATTCGAAGAGCAAGTGCTATCACGCCTCGCTGCCGGTGTGCATTGACCCTGTACCGCCCCAGGCCGCTTACTTCATGAGAGAAATCCATGTCTCCACGTTCTTCGAACCGTGCTCGCTGAGCATCGGTCGCCATCGACTCGAAGCATTGCAGAACATCCTCGTTGCGCAGCACGGGCGCGTCCATCGGTTCAATCATCGTATGGACACGCACCATGGGAGGATGACCCGGCACCAGGTGCAGATCGGAGGCTCGAAGGTCGTCAGCTCGTTGAAGGAGATCATTGAGGCACATGGCAGCTCCTGCAGGTCAACCGGAAACGTGACCATGCCTACCATCGGCCCGGTTCAACGGGGCATTCAGGGGGATGCTGCATCAAGAGCAGGAGTTTCAATCCAACTGATCATGCTGCATGAGATGGTTCAGATCGGATGCAATCGCGGGGTGTATGACCTGTCCGGATTCTGCGGAGGATTCAGCGCACCGATGCGGTTCTGTTCGATGGCCATTGCAGGTCACCGGATGCTTTGAATCCAACCGAGGGTCGGAATCCCATGTCCAGGAAGGTTTCCGCAAGCACACCCTCGCCCAGGTAGACGAGATTGCCGGAAAGCGACCAATGAGATGAATCCGGGAGAAATCCAAGCCCCCTGTAGTCCTGCAGCAACAACGGGAAGGATGCGGGAAGCGTGAACGTGCGTTTCGAACCCTCGGTCAAGGTCATCTCGGCTGCATGTCGCCCCTGGTAGACCTGTCGACCATGCATGGACATGGTGTAGTCGAACTCGAGAAGGCGGAGGGTCTGCTCGTGGGAGTTCGAGATTGTTCCCTTGAACACGAGGGCCGCGGCCTCGTCATGTTCTCCAACTACTTCAACGGACTCGATCACGATGGAGGGGGCTGGCGCACACCCGGCGAAGGGAATGACGCCCAGGAGGAGGAAGCCGAGAATCCAGGTACAACGGGACATGAATGCACTCTACCACGGCCGGCCCATCGGCCTAGAATCCTGACAATCAGCATGCCGATCCCACAGGCCATCCCGACCCTCCTGGCCATCCTCTTCACCATCGCTTCGGCAGGTGGACAGGACAACCCCGTCTACGTCGATGAATCACCGACGGCACTGGACCTGCTTCATGCCGCGGACCAACTTGCTGAAACTGATCCAGCGGGCGCTGCACTGCGACTCCAGGAACTCCTTGAGAACTCGGCCGGTCGTGTAGTGCCTGTCGAGGGCGGGGGAGGAAACCAATTCCAGGGGGTCCGGGCGATGGTTCTTGAACGGCTCCGGGAAAAGCCGGCACTGCTGGAGGCCTGGCGCATGCAGTGGAGTGATGCAGCTGCAGCTGCGCTGGAGCGAAATGAACTTGTGAATGTCCACCAGCGATGGGAACTTACTCCGGCGGGACTCACCGCCCTGCTCTACCTGGGACACCGTGACATTGAACGTGGGGCGCCCGGTCGAGGTACGGAACGACTGCGTCGTGTGTTGCTGCACCCGGACGCAGATGACCAGGCGATGGCCAATGCCCGCCATGGACTTGCAATGGCAGCAGCCATGATTGGTGATCAAGTGGCACTCGATGAAAACAAGGATGCGCTTGCCTCACTCGGTTCAGCCGCCGAACCATGGCTCGAAGCGATCGGTCAATGGCGATTCGAACCGTCTCCATGGACCTCGACCACGATCCACGACACCGGGGCATCTTCGAACATGGAGCACCTCGTTGGCCTGTCGATCTGGTCGACCTCGCTGGAAGACAGCCTGCTTGCACGCCGATTCGGCGTGCCGAACAGGCTTGCCAGGAACGCGAGTGAAGGCCTGCAGGTGAGAACCGAATCGGGCTGGTATACGACCTCGTCACCCACGATCCATGGCGACCTGATCTTCCTGAATCTCGGCAGGGACGTGATCGCCTTCGACGTGCTGACCGGGCAGGAACAGTGGCATTACAAGCATCGACAGGCCGACTTCACGCTTGACCCCAATGAGCGGCCAAATGGGATGAACGAGGTGGCCATCGAGGGTCGGTTCATCGTCACCATCGCCGGAATCAACTATGGAGATGAGCGATCGAGCGATGGCGCGATTCTCTGCCTGGATGTGGAGACCGGCCGGCTTCGATGGTCCGTCATTCTGGACGGCAACCCCGACATACCCATGTCGAATGACCTGTTTCCCTGCAGTTCGCCGGTGATTCACGAAGGAGTCGCCTACGTCATGGCCCGAAGACTCAGCCGACAGCAACTTGTCAGCGAGTCACTGGTTGCCATTGATCTTGTCCACGGCGAAGTGCTCTGGTCACGTTGGATCGCCTCCTCGGGTCAACTCCGGAGAAACATCGAGCAGGCTGTTTCAATGCCCCTGGCCGATGGTGATCGCATTCATGTACGAACGACCGCCGGCGCCATTGCCTCCGTCGATGCGGCAACCGGTGACCTGCTCTGGGTACAACGAATGCCTCCACCAGATCCGAATGCGTTCGAAACCCGCATGCGACCCTACACATCCCTCCAGCCTGTTCGTATTCCAGGAGGGCTGCTTGCACATGCTCCGGATGGACGAACCCTCTTCATGCTCGATCCTGCTACGGGCGAGGTGCTGGATTCATGGTCACTGGTCAGTTCGCCCTCGTGGAATGAACCCCTGTACCTGCTGTCAGACGGCACGTACATCTTCTCGGTCGGAATCGACTTGAGTTGTTTCAAGATTGACAACCTGGATGTGCCACTCTGGCGGCACCAGTGGATCGACTCCGAGGAGGACATTGCAGGTCGAATCCAGATCCTTGAAGACAGCATCATCATCCCCATGCAGGATCGGCTCCTCCAGGTCGACAGTGCAACAGGGAACATCGATACGGAACTGCAGATTTCCCGTTCGGGGAACGCGCTGCTCGCAGGCTCGCAACTGTTCGTCGCCGGACCCACTACGCTTGAAGCCTACTGCGCCTTTGAGCGTGCTGAAACAGCCCTCCAGGACAGGATCGAGTCGACTCCGGAATCCTTGGAACCACGGATGGATCTCGTCCGACTTGCAGCGAGAAGCGGGAACAACGCGCTCCTGGTCGAAGCTGCAGGAAACATGCTGGACCTGCTTGAAGAAGACCCGGAGGACGAAACAGCTCGAGACCGGCTGCTTGAACATCTTGTCGCGGCGATGAAACGCCTTGAGCCTGGGCAGGAGCCTGCGGGTGAACTCGTGGCGGGGATGATGAAGCGGACTGCAATAACGGCCTCGCAGCAGCTTGAGACCCAGTTGGCATTGGGCGACTGGTTGTACGACACGGTTCCTCGTGCAGCTGCCGAACACTGGCTGGCGATCCTCATGCAGGATGAAATTGGCGATGCATGGCATGTTGAGAACAACGTGCATGCCCCTGGATCAATATGGGCTCGACAACGCCTTGCTGGAATCGATGATCTCGATGTGAGTTCAGGGCCCTTGGCGGAAGCGGCAGGCACAGGTTCCGTGGAAGAACAGGTTGCAGCCGCACGATGGAATCTCCGCTGGACACCTGATGCACAGAAGCTTGCTCGCCAACTGGCGTCAACGATCGACCTGCTCCTGGAACATGAACGCTTCCAGACTGCAAGAGCCCTTGTCATCGGGTGGCAACAGCGCCATGGTGAACGGCCCCTCATCGGCAGCAGTGGTCCACTCGCCCCCACGGACATCCTTGCCACCATCGGAAGCATGGAGGGGATTGAACCATCGACAGGCAATCTCGGAGAAGCACGGAGAATCCGCGGACGACTGGTTCACGGCAGTCCCTATTCACGGGCAGGGATCACGGAGGACCTGCTGCTGATCGCCACGGGTGAAGAACTCGTCGCATTTGATCAGGAGACCCTCCAGGTGCGATGGAAAAAGCCCGTTGCCATGGCCGTTGAATCGATCCTCCAGCAGGAAGATGGACGTACTGCCCTTCTTGGTGCACATGAGGGCGGGCGTATCGAGTTGATGGTGATGGATGATGCCACTGGCGAACATATCGGTGGAGTTGAAGATGTCGGTGCCGAGTTTCCACCCCTGGAGGCAGGAGCAGCGATCCGGCAGTCGATCAGGCCCAGTGGGCACCTGATTGAACCCGATGAACTGCTGGTCGCCGCCGAGTCCGACATGATTTCCTTCATTCGAAGTGACGGGCAGGTGCGTATCCTGACCGATCCGGGAGGCGCGCCGGAATGGAGACACGCTTCACTGCCCCTTCGTGTTGTTCATGATCTCCTGCCCTGGCCGGGCGGCTTCATGGCTGTCGGACCGGATCCAGTTGCGGATCACCCCCTGGCCGTGAGCAATGCAAACCCGGTTGTCTACTTCGTTGATACTCGGAGCCTGGATGTGCAGCGTGTTCAGTGGCCTGGCGAAATCGGGGATGTCCGCTGGCTCGCACGCTCGCCCCTTGATGACCTCGTCCTTGGAGGCGACAGTGGAATTGCCGCGGTCGGGTGGCCAGGGCAACGGGCCGAATGGCTCAACACCTCCCCCGACCTGCTTGACACCCAGTACGCCTGGGCATCAGGCAACAGCCTGGTTGTACTTGATGCAGCCGATGAACTGCTGGATGTTTCTCTGGCTCATGGCCGGATTGAAGGGCTTCTTGAGAACCCCGTTCACAGGGATATTGGTGTGGCGATCCAGATGGACGTTCGACCTGGTGGATTCACCCTGCTTCGTGAAGGTGGCATGGCCGTGCACGATGCTGATGGTGTATTGATCGGTGCTGACAGCATTCCGGGTGATCTTGAACATGAACTCCTGCTTGAACATGAGGGTGGATGGCTCCTGTTGACCTATCTCCAGTCGATCACGCATCTCCCGGGAACCGGCAGTCCACAGGGACGAAGACATCTCTACCGTGTCCACATGCTGGATCGACAGGGTCGATTGCTCGACCTGTTTGACCTCTACCCACTCGATAGTAGAATCCGCGCAGCAAGATCGAGTGGCACGTATCTCATTCTTGAGACTGCTGAGTTTGTCGACCTTGTACCACTGCCGGACTGGACCGTTCAGTGATCTCGAGTGCTTGATAGAGAAGAGTGATTCATGACTTCGACGACTGATTTGCCGACACTTCCCGTTGAACTTGACACATCGGAGTGGATTGCATCTCCGGTTCCCCTCGCTGGTCCCATTGAAGATGAGGATGACTACTATTCCGACCTCGAAGGAGAGGACGAGGATGAGGTCGATCTCGACAAGAATGATGATCTCAACGAGGCAGAAGACGACGAGGAAGACGAGGAAGGAGACGACGGGTTCGGAGATGACGATGTCGACCTGGACGCCGATGACGATGAGGACGATGAGGATGACGAAGACGAGAGCCTCGGCTGATCCACCCCTGCACTGCGATGGTGTTCAATCAGCGTGACTCGGCTTCGACCGTGCCGGACCACTTGTCGTCTTTCCTGCCTGACTCCAGGGCTCGGCCATGTGTCCCATCCGAAGATGCATCCATCGAATCACAGAGTTTGAGTACTGCCGGCACATCGGCAAAGTCTTCCCGCAGGGATCGGGTGTGATTCGAGACTGAGCCGTTTCCCCTGAACAGTCGCTTGAATGATTCCTTCAGAGCCTCCACGTGCGAAGGTTCATATCCACGACGTGCAAGGGCAATCACGTTCAATGCACGTACCTCGGCAGGATGTCCTTCGACGATCATGAATGGAGGAACATCACGCGAGATCCGGGCCAGCCCACCCACGAAGGAGCAGCTGCCGATCGTCGCGAAGTGATGAATGCCCGCACCCCCCCCGATGCTTGCCCCGTTCTCGATATACACATGGCCCGCAAGCATGACCTGGTTGGCAATTACGACTTCGTCACCAATCCTGCAGTCATGAGCAACGTGTGAACCGACCATGAGCAGGTTCCCGTTGCCGATGGAGGTGAGTGATCCACCGTTCCCGGTACCCCTGTGGATCGTCACATGCTCACGGACTTCGTTGTCGTTCCCGATGTGACACATCGTCTGTTCGCCGTCGTACTTGCGATCCTGGGGATCACCGCCAATGACGCAATAGGGATGAAATGCATTCTGTTCACCGACGATCGTATCCCGCTGGATCGAGACATGGTCATGAAGCCTGCAGCCCGCCCCAAGCTCGACGTTTGGTCCGATCACGCAGTACGGACCAACCTCGACACTGGGATCGATCCTGGCGCTGGGATCGATCGTAGCTGGTTCGTGGATCGTCATTGAACTGCCCTCAGATGGTCCAGCATCGTCATTCCTGGTCTCCATCCACCATCATGAACCTGATATTCGCCTCGGCGGCAAGTTTCCCTCCAACCGAAGCCGTACCACGGATGGATGCCGTCCTGCTGCTTGCCCGGATCGTTTCCGCCTCGAGAACAACCTGGTCACCCGGGGTGACGGGGTGTCGCAACTTGACACGGTCAAGGCTCAGGAGCACGGCGATCTTGCCAGTGTGTTCCAGTTTCTGGCTCAGCAGGAGTCCACCAAGCTGGGCCATTGCTTCAACAAGAAGAACTCCCGGCATGATTGGAGTGTCCGGGTAGTGCCCCTCGAAGAATGGCTCGTTGATCGATACGTTCTTTACACCCACCGCCCTGCGATCGCCATCGATCTCGAGCACCCGATCCACGAGCAGCATCGGGTACCTGTGGGGCATGATGCGGCGAATCGTGCGGATATCCATTGCCGCACGTTCCTGTCCAGGATTCTCCGACTGGAGAACTCGATCCTGCTCGATGATCAACTCGCACATGCGGCGATTGAGAGAGTGACCACTCCTTGAAGCAACGAAACGTCCCTGGATCTCTCCTCCAACGAGGTACAGGTCGCCCAGCATGTCGAGCACCTTGTGCCTGACCGGCTCATTGTGGAATCGCAGTTCATTCTCGATAGGGCCGTCTGCACCGATCACCAGCACTTCCTTGGGACTCAGGTGCCTGCAGTACCCCTGGTCCCAGAGTGCCTGTGCCTCTTCCTTGAGACTGTAGGTTCGTGCTGGGGACAGTTCGCTCAAGTAATCATCAACTCCAAGAGAGAAGCTGCATGCCTGGCGACTGATGCGATCCGAATTCGCGCCGTAATCAAGTTCGTAGAGCAGTTGCATCATCCGACGATCCGTAGGGAATGCGGCGAGCACCGAACCGTTCTCCTCGATGACGATCGGCTGCGTAACACGGAACAGTCGCCTGTCACTGTCCTGCTCGACTCGGCCGACTTCCCTCATCGGTTCAATCCACGGCAGAGCCGAGCCGTCGCCGAGCGGCATCTCGGGGCCATTGATACGAATCAGGGCATTGTCGATCTCGAATCCTGCAAGGGCCGACATGCAATGCTCGACCGTCTCAACCATCCCCTCGCCGTTCTTCAAGGCAGTCCTGCGATCGCGATCGACAGCATGGGTGACAAGTGCCGGGATTCGTACAGGGGGATCGAGATCGACACGCTCAAAGACAATGCCATGGCCGGGAGGCGCAGGATCGATCGTCACGATGGCCTCGTGCCCGTGCATCAGCCCCGGGCCTGCAACCGTGATCGACGTCTGCAGCGTGTGCTGCTTCGTGGATCGCGTTGACGAGTCGTATTGCTCGTCGGATCCGGACTCGACTGTCCTGGTCTCCATGGCTGGAGTCTCCACCGTTCCGGTCAACAACGCACCTGCATCCGCCTATGCGTCATCCCCTCGATGTTGCTGCGGCCCCTGGGCCGCCATGAATTGGGGTAGTTTACGAAGGCAGGAGACCTGACGCAAAATTTTCCTGCTTTCATCTGCAGGAATGCCCAGTACCGAGGTTCCAGCGGGGACATCTCTCATCACGCCGGCCTTCGCACCGATTCGTGCCCCATCGCCGATGGTCACGTGATCTGCAACCCCTGCCTGGGCACCAACCTGGACCCAGTCATGCACGGTGGCCGAACCTGCGAAGCCGGCCTGGGCCGCTACGACACAATGACTGCCGATCCTGACGTTGTGCGCCACCTGGACGAGGTTGTCGAGCTTCGAGCCGTCCCCAATGCTCGTTACGCCGAACTTGCCTCGATCGACACAGGTTCCAGCACCGAGTTCCACGTCATCGCCAAGTTGAACCGTACCAACATGCGGAATCCGCCGGAGCCCCCCTCCATCAGGGGAAGGGCGGTACCCGAAGCCATCCGTTCCAAGGCATACCAACGAATGCAACCTGCAGCGGGCCCCGATCGAAACCCGATCACCTGCCACTGCATTCATGCCGATCCATGTCCCGGTGCCGATCTGCACATCAGTCCCTACGCGGGCGCCAGCCTCGATGACGACATCATCTCCAAGCACGCTGTTGGCGCCGATGGAGACATGCGGACCGATACAGACCCCGGTTCCAAGCTGGACACTCGGGTGGACCGATGACGTCGAGTCCACCCCGACAGGTGGAGGAAGAACTGCAGGAGCAAACTGCTCGAGAACATCGATCATGGACAACTCGGCATCTGCAACTGTGAGAAGGGCACGCGTTGATGCGTCATGCGAAGGAACATCAATGCCCTCCGTTACCAGCGCCGCCCCGGCAGAGGATTCACTCCACTGTTCCGCATAGGCATCGCTTGTAATGAAGGTAAGGTCGGATGCCCCAGCAACGTGCAGTGCCTCGACTCCATCAAGCAGGAGATCCTCGGGACCGTCCAACGTCGCGTCAAGCATTCCTGCCAGTTCACCCGCGGTGACCTGGACACTCCTCGAGGAACCTGCGACAGGTCCGGCTTCGGTCACTTCGAATCCGCTGAAGCCTGGTGATCGGCGTTCATCCGTTGAATCAACTGGTCGGTGATGTCCATCTGGGTCCGGGCGAACAGGATCCGTCGATTGGAGATTTCCCGGACGATGTTCTCGGGGTTCTCCGGAATCTCGAGCACCGAGTCGTTCATCAGGATGATGTCGTACCCATTCTCATCCGCAAGCTGCTTTGCGATCAACTTGATCTTCTCGTACAGCTTGAGTATGAGTTCGCTTGTTCTCTGCTGGCTCTTCAGCTGCTGGAACTGGACGTACCCCTGGAGCTCGATGCTCGCCATCTGGTATCGCTTGAAGGCCTCCTTGAACTTCTCGCTTCCGGAGGGGTAGTCTTCGAGGTCCGCTTCAAGCAGTTCAATCTCATCCTGGCGTCGCTTGACCTCGGATTGGAGTCCATCACCGATATCCGTTTCCGAAGCGAGCATCTCCGCCCACTCGTCGAGGCTGTTGATCGTTGTTTCCAGGTCGACCGTTGCTACGACTGCCGGTGAGAGCAGCGGGAGAGCATGAATCGCCAGCGCCTGGACTCCAACCATGAATCCTGCCATTGCCAGGATGCAGGATGAAAGCAGGAGTGCCCGGTTTCGAGAAGTAAACAGTGTCATGTTGATGATCTCCGAAACAATCGCCGACAGGAATCAGCGAGTGCCAGTTGAAGCTGCATAATCGTTGTTCATGCGGATGATCAGCTCTTCGCTGATGTCTATGGCCGAATCCCTGTAGAGCACCCTGCGAGACGTCATCTGCTGTGCCACCTGTCCTTCCCGTGACAACTGTGATTTGGGCAACAGTTCGAACTGCTGACCGGCATCATCGATGATCACGAGGTCGATACCCTCGATCTCCGCGAGTTCCTTCGCTGCCGACTGCATGCTCCTGAAGAGGTTCTCCAGCATCAGGGATTTCTCGATGTCGATCTCCTGCTGTGTAAACCGAAGCCAGGCCATTCTCTGAAGGATCTTCAGGTCGAGCTCATCCTGGATGCTTGTGCGACGCTGATCGTCGACCACGTCCTCGAGTTCCTTGGCAAGACGTTCTATTTCCTCGGCCCGCGTCTTCTCCTCTTCCCCGATCGTCTGACCATTGGCGGCAAGGTCGACCATGAGATCGGCTCGCTCCGAGAGTCCGCCCATGACGAGTTGCATGTCAACCGTTGCAACAACCGTCGGCCCCATCGAGGCAGTGCGATTTGCTTCTGCAGGCCAGGCCACGACAAGGCCGAGAATTCCAGCGGTGACAGCGAGTGCGGTAGCGTTCTTTCGAAGGTAGTGCAGCATGGTGCGATTTCCCGGTACGGGGTTGATGGAGTTCGCAAACGGTCCATCCCTCAGAAGGGCAGCTCCGCCGAGAAGCTGAAGACCTCGGTTTCATCATTGTCCTGCTTTCGGAGGGGAAAGGCAAAATCGAACGCCATCGGGGTCGGACCCAGTTGCGGGATGTACAGGCGAATACCCAATCCAACGCTCACCCTGTAGGCTTCGAAACCGAAATCATCGTTGACGGTGCCCGAATCGATGAAAAAGACCCCATCGATGACGGTGCTCAGGATCGGGAACTGGTATTGCCCACCGAGGAAGACCATGTAATCACCACCAATGGGAATATCGGTTGCCCCGCCTGGATTTGCCGGGGTTCCCTTGGGGCTCACCTCGCGGAACTGGAAACCACGCAGTGTGCGACCACCGAGGTAGAACCGTTCATAGGTGGGCGCACGACCTGAGAGGATTCCCCCAGCCGAGGCGTCGAGTCGCAGCGTCGATATTCGACCGAGGAAGTCACGACTCAGTGTGAGGTAGGTCGTGTAATCGATCCGTACCCTGTTGAAGTCCACATCACCGAGAAAGCCGTAATGCGCAAAATTGAACTGGAACCTGCTTCCGCTGCCGGGTCGACTCAGGGTCGTGATCGTCGTCCTGGTCAAGCTTCCACCAACGCTGTAGAGCTTGTCGGGACCCCTGTCCTCGCGAATCTCGATAGGCGTGTTGAACCCGAAATCCTTGAGTTCAACATGAGCCAGATTCGTTCCAAGCGACCCCAGCCACACATCTCCGAAGCGGCGGCTCAATGCCGTGCCCGCCGACAGTCTCGACTCGATGTAGTCACGATACACCCGGCGCAGGTAGCCACCGTTGCCACTGAGCGAAAAGTCCGTCTCGAATATTCGAGGCTCCGTCAGGCTGATGTCGTAGGCGAAGATCTCATCACCCGGCTGGAAGTTCATCTGGAATTGCTGACCGGCTCCACGAAATGCCCGACCTCGGAAGAGTTCACCGAATGTCTCGGGAACGTCGGCAATGTCAAAGTTGTTCTGGACGAGTGATATCTGTCCCAGGACACCCGAATCGGAACCGAAACCGACACCGAAGTTGAATGAACCGGTGTTCTTCTCCTCGACTTCAATGAGCACGTCACGTTGTTCCGGGTGATCTTCGTCTTCCTGCTGCGGCGTGATCTTGACATCGTTGAACAACTGGGTCTGCTCGATCCGGGTCTTTGACAGTTCAAGTTCGACAGCGTCATATCGCCTTCCCGGCTGCAGCCCGACGTGACGACGGATGACCTTGTCCTTCGTCAGGAAGTTGCCGTGGATCCTGATCATCCCCACATCTGCAATCTCTCCCTCGCTGATCTCGATGATGATGTTGACCTCGTTGGCAGACGAACTGTGCACGGGGAGCAGGCTTACGGACGCATCCAGGTACCCCAGCGTTCCATAGGCTGCTTTCAACTGGGCCTCGGACCGCTTGCGGATATCCGTCATGTATCGATCACCTGATTTCAACTCCATCAGCGCATTCAACTGGTCCGCAGAAAAGACCTCGAGATTCTCATCTGCAAACTTGGCGGAAGCCGTGATCCGTCCAACCGTGAACGCTGGACCCTCTTTGATGAGGAAAATCACCTTCGCCTCGCGCTGGTCAGGGCTGATCTCGATCGACTTGTCGACCCGTACATCCAGGTAACTACGATCCTTGTAGTAGGAGTCGAGTGTCGATACATCCCGCTTCAGCAGTTCGGTGTCGAGTTCACCCCTTCGAAAGAATGGGAACCAGGTCCTGGTCTTGATCTCGGAATAGAGCCGCTTGTTCGACACGGTGACATTGCCTTCGAAATCAATGGCGCGGACCCGCACGCGTGGTCCCTCCACGATCTCGAAGATCAGGAGGTCATTCTCCTCGAGCTGGTTCTGGTCAACAGAGACTTCCGTGAGGTAGTACCCCTTTTCCTGGTAGAGATCCTGCATTTCACGAATGCCACGTTCGATCAGGAAATCATCACGAGGCGACCCCCGGTGCAGGCCAGTGGGTCCGAGCAGCGCCTGGTCCGTCAGTACTCGATTGCCGACGACCTGTACCTCGGAGAGCTGCTGCTGCTCATCGAAGACGTAGACAAGTGAGACGGTCCCGTCTTCCTCCAGCGTCGCCTCGATGTCGATGCTGCTGAAGTCTCCGAGACGTGTCAGCAACTCAACGTCGTCGCTCGCCGTCTTCGGGTCATAGGGTCCACCAACCTGGGATCGAATATTGTTCCAGATCTTCTGTTCCGAGACCCGTCCCAGGCCCTTGAAGGTGATCGATGAAACCGGCCGATCGGAGAGATGATCGTCCTGGAGTGCCTCCAATGCGGCTTCAGAAGCGACAGCCCCTGGAACAGTGGCCCCGAATGCCACGATCGCAAGAAGAAACACGGCTGGGAAGGTAAGTCGTGGCATGCGATCCGGAGGATACCCCGCACCTGCTGGGGCTGCACACGGCGGCCCCTGATTGACCCCTGTCGAACCTGAGGATAGGTTCCCATCGATACTCCATGGGCCAGACGCTTGATCAACTTGCCAACTGCCTCGGAGCGACCGTCCACGGGGATGGTACGCAGATAGTTAACGGCTGCGCCGCCATCAACAGGGCGAAGCCGGGAGATATCACCTTCCTGGCCAACAGGAGGTATGCGCGGTTCCTGGAGACGACCGAAGCCACGGCTGTTCTGATTTCAGCTGATGAACCCTGCCCGGAGGGGATCACACGACTTGTCTGCACCGATCCCTACTTTGCATTTCGGAATGCCATGGTCGAACTTCACGGATACCGCGAGCATCCGACCCCGATGGGCTGCGACGATCAGCATGTCAGCGAAGTCGCCATCATCCACGACACCGCCTCGATTGGTGAAGGCACACGCGTCCACCCGAATGTCACGATTGAACAGGGGGCCAGCATCGGAACAGGATGCCATGTCTATCCGGGTGTCTACATCGGGAAGGATGCCTCGGTCGGCAACGACTGCATCCTGTACCCCAATGTCACGATCTACGACCGCTGTCAACTCGGCAACCGTGTGATCATTCATGGCAACAGCGTGATCGGCCAGGATGGATTCGGATTTGCAACTCATGAAGGCGCACATCACAAGATCCCCCAGGACGGAAACGTGGTGATCGAGGACGACGTCGAAATCGGTGGTGGCTGTGCAATTGAACGCGCGACCATGGGTTCGACACGCATCGGTGCAGGAACGAAGTTCGCTGACCTTATTTCCATCGGGCATGGAACCACGATCGGTTCGCACTGCCTGCTTGTTTCTCTCGTGGGTATTGCCGGATCTGTTGATGTTGGAAACTACGTCGTGCTGGGAGGTCAGACCGGTGTGACAGGACACATCTCCATCGGGGATGGTGTCCAGGCCCTGGCCCAGACCGGAATCGTCGGAGACATAGAACCCGGATCGGCCATCGGGGGTGCACCGGCAATCGATGCCGACATGGCGAAGCGAAATGCCCTGGCTGCAATGCACCTCAGTGAACTGGCCAAGCGCGTCAAGAAGCTCGAACGAAGGCAGGCAAAGGATGCCGACGAAGGCTGACGAGTCGCACCTGGATTACCTTGAATAGAAGGGCATCGGGACGACGGTGGCATCGACGACCTGCCGACCGAGATCGACCTGGACTGCCATGCCCTCCTTCGATGCCGACTGCTCGACGATTGCCATCGCGATGGATGCATCGAGCGTCGGGCTCAGGCATCCACTGGTAATTGCGCCCACGGTTCCTGGAGCGGCAAGAACATGCATGCCTTGCCTGGCGGCTCGACGCCCTTCCAGTTTCAGTCCGACAAGGTGTCGCCTTGAAGTCGAAGCGGCGATCTCGCGGAGCGCCTCCTGGCCGATGAAACCATCTCCGCCCTTCTCAAGAGACACGGCAAAGTCGAGTCCAGCGGTGAGTGGGTCGATCGTCTCGTCGATCTCATGTCCATACAACGCCATTCCGGCCTCGAGACGAAGCGAATCACGGGCACCAAGTCCACATGGCATGATGGCACCATCATCCATGTTCTTGAGAATCATCTCCACGGCCTTGCCTGCCATCGATGCGGGGAGAATGACCTCGACTCCATCTTCGCCCGTGTAGCCGGTACGGGACACGAGGAACTTGGCGATGAAGAGAGACTTTTCCGTGAAGCGGTATCGCTTCAGTGTCGGAATCTCCTTCGAGAATCCTGCCAACGCATCCATGACCTTCGGACCCTGGAGCGCAACCATGGCGGTCTTCTCGGTGATGTCTGCGAACCTGTAGACGAGATCTCCCTTGACCTGGGCGAAGTGATCGACCAGTTTCAGCCTGTTGGCTGCGTTGCAGACCATGGTGTATTCCGTGTCCGAGTGCTTGTAGACAAGTACGTCGTCACGGCACCCACCCTGCTCGTTGCACACGAGTGCATACCTGACCTGCCTGTCCTGCATCGTCGCGATGTCCCTGGTGCATGCACGATCGAGAAATCGCCCGGCGTCACGACCCTTGAATGTAAACCGACCCATGTGGGACACGTCGAAGAGCCCCCCCGCCTGGCGAACCTGGCGATGCTCCTCGATGATTGATGTGTACAGGAGTGGCATTTCCCAGCCCGTGTACTCAACGAGCTTGGCACCATGCTCGACATGGGCCTTGTGAAACGGGGTCTTCTTGAGATCGGTCACGGTTGTCATGGGCCCTACAGGGTAGCGGCCTTTCAATCCCTGAGCATCTTCAGCTCATCCCGAAGGATTGCGGCCAGTTTGTGGTCCTTGGCTGCCTGTGCTTCGGCCAGGCGTCGTTGAAGAAGTGCTTCGGTCTGGCTTCGTTGATGTTCGGCACGCTGTGAAAATGCAACCTCGTCCCGGAGGATCGCTGCCAGTTCGTAGTTCTCTTTTTCCAGGGCCTCCGCGAGTCGCTGCTCGAGTTCAACTCGCAGTGGAGGCGGCGACGCGGGCGGCAACTTGCGAACAAGCAGATCCCGCATGCCACGAAGCAACTGGACCTCGTTGCTGTGCTCGATTCCCTGTGGGCCGAGGATCTTCGTAAGTTCCGCCAGGCCTCGATCAATGACTTCCCTCGCAACGTCCTTCTGTTTTCGAGCCACTGCGGACTCCGCATCAGCCCTGATGCCCATGGTGAGAATCTGCGGCCGCAGGTGTTCCATGGCTGTTCGATCACGCTCTTCCTGGGCGAATCGACCACAGACATCGAGAATCCGGAGATTGTGTCGAACATCCCTGACGACTCCCCCGAACTGCTTCAATTGAAACAGCGCGACATAGCGATGATGCATGAGGATGGCCTCGGACCTCAACTCGTGACAGGTTTCAGGATCCAGTGACATGGGCTGATCATCATGCTCAAGGCGATCAAGGATCGACGGGTTGCCGTCAGGGCGACCCTCAACCTCCATCTGGGCGATTCCCATGTCGATGCGAACCTGGATGAGAGGTCGACCATCATCCCCCTGTACCTCTCGCACCTGGAAGGTCCCCTGCTCACGGGGCCATTCATCAAGGAACTCCGACAAATCATGGCTCATCATTGGTCTCCAGCCCACATCGTAGGCTCGATTCTGCACCATGCGTCACGAGGCCGGAAACGTCCCCTCCTGCCACGGATCCTTGTTCCCGGACCCCTGGCTGTACGGGTCATGCGTTCTGTGCCGGCAGAACTCCTCGCGAAGGATCGATCCTATCGAAAGCTGCTTGCATGGCCCGAAGAGGGGCTCAGGCTAACCCGATGGTGGCTTTGTACGCGGATTCCCGCACAGTCAAGCAGGAGCTTGGGAAAAAGTGAACGAAGTCTGAATGCCATTGCAACCGCCAGAGACAGTCCCACGGATGGTTGTAATGGAGTTGGAGAGGGTGGCTTGCCGCCCGTGACATCAAGAACACGCTGCTAGCCAGCGATTCAGGCCGGTGGGACAGTTGCTCCAGGGCAGCGAGTACCGGGATCGGATCAATCTGGCGGCAGTCCTGACGAAGGGTGCAGCATGGCACGACGTACGTCCGACCGGGATCTCGAACTGTATCTCAAGCAGATCAACAGGACCCCACTGTTGACGGCCGAGGAAGAAAAGAAGCTTGGCTGGCATATCATCAACGACGGCTGCATGGAAGCAAAGGATCACATGATCCGAGCCAACCTCAGGCTCGTTGTTTCCATAGGCAAGAACTACACCCATCGTGGACTTCCCCTGTCCGATCTCATCGAGGAGGGGAACATCGGACTCATTCGCGCCGTTGAAGGTTTCGATCCGGCACAGGGAGCACGATTCTCGACATACGCATCCTGGTGGATCAAGCAATCCATCAAGCGCACACTCATCAATGCGATGCAACCCATTCACATCCCGGCGTACATGGTCGACCTGATCACGCGGTGGAAGAATACGTACCGACGGCTTGAGGAAGAGCTTGGAAGGACGCCATCCAACGCCGAGATCGCCCATGTCATGGACATCCCGATGAAGAAGATGAAGGTGCTCTTCAGGGCAATGAAGGCATACCAGTCTCGTGGCCAACTCCCGGCCGGAGAAAATGGTGAACCCATGGACTTTGCCGACATGGTCGAGGATCGACGACAGGAAGAACCGACCTCTTCGACGTTGCGTCGTGAGCAGATGGGCGAAGTACTCGTGATGCTCGACACCATGGAAGAACGTGATGCACGAGTCCTGAAACTACGCTACGGGCTCGAGGGCCAGGAGCCGTTGACACTCAAGGAAATCGGACTGGAGATCGGGTTGACGCGTGAACGCGTTCGACAGATCGAAGTCGATACGCTCCGGAAACTGCAGGAGCGACTGAAGGGTGACAACCGGCGTCGCGCATTGCTCAAGTCCTTTGCCGCGAGGAACCCGGTTCCACAGGCCAAGGCTTCATAACAGCGTACATGTCCTGTTACTGGTGACGAGCAAGCAGGTTTTCGAACCTGCGACGAATGTCGGCTCCACCCAGTTCATCGTCTTCCGCCAGCAACTGGCGGATCCGGGGACCGATGCGTTCCGCATCTCGATCAAGCGTTGAAAGTATCTCGAGCATCCGCACCTGGCTCCACCACCATCGACGCGGAGCCTGTTCCCTCTCGACCCTCGAAAGCCTCCTGTAGATGCTCATGGCCTCGGCCATCTGCTCCTCTTCCCCAAGGGCATACAGGCATTCGGCCCGTTCAAAGAGCACCTGCCCGGCGTCCTTCCTTTCGGATTGTGAACTCGTGATGATCTTCAATGCCTCGGCGGATCGACCACTCCTGCGGAAACCTTCCGCGACCAGGAGCCAGGCACCCGGATCGTCGACGTCCATCCCCTCGAGCCAATCAAGCATCGCCTCGGCCAGCGGCAGGACTTCTCCCCGGTAGACGACAACGCCATGCTCGACTCCCGAGCCCCGTGCGTCTTCACCCAGGCGTGCAAGCGCAGTGCGAAGGGCAGATGAAATGGCCGCCCCACCCTCCGGACGCCGTTGCCGTGCTACTGCAGAGGCAGCTGCAGCCATGGCTGTCGGGTCCCCTGCAGCGCAACGAAGCCGAAGTGTTTCGATACGCCCACGTTGTTCATCCTCAAGGGGCAGCACATCCAGCGTGCTGACCAGGGCGGCAGCCTCGGGCGAACGTCCATCCTCGATGAGCGCTTCAACAAGGAGCAGGTCAATGGCAACCTGCGTCGCCTCGGCTCCCCGGGATCGGCGACGCTGCAGCTGCTCCACCGCGACCCTGGAACTGAACTTCGGATGCTCCCCGCGAGAGAGGCCCAGGACGATCGCAGCCGCCTCCTGCATCGCATGTTCATTCTCGCTCGAGCCGGGTCGGATCGCGTCATAGATCTCCAACGAATCCTCGAGACGACCATCTCCAGCCGCCATGCGGGCGGCTGCAAGGCGCCAGCCGTCTATGTCCCGGATATCCGGGTAGCCCGCAAGGAGTCGAGCCAGTGTCGAGTCCGCCAGTCTCTTCCACGCTGCATCGGAGGGGTTGGACAGGTGTCCTCGAAGAGCAAGGCGAGCGGCGTGTTCAAGCACGGACCCCGACTCCGGATGATCCGGATGGCCGACAGCCATCTCCAGCAGGATGGACGCTGCTTCCTGTCGACGTTCCGCACGCACCAGGAGCGAGCCGAGCACGATCATCCCCCGTGCTCGAATCCCATTACTGCTCCCCGTCCCACTGAGATTCGAACGAATGGATTCGATCATCTCCGCCACATCGATGTCTTCGCGTGGAGCGTGCGCGAGCAGTACCTCCAGTGGCAGTTCCGCCGCAGAAGGATCTGCAAGAGGCAACCTCCTGATGCGTTCCCTGATGAGAGCATCGATGACGTCGGCATCGAGCCCCGAAGCCGCTAGATTTTCCCGCATGCGACTCCACGCCGAGGACGCTTCATCAAGACGCCCTGCACCGGCATGCAGGTTGGCGATGGAATCGATGATCAGCACGAAATCAGCGACATGCTCCCCACCCTCGTAGCGTCCGAGGAGAGAGTGTGCCGCACGTACACCTCGAACCGGTCCTCCCTCCACCGTCCTGTTCACTACACCACCAAGCCGAGCCGCCAGCACGATGTCCGAAGTCGCCGATGGATTCGTGGCGGCTGTTCGAAACGCCTCCTCCGCCTGCTCGTACTTCCCAAGGCGGGCACGGGCCAGGCCCTGGAGCCACGATGCCCTCGCGGAAGCGGCGCCATCAAGTCGTTCGGGGAGTCCCGCAAGAGCATCCAGGGCTTCCTGCATGGTCCGGGATCGCATTGCCTCGTCCTCGAACCCCTCCGCCCTGTGGACGAGGGCCATGCCCCGCAACAGTGGCAGGCGACGATCCCGTTCCTTTTCTCGATAGTGCAGGAGCATTTCCCGCTGAATACCACTCCTGCTTGAAGCACGAACCTGCTCCAGTTCAAAGATCCCCTGCTCGACCTCGATTTCAGCCTGGTTCAGAACCGACATCGCAGCATCGATTCGCGAGCGACCATCTTCCTTCTCCTGGCTGGTTGGAAACCCGTAGATGATCACCAGGCCGAGGCGATCGAGTCCCAGTCCTCCCATGAGAAGATCCTCAGCCTGGTCGATGCGCCACCGGGTCTTCTCCGCATCGTGCTTGAACTCTTCACTCGCGATCGCCTCGCTTCGCACGAGCAGTCGCTGCTCCAATGCGTCCATGCGCTGCGACTTCGTTGCCTCCGGAGAGCGCATGACTCCGCCCAGTTCATCCAGTTTCTTCTCCACACCGGTCGGGGCGAGAACCGAGAGCACAAGCAGCAGTACGAGTGGGCAGATCACGATGTAATTTCCTCGAACGTGATGTTCAGGTAGCCGGCACGCACGGCAGCATTGAATGCTCCAACTGCATCCGACCACCTCGTGTCGGCACCGGGGATCACGACAAGGGGATGATCGTCCGCGAAGAGACCCCCGCCCATCCCGTCAAGGCGGCGGCTTTCGAGGAACTCGAAGAGTCCTTCGAAATCAGCCACTTCTCCCCAGGG